>JAFYAI010000078.1 GCA_017540815.1 Spirochaetales bacterium
CATAAATTTTTAAAATTCTTCTTGAAAAAACTTTTAATATTTGTTATATTTATTCTATCAGTATTTAAGTCAGATATTTCGCTTTATTGGTTGTGATACCCCTCAATTGTAACGAGGTGAAATCTATGTCAAACAATGAAAAACGAAACGATCTAATCAACGAACAAGAGGCAGCTATGGCAGCAACAAATCAGAATGTTAATCTCAATCCCAAAGATGTCAGTGAGAAGTATAAGGCTTTTGAAGCGTCGATTCTCAATATTGAGAAGGCTTTCGGTAAGGGCTCGATAATGAAACTCGGCTCGCGTAAGTCTGTGAATATCGATGTTATTCCGAGCGGATCTCTGATGTTGGATGCTGCACTTGGTATTGGCGGTTATCCGCGAGGGCGAATTGTGGAGATTTACGGACCTGAGTCTTCTGGTAAGACAACGCTGGCTCTGCATGCCATTGCCGAAGCTCAGCGAGGCGGCGGTATTGCTGCATTCGTTGATGCGGAGCATGCACTTGATCCGGTTTATGCCAGAGCGTTGGGGGTCAATATCAATGAATTGTATGTGTCTCAGCCTGATACAGGTGAGCAGGCACTTGAGATTGTAGAACAGCTTGTCCGAAGCGGTGCTGTAGATATTATCGTTGTGGACTCTGTTGCAGCATTGACTCCGCGTGCCGAGATAGAAGGTGATATGGGTGACAGCCACATGGGTTTGCAGGCTCGTCTTATGAGTCAGGCTCTGCGTAAACTCACCGGTATCGTCAACAAGACTAACTGCTGTATCATATTCATTAACCAGCTGCGAATGAAGATCGGTGTTATGTTCGGTAATCCTGAGACGACAACCGGCGGTAATGCGTTGAAGTTCTACTCATCGATGCGTCTTGACATTCGCCGAATCGAGACTCTCACTAACGGTCAGGAAGCAGTCGGCAATAAGGTGCGAGTCAAAGTTGTCAAGAATAAACTGTCGCCTCCGTTCCGTGAGGTTGAGTTGGAGATCGCTTACGGACAGGGTATTTCTAAGGAAGGCTCTCTTGTCGATGCTGCCGTGAAATATAATATTATGCAGAAGTCAGGTTCGTGGTATTCGATGGGCGACCGCAAGATCAGTCAGGGGCGTGACAATGCTAAGTTGTATCTTCGTGACAATCCTGAGATTGCCAAAGAAGTCGAAGATCAGATTAGAGCGATCCTCATTCCGAAAGAGGAAGCTCCTTCCGAGCAGGAAACGCAGTTGGATCTGCAGTAACATTCTATGAATAGGATTTTTTTCTCTCTTGGATCCAATATCGGTTCAAGAGAGACTTTCCTTACTCAGGCTGTTCGGCTGTTGGATGAGCATTTCGCGAGGCTGGCTGTATCGAGTATCTATCGGACTGCACCACAGGATTATATCGATCAGGATGATTTCTATAACATTATCGCAGTGTATCGTTATGACGAACAGAATGTTTATGACATTCTTAATATTTGCCATGAGATTGAGAATGGGTTGGGGCGGGCAGAATATCACCATATCGACAAAGGACCTCGCCCGATAGATGTTGATATTATCGCGATTGACGGTGTGAATGCCGATAAACCTGACTTGCATATCCCGCATGCTGCGTATCAGCGGCGTAACTTCGTGCTTGTGCCTCTGATGGAAGTGCTGGAGACTCAAAATAATGCTTCTGACAAAATGTGGCTGGATGAGATTCGCAGTTGTATCAAGGCTAACGGCGATCAGAATGTTGTCAAAATCAGAGAATTCCCGATTTTATGAAATATTTGTTGACTAAAATCAAATAATTTTTTAGAATGTCAGCTAATGGCAGTTTCTATAATTGTCATGCTGAACTTGATTGTCGCATCTCAATTTAATGAGACCCTGAAACGAGTTCAGGGTGACATATAAGGTATAGATATGAAGCATATAAAAATCGGATTTCTTCTATTATTAATAATAGCTTTCGCAGTGTCATGCACAAGTATCGGCAGCAATGTCATCCGGCATACATATATTGCGGAAACTCTTGTCCCGGCGGAAGGTTTTGACCTCAATCAAGTATCTGAGATCAATATCTTAATCGGAGAAGAAATATATTCAGCATTATTATCATCGGATTTGTCTGACGATACATCTGATGATGTTGCAGATAAACCTTCATTCTTCTCTAAGGAAGAGATCGCTCGCCGCAAGGCACTTCGTCAGAAGAAATACGAGAGTTTCATTTTTGCTTTGCAGCTCAAAAAATATATCGAGACATTCTATCATAATCGCGGTCTGCAGAAGCCAAAGGTGTCGATACTGACTAAGCCGAAATCATTCTTCGGATATGAGCTGACGATCGACATTCGGACTCTTGATATTCAGATCGACGATAAGTGGGAAGATGTGACTCGCGATGTCGAGATGACTGACGACAAACTCGTTGTCTATCATAATAATATCGATTATGAGCGGACTGTCAGAGTTGTGATCGATGCGATGATCGAGCGATATGACGAAGCGAAGTTCTCCCGGGAACTGACTGATGATGTTAGTTACACAATTGCAGCGGCAGACTGCATTCGCAGGACTTATAAGGATGAGCAGCAGCGTCAGAAGCTGGAGAATCTGTTTATGCCTAAGATTGAAACTTTCGCCGCGTATAATATTCGGCAGATAGAACCGAAGATGCTTTACAGCGGAGCGATCGACAAGATTTTCCGCGAGATGTTCGGCACGCGGCTGCAGGCGATTGCCAAAGATGTCGTGTATTTCCGATACGGCAAGGGTGAGAAGTTTAGTCATGCTCAGGCATGCCTTGCTCACGGATGTCTGTCCGAAGCGGAGATGGTTTGGCAGGAGATATATGACGAGCCGACTAATCCGTCGTTTGCACGCGGGATTGCCGCTTACAATCTGGGAATGTGCAAGACGATTGTGCGTGATTATGAAACTGCAGCGATGTATTTTAGTATTAGCGAGGACCTGCGTGCCGACGGCTTGCAGGATCTGGAGAGATTTTAATTTCGGGGAATATTTATGAGGATGATATTATTTGACGGAATGTTTGTCTGCGGCGATCTGCAGCCTCAGCCGGAGTATGGCAATAAAACATGTCTTGGATATATATATGAGCTGTCGAAGCAGAATAAGTTCGACCGGTTTGTGCTGGTGCAGAATGGCAGTATCACGAATGTGCCGGACGGCATTAAGAATGTGATCGTCTGTGATAATTCTCCGGTCTCCATTATTACAGCGATAGATGACAATGCCCGAAACTGTGATGAGATCGTTGTGTTTGATGCAGCGAGTCCGTTCTACGATGCGGCATTTACCGAAAGTATGCTTGCCAGACATGCCAAATATATGGCTGATTGGACATATTGTCTTGGCTATCCTGTCGGGATGACTCCGACGATTATCGCACGCAAGATTATCTCGAATCTTAAGCAGTTGGCTATCGAGGCGAAGGATGACACTCCGCGGCGTGATTATCTGTTTTGGGCGTTGTCTAAGGATATTAACTCATTCGACATCGAGACATTCTTGAGCGAGCATGACCTTCGGACAATGCGGCTGTCATTCGGGCAGACTGATTATCAGACGGCGAGCCTCACCGCTAAAGTGTTTGCTGTGACGAAGAATATGACGACGCAAGAGCGAGCAGCGTATCTGTCTCAGCATCCTGAGTTGGCTTATTGCGGTCCGTATATGGTCGGCTGGGATATTACCGACAGGCAGAATGTGGCTTGCGATTATCTGCCGCATTTAGATCGAACCGGCAGCACTGACTTAGATATATCGATCTATAACAAAGTCTTGACACATTTTGCCGGGATTGCTGATTATAAGATGACATTCCTCTTCGCCGGACTTGGCGAGCCGCTGCTTCATTCTCAGATTATCGAGATGGTAAGAATGGCGGCGGAGCGTGGCATCGATATTGTGATCGAGACTAACGGAGCAGGCACTGAGACGGCAGCCGCTATTAATAAACTTATCGCTTTGCCGAATGAGATTAAGTCTCATATTACAATGGTGATAAAACTTGACGCATATAATGCAGAGACTTACAATAAACTTCATCAGGGCGGCGACTTTGCTGCTGCTTTGGCTGTTTATGATAAACTTACCGCCGCTGATATTCGGACTTATAAGTTGGTGACTCGTCTTCCTGAGAATGAAAAAGAGATCGAACAATATATTCGTAGCGGCGAGACGAATCGCTTGATTGTCCGCAAGTATTCGTCATACTGTGGTAGCCTGCCTGACCGACGCGTAGTTGATTTGTCTCCGTTCGAGCGTTGTCCGTGTTTCCACTTGCGGAGAGAGATTGCCGTTGATTGCAGCGGTCGTGCTCGCCGCTGTCCGTATAATGATGAGATTATCGGCGATCTTCATTCTGACAGTGTTGAGACGATTATCGATAAAATGCACCGTTTATTTGAGCAGAATGCGGCCGGCGAGTTGGCAGACTGCTGTCAGAAGTGCGATGATTATTATGTGTTTAATTTTTGAAATATCTGCTACTTTATCTGCTACTTTTAGTATCACATAAAGTAGCAGATAAAACTAATCAAAAAAATCCAAAAAATTCATTGACCTTTATACAAAATTTAGTTATATTTATACCAACAACAATAAACAAGGAGCTGAATATGGCAAAGGTTACAATAACTCCGGATATGAATCTGCGGGAATTAATTATGGAATATCCTGATGCTGCGAAGGTTTTCGCTGCTTATGGAATAGGCTGCTTGGGCTGTGCTATGGCACATTTCGAGACTATCGAGCAGGGCATCTCCGCTCATGGCATCAATATCGATGAGTTTATGAAAGATCTCAATGATCTTGTAAACGAAGAAGCCGGCGGCGAAGATGAAGAAGGCTCTCTTTGCTGAGAAGATATTAGCAAAAAAGCACAAAATCATATTGATTTTGTGCTTTTTTTATTATTTTTGTAAAATTCAGATTTTGATTGAAATTATGACCGAAAAACACTATAATTAGAATATCGATAAATTGAAAACGAGGCTATTTGTGAATTCAACATCCGAACCTGATATTCAGAAGAGAAAAGGCAAAATCAGAAAGCAGCTGTTAATGCTTATTATCCCGATCGCTGTCATTCCGATTGCACTGATTATGCTGTTTGTAAGCGTCCATGTATATAACAAACTCTTGACGCAGAATATCAACTATTATGATACTGTGCTGTCGCAGGTCAACATCAACCTCGACTCTGTATATGAGCAGTATGCCAGGACGCTGTCCAGTATGCTGGATACGACGGCATTCCGCAATTATGTGGCTGAACCTGCGACACATTCCATTCAGGAAGAGGAGGAGACTGATCTCGCACTGCTTGGTGATGACCGATCCGATTTCGGACTTCGCAACACTGTGCAGGAGAAGATCGACGGGTTTGTCTATATTTATCAGATGAATAAATATTCTCCGAAGACTAAAACCGACTGGAAACTCACATTCTGTAATGATAACGGTGCGAGACCATCCGATCCGAACTATGAGAAGATAATCCAAGATCCTTTTTTCCTGAAAGTTAAGAATGACAATAATATCAAACTTGCAATCGGCAAATTCCAAAACGGAACTATACCGAGTATGGATGGCGACAAGCAAACGGTGCTGCTCTATCCGTTCTATCCTGAACCGCCTGACGATCCGAGTGATACTTTCGATACATTCCTGCTCGTTGTTCTCAACACTAATTTTATCCGCAATTTCTACGGCAGTATAGATCAGTTGAAGTTTGGAACATTGTACATACTCGATGCCGACGGCAATATGATGAATTACAACCATCCGGCTGTTTCAGCGGTGGATGATTATGATGACAGTGATTATTATAACTATGATCGCGAGAAGTATCGGTATCAGCTCGATGGCGATGAGAAGAAACCTGAAGGTGAGCTGCTTTTCTTCAATGACTACAGAATGCTTAATACCGACTTTAACATTCTCACGGACAGCAAAGTGCTGGAGATCCTGCATCGAGTGCCGGATGAGGATGAAGAATATGATTATCAGGCAGAGCGAAACTTCGTTCGCTATCACGGCAAGAAATTTGTAATGGTCAAGAAAAAAAGTGATGTGACCGGCGTGCAGCTTGTGTATTTCCATCCGACGAAACAGATATTGAAGCCGGTATCGGAGATTATCAGTGTGCTTGTTATCATTGCGATATTGGTTATCCTTGTCATTGTTGTCATCAGTATTTTCTTCAGCAGGACATTTACCAGACCGATTGCTGATCTCGTCGGTGCTACGAAAGAGGTTGCCGAAGGTAACTATACGCATTTCCTGAAGTCGTCATCTGACAATGAGATCGGTGTCCTGACTGATAACTTCAATGCGATGATTAAGAATATAAAAGCATATCAGGATAAACTCCTTTCCGCTGAGCGTGAGAAGTCCGAGCTTGACTTGGCTGCGAAGATACAGACTTGTCTGTTGCCTGGCATCCCTACACAGGAGTACTATGATATTACAGCGACGATGATCCCTGCAAGCGAGGTCGGCGGTGACTACTATGATCTGATCTCTGAGGAGAACGGTCGGCTGTGGTTCGGTATCGGCGATGTGTCAGGTCACGGTCTGACATCGGGACTTATAATGATGATGGCACAGACCGCATTCAATACTGTGCTGCTCAATAAACCGGACATCGCTTCGGATAAACTCATCGCTGATGTCAATCGTGTCATGTATCAGAATATCAAGCAGCGTCTCGGTGAGGACCACTTCATGACGATGGCGATGATCGTCGCTGATCCTGACGGTATGGTCAATCACTCAGGTGCACATCTCGACATCCTCGTCTACCGCTATGCTACTAAGACGGTGGAGCGTATCGAGACAGGCGGTGTATGGCTCGGACTTATCCCGGAGATAGATGAGAATACTATGGTTAGTTCATTTAAACTTGAAAAGAATGATACATTCCTCTTATATACTGATGGTCTCATCGAGGCGACTAATGAGAATAACGAACTCTACGATATGGATCGTCTCTGCGAGAAATTCCGCGAGCTTGGCGAACGCCCTGTCAAAGAGATTGAAGACGAGATCATAAGTGATGTATTTTCATTTATGCACGAGCAGAAAGACGATATTACATTTGTTGTGGCTAGGAAGAAGTGAGATGGCTGATAAAAAAAGCATTTGGCAATTATAAAATGACACGAGTTTAATCATTCGTATCGTAATAGGAATGGTTATCGGTTCCGTATTGGCTCTGACTGTGCCAAAAGTTGTGTGGATCGGTTTGTTTGGAAGACTTTTTGTCAGAGCACTTAAATCCATCGCACCGATTCTTGTATTTGTGCTGGTAATCGCATCGCTGCTGCAGAATATCGTCATTGGCGAAAAACCGGTAAGAGTCTGCCCACATTCCTTGGCGGCACAACTGAAGTCAATCAGAAAGATAATCAGTAAGGTGATTTATTATGTCAAACCAATCGAAGTTTTTCGACATTATTAAGAAAATCGATTACATCCTTCTGCTAATCGGCAGTTGTCTGGGTATAATATTCTTCGGCGTGCTGATATTTGAAGAAATCGGGCATCGATTTCATCGCAGACAGCCGCCGCAGATTGCAGTTGTTGAGGCTGAAGACAAAACCGAAATCAAAGAATATGTCGAGTTCTGCAGCAAGGTTCGTGATGTGTTTGTATTCGGCGTGAAAAGCACCGTTGTCAAGGCTGAGGAATTGTATTCCGTTGAGTCTCAGAAAATGTCAGCACTGTCTAATATTGCTGGCAAAGGAACTGCCTTCGACGGCATTACAAATTTTATCTTTATTAATGAAAGTACTCATTCGGAATACAAATTGTTTCCGAAGAATGTGTTTGTTTATAAATACTCTTTTATGACCGAAAGTCCTGAGCCATACATTCGTAATCATCAGTGCAATATTTATACCGTTATTCGTTCGGATACTAACGGCGATAAAGTCTTGGACAGTCGTGACAACATCAGTCTTTTTATCTCGGATTATGACGGCAGAAATATGAAAGAACTCTCCACAGCGATTATGTCGTTTGATTATACAGATCAGGAAGAGTTTGTATTTACAGAATACGATGGCTCGCAGCTGTCGTACTTTGTCTGCGACTGCCGAACAAGGAATAAACGGTTGATTAAGACTGTGACTCAGAATGTAACGGTTAAGAGAGTGATGATGTAAGAGGTGAATCCCAAATCCTCTTAAAAATGACAAAAACAGTACCGAAAATCCTTTGAAAATGACAAAAATGTTGTATAATATATTCAAAGGATAACAAAATGCTTAAGAGAGATATAGTAAAAGAATTAGCTGCTTGGAAGAAAATGCGATGTTTTGCAAAGCAAAATATCGTATTTTCTTTTTTCACCTCATTATCTCAAACTTACTGAACTGGTGTGTCACATTCGGATAAATGAATCCTACCCAGTTGAAGTAGAACAGCAGTCCGCCCAATGTCAGGAGAAATGTATAAACGGTGAGTTTCATAATGGGGCGGAGTGCTGTGCCTGCTCTGTCAATGAAGAAATTCAGCACGAAGAATGCCATAAACCAAAATGAGAACATAGGTGCGACCCAGAACTCACGGTAGTCAGGCTCCCACCACATTGAGAATACAGCATATATCGCCATAAAGAGCAGATCGGCGATGAAGATGTAGTTGTATTTTCGGTAGAGCGGCCGAGCAAGGATGACTGTCGAGCCGAGTGTAACGATGAATAACACTCCGACCATATTCGGCAGGATGTGCTGAGGTGCGATGAAGTGTGCGAAGTCGAAGCACAGTGGCTGACCGCCGAATTTCTGAGGTTGATAGAAGTAAGTCGATATGCCTTGGAAAACTTTCTCCAGCGTGGACATATCCGAGAATCCTTTACCCCAGTAGTCGATCTTGGTGTAGAGGATGAGCCAGTTGAAGAAGTATGTCGCTCCCTGTATGCCGTTTAGTTTGGTGGCGGCGGACTTGTCGAATGTCAGCCCAATCTTAACAATGCCGACATAGTAGTATGCGGCAGCGACAATAATGCAGAATGTAACGAAATATATTACGAATGCTTTGAAGTTAGCGATATTGATACTCGGATAGTGCTGCAGACGGATCTTATTCTTGTTGAGGTAGAGACTGCGCATCTCGGAGAATGTCTGACTTGTGTTAAGCTCAGACTGAGCGAACTCCAGCATTCTGTCTGCGAAGAAGTAGATGAAGAATATCACTATCATAAATATCAGATCTGACTGATGGAAGAATATCAGATTGGCATGGAACATTCCGAGGAATATCGAGTAGAGATGTCGGTGACGGACTTGCGGAAATGCAATCGCCGCAAGAAACAGTATCGCAAGCATAGTGCTGTGTATAATCGGCGTGTCGTTAATCTGCGAATACATCCAATATGCCGCTGTGAATGCAATACAGGCGACGAGCAGGATGGACAGCAGATATTTCTTGGAGATCTTGTACAGCAGCCAAAATAGAATGGCGAGTGCAATGGAACTGACCAGCAGATTACGCATTTGCAGGACGGTCATCGCACGACCTGTGTAACCGTTTCCTTTGGCGGCATGATACATTCTCTCGCCGAGCCAGTCGAAAGCGATGTGGTGCGGGTTGAACAGATACTTCGGGATGCCGAGCCGAACATAGTAATCGTAAGTGTTGCAGTCGCCTTTTTCGTCGATCCACTTGGACAGATAGTTGAAGTTGAAGAACAGATAAAACAGAAATATCAGGACTGCCGTTGTAATGGCGGCGAATCTTTCCAAACGATTAAACTTTTTGTAGATCAATTTTGATTTTTTCCATTAAGATAATATTTTTCTGTTTGATCGAGCTGACTCCGTTGATCTTGATTAAGCCATTCTTATCTTGGGCTTCGATCAGTATCGAGCCGATGTCGAACAGTTTTTCGACAATATTCTGACGGCAGATGATATAATTAACCTTCGACAGCGGTATGCGCAGCGTTATTCCGGTATAGAGTTTGTTCTCGATCCAGACAATCTCATCTGCAAACAGGATAAAGTAACTGAGCATCGACGAGATAAACTGGAACAGCAGCCGCAGTGCTATGATGACGATTATAATATTAATAATGAGATTCACCGCAGTCGTAACATTCTCAGCCGTGAGGAATTTCATCTTGAATATCGACGCAACTTGGAATGTATCGAAGATATAGTTGAAGAAATTGGCAAGGGCGGGGCATTCTAACTTAAGCAGCAGCATCACCGGCAGGTTGATCAGCAGTGACAGCAGGAAGTAGAAGAACGACACTGAGTCTCCGAAGAGGATATTCTCATCTTGGCGGATCAGTTTGCTCTTCAGAATGTTATATATCGTGAATCGCAGCTTATCGACGATCAGTATGACGAGCAGCGACAGGAAAACAAGCATTGCGAATATTATCGGTGTCAGGATTATCATCGGGATTAGTCTTTCATCGAGATTAGTCCTGATCAAAGAGTAAGTTTTATTATGCAGATCTATAAGCGGCGTAACGAAGAATGAGAACAGAGTCTTGATCTCGAATTGATTATCTGCCTGTTTCGTCTTGACGACAGCCTGCCCGCTGCCCTGCGTTGTGACAGTTATATCAGTTTCGGCTTCGTCTGTTTGGATCTCGTGCAGTCCTGCAAATGATATGACAAACAGAATGGCGAACATAAAGAATGCAAAATTGACCGCTTCGCGAATTTGCTTCGTTCTTGATGATTTTTTGTGCCGCAGCAGAACGAATGATATACAGCAGAATAGCAGCGACTGCCAAAATTTGAGTCCGCTTACACCGCTAAACTGCTTGTAGCATACCGACAGAATGATGTGGCACAGCACAAATGCTGCTATCGGAATGATATATTTGACATAAATAAGCAGTTTTTTGAATTTTTTTTCGCGGAACGAGTCGGCTACATCTCGCAGGAAGATCCCGAATGCAACGCTCAGCTTCGTGAAACTGAAATGGTTGTATATGCCCGTCAGCTGCAAAAGTGAGTTTAACCCTATCGCAAGCAGAACAGATGTCGGTATCGGATACATGAAACACATAAATCCGAATTTAATAAAATGTTTCAGAATAAAAATCTGCAGAATATAAAGGAAGATAAAATACACTGCTGTCATAAATATCCCTGACTGACGGGCATCTTCGTATTCTTCAAATTTGATCATCATATTTTTGTTTTTCTTGCTGAATGCGTAATTGAAATACAGCCCGCCGAAAGTCAGCATTAGGACCGCTGCAAAACTGATAAACAGCACATTGAGTAAGAATGTCAGCGACATCCGAGTGAAGATCAGCGACAGCAGAATGAGGATAAGCTGATATAAAAACAGTGAAAATACTATGATAAAACCCGTAATCCCACAATAGATGCTGTCATTCGAGATGAATTTCCTGAAATCAGATAAAATCAGGTTAAATCCAAGCAGTTCGTTGTTGATCTTCTCCATTTGGCGATGCTCAACAGCATAGAATGTGATGCTTAATGCCAATGATGCAATCAGAAGCAGTCCGCAGTATAGCATAAGCCACGGACTAAATGCACCGATCAGCACAGGCAGCAGCATGATGATGTTTAGTGCAAACAGTATGCCTGTGACTTCCATAATGAACAGAGGCACACGGCGGCTCTTAATGTCTGCGATCATAACCTTAATGAAGAAATTGCGAATAATGTAAAATAAAGTCATAAAAATTTTTTTCATAATGTAATTTTTATCAAAAAAAACAATAAATGTCAAAATATTGTTGAATTATTTATAAAAAATTGCTATAATTTTAAGTCGCAAGGAGTTAATAGGCTACAGACAGAGGTTAGAAGTGTCAGAGTTATCATCTCAGAAATTAAACGAATATTATGACAGATATAAAGATCAAGAGTTGGCTTTCAATAAGTCTATCATTTCTGCTCTTGGTGTAGAGCCGCGGAAGATTTGTCTCAAGATCAAGGCTGATCCGTGTCCGTGTGTTCTCTACAGCTGCTCGATGATTGGAGCAAAGATTATCATCCATCTTGATAATGAAGGCTTTGAGCGTATTAAGCTGTCCAACAATTTCGTTAATCTTCGTTTGTCATTCTATCCTAAGAATGCGAAAAATCCTTTGATGTTCTTCGTTCCTGCTGTTGTTAAGTCTTACAGATCATTTGAACTGAAAAATGACTCATCTACGGCATTCCTGATGACGCTGGATTTCACAACTAAGCCGTCTGAGGATCTGATCGAGATACTCGGCAAAGTTTTCGAGATGAATGAGAACTTCGAGAAACGCAAGGCACTCCGTATTGATGTCGATGAGAAACTCGCCGGAGTTATCGGATTTGCGACTACGAAAGCGATTATTGAGATCAGTATCGTTAAGCAGCATTGTCTGCTGAAAAACATCTCTGCTACAGGTGTCATGGCTCTAATGGCGTGCAATCCGCCCACAGTCCTTAAGAAAAAGATCAAGATACATCTTGTGCTTGCCGGTAATCCGCCGAAGTCACTGCCTATCGAAGGAACCATAATGCGATGCGAGCCTGTCGTGGGCAATAAAACGATCTTCGGTCTCGGTATCATGTTCGATCCTGATAAAATTCCTTACGAATATAAGACTCTTATTAACAATTATATTGATAAACTTGAAACACTCAGAAAAAAATTGGATAAATAAAATGAAAAAAAACGGCTTTTAAGCCGTTTTTTTCATTTTATTTTCATTATTTTCAATAGCTCTATATAAGCACAATTAATCGCTTTCTTTATAATCCGGTCACGACCGCCGGAGAAAACAAAGCGGGCGGTCGTGACGGACTCCCCGACGGCGAATCCGAAACATACCGTGCCAACGGGAGTTTCTTCTGTGCCGCCGTCGGGGCCGGCGATACCTGTGAGGCTGACGGCTATGTCTGTGTTGTAGAGTCGCCGGAGGCCCGCCGCCATTTCGGCGGCGGTCTGCTCCGAAACGGCTGTATATCTGTCCAGAGCGTCTTGTGAGACACCGAGTATTCTGTGTTTGATCTCGTCTGTGTATGATACGACTCCGCCTTTATGCACAGCCGATACACCCGGGGTGAGTGTAAAGTCAGCCGATACAGCTCCGCCTGTCAGTGACTCTGCGAAAGCAATAGTCTGTCTGCTGTCAAGCAGCCGTTTCATTAGTATCTCGCGCAGAGGAATGTCGTCAGTCCAGAACCAACCGAGATTGTTGAAAATATCTTCTATAGAATGCAGCATCGTCGGATCGAGGACCTCATTCTTGTCATTAGCGAATCTGGATATGTGCAGTTCGACTCTTGCATCCTCTGTGAAGTAGTATCCAACGATGTGATCTCCGAAGTCGAAGTCTTTCACAGCGTCGGCTAAACTGCTCTCTCCGATATTGTAGATGCGGTATATCTTGTTGAGCAGTACTCCGTCAGTGAATCCGTATTTGCGAAGAATATCAGGCAGACTGTTCAGTATCATCGGATGATTTTCTCGTGGCGGTCCCGGCAGGATGATGATCATCTGAGAGCCGTTTAGCACGAACTGCCCCGGAGCAGTGCCGTTAGGATTAGGGATGAACTGTCCGCCTTCGATAAGGTCAGCCTGCCGCCAGTTGGAGTCGGCTATCTGCCATTGCCGTGCGGTGAAGTATTCCATGATGTGCTGCATCATAGCCGGATCTCTGCTCATTTTGCGTCCGCAGAATGCGGCAGCGGCATCTCGTGTCACATCGTCTTCGGTCGGTCCTAAACCTCCGGTCGTTACGATAATGTCACATTGGCGGAGATAGTCCAACCCGTGCATGATAGAGTCAAGTCCGTCATCAGCCGTCGCAGTCAGAATAGTCTGAATGTTTAAGTCTTTGAAAAATTTCGCTAAGAAGTTGGCATTGGTATCTAAAGTATAACCGCGTAATATCTCTGTTCCGATGGATAATATTCCGGCTGTTTTCATTGTTCACTCCCAATTATTCTTGTCTGCACTATGAGTGCGTTTTATTTAATTGTAATTATAGCATAAATTTTATAAAAATATAAAATTTTAAAAATTAAATTGCTTTTTTATAAAAATATGTTATTATAAAGCTAAGAATATGGAAAGGATAATAAAATAAAATACTCATGGAGCATATTATGTCTGAAGAAGTTAAAGAACCACGAGGATTGAAACTTGACGGCAGCTCATATAAAGTGCTTATCGTTGATGATTCGATATTTGTTCAGAAACAGCTGCGGCAGATCTTGACATCGGAGCAATTCGATATTATAGATGCTGCTTCGGATGGAACGGAAGGGGTTGAGAAGTATAAGCAGCATCAAAATGAGATTGATGTTGTAACACTTGACATTACAATGCCGAATATGGATGGCATCACGGCATTGGAACACATTATGAAGGTAAATCCTAAAGCAAAAGTCATTATGATTAGTGCTTTGGGTAAAGAGGAATTAGTCAAACAGGCTCTCGTTGCAGGAGCTAAGAATTATATTGTGAAACCTCTTGACAGAGAGAAAGTTCTGTCGAGAATTCATGCTGTTGTCAGCAGATAAATTTATTGGGAGAATAGGATATATGCGTGTAGAATATATTAATCCATTTGTAGAATCAGCAGTTAGTGTATTGAGAGAAGTCCTTGGCAGTGATGTGTCAAGAGGTCAGATCAGTCTCGGCAGCAAGATCTCTGTCTTGCACGATGTTGCTGTTATTGTAGGTTTGGTTGGTCAGGTAGAGGGGCGTGTCGTTCTTGACCTTGATAAAACCACCGCTCTTAAGATCGTGTCTGTTATGAACGGCGAAGAGATGACAGAGTTTGATGAGATGACCAATGCAACTCTGACAGAGTTGGGTAATATGATAAGCGGTCGTGCTGTTACAAGACTTGCTGAACTTGGCTACAAGTTTGATGTTACTCCGCCGGCTATATTCGTTGGTTCATCTACAGTCAGCGATACGATCGAGTCACTTATTGTGCCTATCGTAACTGAGTTTGGAGCATTTAAGATCAATGTTGCATTACGAGAGCGGTAATGCTTAATCTGTTTTTGCTCATCCTTTCTGCACTGTTCGGGGCAGTTGGTCAGATATTCCTAAAGAAGTCTGCCGCTGCCTGTGCCGGTCAGGACGGTGTCCTGCAGTATTTCATATCACTGCTGTGCAATGGCTCGGCTTGGATTGGTGCAGTTTCTTATTTCGTCAGTCTCGGACTGTATATGGTAGCATTGAGTCGGACTGAGTTATCAGCGGCTCGTTCTGTCAGTGCATTCAGTTATGTATTAGTCATTGTTTTGTCGTATTTTATCTTCGGTGATACATTTACACCTTTTAAGATTGCCGGGATTGTATGTATCTCGGTTGGAGTATTCCTGCTGAGCCTAAGTATGTGACAAAATATCGAATTTTGCTCAAAAAATCCTTAATATAAAATATAAACAAGTCGATAATTGAGTATATGAAAAGATACTTAGTTTTTTTATTATTATTTATTTGCGGCAGTATTTTCGCACAGAATATGAAGGACTATCAGGGACTTGCTGTCAAGATTGAATTGGCAAATCCAAAGACATTCAGTCAGGGTGACAGGATTGATGTGAAGATCAGCATTACCAATGAATCCAACAACGAAATCAGCTGCTACATTGCCAATGACAAGAAGTATAGTTTTAACTTCCGCATGATGACAATGCAGAATAAAGTTGTTCCTTATAAGAAGGACTTTCTGATTGCGTTTAATCGTATTCAGCCGGTGTTTTTCAACACATTGAAACTTGATCCTAACGAGGGGTACAGTTATGTCGTGTCGCTGAATGAGTTCTTCGATATTACTCCGGGGCAGTATCTTGTCTTCGCAGACTTCTATCCTGATCTCAAGAAGAATGATAACAAGGCTTTAGCTCTTGCATCCAACCGACTGACTGTCAATATTCGGCAGAAAGACGGCGGGAGAACTTCTTTGGCTGAGGTTCACAATGCGGAACAGGGTGAGATGCTTCATGTAGAAGTGAAGTCTCCTGATGATATTGTGCGTTTCATGCTGAAATCCAGAATGTCAGAGCAGTGGGACAGATTTTTCCTGTATCTTGATCTTGAGAAACTCATTATGCTGAATAATGTCTTCGCAGCATCGTATAAGAGAGCCGATGTATCGAAGAAGCAGGAATTGATCAAGGAGTTTAAGGAGTACCTTAAGCAGAATACTATCGATACGATCAGTTATCTGCCGCATAACTTCCGCATTGTCCGAACGGAATATACCGAAGGGCGGGCAAAAGTCGAGGTCGAGGTCGAGTTTAAGTATATTGACTACATCGAGAAGAAATATTACACTTACTTCTTCTCTAAGAAAGGCAATATCTGGTATATCGACTCTTATGAAGTTATGAATCTTGGTGCAAAGTAAATCATTTGGAAATAAAACAAAATGCCTGCCAAAGCAGGCATTTTGTTTTATTTCAATTATATCTTTACATTTTCTTTACTTTTTAGTATAATATCAGCGAGGTGATTTTATGTTGGAACAGTGGTATTTGGAAGAGTTAATCTCTAAGCCGATCCGTGATATTTGGAAACAGACGGATTATTATCTGCTTAAACTGATATTTAATATTTTGCAGGAGACAGGCATGGACGAGAGTCTGAGGCATGGAACGAGTGTCGATCAGCTTATACAGGAGAAGTCTTTCGATGCCGGAGTTCATTCATCTCTGAAGTGGCTGCTTGATCGGCTTGCTGAGGATGACTATGTATCTGTCTGCGGAGATGTGTATAAGCTCACAGACAAGCCGATGACCTATGAGTTGGATGAGGTTAAAGCTAAGGCTGTATCTGTTGCTCCGAATAGTGTAGCGGCATTCAACATGTTGGAACTGATGGCTAAGAACTATCCTGACTATCTGGCAGGACGCAAGACAGGTGTCGATATTATGTTCTCAGTCGAGAATATGGAAGCGACCAACGAGTATTACAGCAACAATCTGTTCTACAATGTGCACAATGTTTGCGGTGCGAAAGTGCTTAACTTCGATATAGAGAGCCGCAAGAGTCCAAAGATCTTGGAGATTGGTGGCGGATTTGGCGGCGGAACTAAGCAGTTCGTCAAACAGCGGCTGTCCGACGGCAAAGCGATGACAGGGTTCTCTTATATATTCACGGATATAGCCAACAAGATGCTGCGAACGGCTAAGCGGGATCTGTTGACTTTGACAGATGATATTAGCAGCTTTACTTTCACTAAACTTGATTTCAACAAGCCGTTAGAGCCGCAGGGGATTGCTCCTGATTCGCTTGATGTGATATGGGGTGTCAATGCGGTGCATGTGGCAGCAGATATGAGATTCACATTATCAGAACTGCTCAAAGCATTGAAACCCGGCGGCAGCCTGATTGCATGTGAGACTGTGCGTCCTATCGGTAATCGCATGATACAGCAGGAGTTCCTCCTGAATACACTCCATGACTATTGGGATGTCAAACTTGATCCGCCTGTTCGTCCGCGTTACGGATTCATGGAGTGGACTGATTGGATCACTGCATTCAAGGCGATCGGATTCTCTAAGGTTGAGACCGTGCCTGACATGAGTTATCTGCAGACGCAGTATGATAACTGCTATTGTGCTGTGATACGGGGAACGAAATAAATAGAGATGAAATCTGTGCGAATCAAACAATTACCGGAGTCGGTTTATTCCAGGATTGCTGCAGGCGAGGTGATAGATAAGCCGGCTGCCGTTGTGCGTGAGTTGGTGGATAACTCTATCGATGCCGGGGCGGAGGCTATCACTGTCAAGACTGTAAATGGCGGTATCGACAGTATTGTGGTTGATGACGACGGATGCGGCATTCATCGGGATGATCTTATGCTTGCTCTGACCGAACATGCTACGAGCAAGATATTCGATGTAGATGACATTTACAATGTGACGACGATGGGATTTCGCGGTGAAGCACTGAACTCTATCAAGACTGTCGCTCACATTGCGATAACGACCAATACCGATGAGACAGGTCTGTCTGCCGGCAGCAGCATTAATAATGATGATTACAAAGTCAAAAGTGTACCGTTTAAGAAAGGCACTATGATAACTGTGACTGACTTGTTCTACAATCTGCCGGCTCGCCGAAAATTCCTCAAATCCAAGATTACTGAGCTTAATAATGTGAAGAAGGTGCTTCGTGACAAGGCTCTTGCTAATCTCAATATTGCCTTCAAGTTCTTTAATGACGGCAAACCCGTATTCAGCACTAAGGGTGACGGTGATTTTGCTGCGGCATTTAACAGTGTTACGCCGAATGCCAATGACAATGGCCTTGATATTCATATTAATACTTTCACTCAGCGAGTCAGCGAGGATCTGAATTTCACGATATATTATTCATCACCTGATGTTTTCTTTACAAGCCGCAAATATCAGTCACTGTTCGTCAATAATCGGCCGGTGTCAGTGCCGTTCTACTATGCGATGATCGATACTGCGGTGCGTGAATATATCTCGCCGGGCAGACATGCTCTGATTTATACTTTCATCGATATTAATCCTGCACAGATCGATGTCAATATCCATCCTGCGAAGAAGGAGATCAACTTCGCAGACAGCAGTTTTGTTTCTGCACAATTGTGCCATGCGATCAAACTCGCAATGAGTCAGGTGCTCTCACGTCGCATTAGTCCGGATGGCGGACTTGTGACGGGGCAGACATTCTTCGCTGCGGATAAGCCATTCTCAGTGGATCTGTTTACGCCTGACAGGTTTGAGCATTTCAGTCAGAATGGCGGATCTTCGGATGATTATCTGGAGTTCATTGAGCACAGTCAGTCTTCTGTGCCGGATGAGGACTTCTCCGATGTCAGTCAGAATGTCTCCGATGATTATCGCATTGTCGGCAGAATATTCAATACATATATACTCGTCGAGAAAGGCGGTGTTATGCTTATCATCGATCAGCACGCAGCGGCGGAGTCTATTATATATAGGAAGAAACTCAAAATCTACGAAGAGTCTCATTCGTCGGAGCAGCTGATTATCCCGCTTATGGCGGAGCTGACCGATTGGTCGGACAAGACTGAACAGCGGATTGCTCAGCTTAACCAGCACGGTTTCGACATTGAGCGGAGCGAGGGCACGACTATCGTGATCCGAGCTGTGCCGCATGTGCTGCTGCTCCGCAAAAATAACGATGTTGTGACTGATCTTATCGTTTCATTCCTGCAGAAAGAGATCGATCCCGACAAGTCGATTATTGATCAGATATTGATCGAGGCATCGTGCAAAGAAGCGATTAAGAAAGGTGACTATATTAATCTGTTGGAGATGACCGAGATTGTCCAACAATACTTTGCTTACGGGATTACCAACTGCCCGCACGGTCGGCCTGCACATTTCGAGCTGGCACTTGAAGATGTGGAGAAGTATTTCCAGCGGAAGATGTGAGAATGAGTAACACAGGATTTTTCTCATTTATCGTTGCAATTTCGTCAAAAATTGCAACGATAACTCAATAAAAATAGGAAAAAAGGGAATAAAAAAATCATCAGCTGATGATTTTTTTATTCCCTTTTTTCTATTATATACTTGATTTTTTCCATCATATTTGATAAAATCAAATCGGGAGCGACATTCTAACTAATAAGGATAAAAAATGGCAGGACAGATTATCAAATTAACGGATTTTGCAGCACAGATGACGGCACATCTGAAATCAATCATTGATGACAACAAGATGAAGCTGTCGATCTCGTCGATAATGGTCGGTGAGAATGAGGCGAGCAAGAGTTATTTCAACGGAATTCGGAAGAAGGCTGCTGACTTTGGCATCGATGCCAAGTGTGAGATCCTGCCGGCTGATACGACTGAAGAGCAGCTGCTGGAGCAAATCAAGCGGCTTAATGCTGATCCGAGCTGCTACGGTATCATGATGCAGATGCCGCTGCCGAAGCATATCAATGCGAAGAATGTATTCGACAGGATAAACTACTGCAAGGACATTGACGGTATGAATATCGTTAATCAAGGCTATCTGTTTAGCGGCGAGCCGCTGCTGATCCCTGCTACAGCTTGGGCGGTGCAGCTGTTTCTGGAATACTTCTCCGCACGGTTCGACTATCCTCTGACCGGCAAGACGGTGACGATCATCGGTCGATCCAATACCGTCGGCAAGCCTGCTGCACATCTGTTGCTGCAAAAAGATATGACTGTCAATATATGCCATTCTAAGACTGTGAATGCGGAGGAGATCTGCCGACAGTCTGATGTGGTTGTGGCTGCATGCGGTGTTCCCAAAATGGTAAAGGCGTCATGGCTCAAACCGGGTGCCGTCGTTGCGGATGTCGGCATTCATCGGACTGATGACGGCAAACTTTGCGGA
The DNA here is from genome assembly GCA_017540815.1 of Spirochaetales bacterium. GTDB lineage: Bacteria > Spirochaetota > GWE2-31-10 > GWE2-31-10 > MWDO01 > RGIG6909. Next base: position 20,325 of record JAFYAI010000078.1, read on the forward strand.
GATGTTGATGCCGATGATGCAGTACAGAATGCATCATATATCACAGCAGTGCCCGGCGGTATCGGCAGTTTGACCAGCACTCTGCTGCTTGCCAATGCCGTCAAGGCGTATTTCCTCATCGAGAAGCAGCAGCTGATGAAGATGGACTTTACGGAGATGAAGTAGATTTTTGGAAAAAAGGAACAGTTTATGTCAAATATCAAAACAGGACTTGTAATGGAAGGCGGTGCGATGCGAGGAATGTTTACCGCCGGAGTAATAGATGTCTTTATGGAGAATAATATCACATTCGACGGGGCAATCGGTGTGAGTGCAGGTGTGATATTCGGCTGCAATATCAAGTCTCATCAGATCGGACGAGTTATACGGTATAATAAGAAATACTGCCGAGATCCGCGTTTTCGCAGTGTGTGGTCTCTGCTCTTTACAGGCAATCTGTACAATGTGAAGTTCGGATATGAGACTATCCCGAATAAATTGGACATCTTCGATACAAAGACATTCAGCGAAAATCCGATGAAGTTCTATATGGTTGCGACTGACTGCATAACAGGTGAGCCGATATACAAAGAACTTGTAAGCGGAGATGCCAATGAACTGAAATGGATGCGGGGTAGTGCGAGTATGCCGCTTGTCTCCACTGTCGTTAAGGTTGACGGATACCGTTTGATGGACGGAGCATTGACTGACTCAATACCGTTGGAGTATTTTGAGTCGATCGGCTATAACCGCAATGTCGTCATACTTACCCGTCCACAAGGCTATGTCAAAAAGCCTGAGTCGATGCAGTCATTGATGGATATGCTGCTGCGTAAATATCCGAAACTTGTCGAGCGAATGAATGGCCGCCACGAGATGTATAATCGCCAGACTTCGTATGTTTTCGATAAAGCAGCCAAAGATGAGGTTGTTGTCATCTGTCCGAAAGAGGAACTGCCTGTCAGTCGTGCCGATAATAATCCGGAGCATTTGCAGGCTTGCTATGATATTGGTCGCCAAGCCGCATTGGAGAAATTGGCAGTGATCAAGGCATTCCTACAAAAGTAATATTGGAAAATACAAAAAATCATCAGGTGATGAAAATCATCACCTGATGATTTTTTTATTGACAAGTCAAGTTTTTTCTTGTATAATAAGTCATACATTTCATACTTTATGGAGATAACTGCAATGAAAGACAACTCTGTCAAAAACAAATTTGCTGCGACTGTCACTGTCGGCACAAAAGGTCAGATCGTTATCCCGAAGGAGATGCGAGATATGTTTGGCATAATGCCGGGTGACAATCTTATGCTTCTGGCAGACAAGAAACAGGGGATTGCCATTCCACCGAAGAATATGTTCACTTCGCTGTTTGCCAAGATTTTCGGCGGCAAGGCGGTGGACTCTGAGAATGATAATGAGGATAGCGAGGAGGCTTAATTATGAGACATCATTATTTGGATAATATCCGCACATTGACAGTTTTGTTGGTCGTGATCTATCATGTGTTTTATATGTTTAACGGTGTGGCGGCTTATGGGGTGGTCGGGCCGATTGCTGATGCACGAGAAGCATATACCGCAGGTCAGTATCTTGATGTCACAGGAGACGGTGTGCTGTTTGCTCAGCCGCAGGATATGACGCAGTATCTGCTGTATCCGTGGTTTATGGTGCTGCTCTTCATTGTTTCCGGAATGAGCAGCAGATTTTATCTCAATACTCACAGCAGCAAGGAGTTTGCAAAGAGCCGAACCGTTAAACTGCTTGTGCCTTCGACGATTGGTTTGCTTGTATTCCAGTGGATACAGGGGTATTTCAATATGCGGTTGTCGCATGTATTGGATAAGATCCCGGCTGATGTCCCGATGCTGGTCAAGTATCTGATTATGTGTATGAGCGGCATCGGTGTGCTGTGGTATATACAGATGCTGTGGATTTTTTCGATGGTGCTGCTGCTTGTGAGAATGATAGAACGCGGTCGGTTGGCTGCATTGTGCGATAAGTTTGGCTGTCCAAACGGTGCTGTTCAGAATGTTTTGACTGTGTTGTTGTTCTTAGTGCTCGGTGTTGCGGCTTGGGGCTGTTTCCAGATTCTTAATACTCCTGTTATCGTGGTTTATCACTTTGGCATTTATGGTTTTGTGTTTTTCCTCGGATATTATCTGTTCGCCAATGAGAATGTCATTGCAGCGTTGGTTAAGTTCAGATTCTTGTTTGCAGGGTTTGCCGTTATAAGCGGTGTATTTTATGTGATACAGGCATGGGGGAAGAATTACGCTGTCGAGCCGGTTGTTAATTCCCCATCGGCGGTGGCATATCTGTGGTTTATGAGCCTTGCCATCTTGGGAATGATGAAGTGCTACGGAGACAAAACTCATCAGGTGATGACATTCTTAAACAGACGAAGCTGGGGCTTGTATGTATTTCATTATCTGCCGCTTGCCGCCTTGTCGCCGCTGCTTGTTTATAAAACAAATCTGCCGCCTGTTATGATATATCTGCTTGTTGCGATATTGTCATTCGTCGGTGGGTATCTGATTAATGAGATTGTCAGCCGCATACCGATTGTGAGATGGTGTGTGCTGGGACTTCGCAAGGAGGCGGTAGTTGGCGATGGACTCGACAAGATGTCGAGTTCATCTGCGGCTCACGGGACTCACAAAGGATTGTGAGTTCATCGGCGTTGCACGGATGCGATTAACGCCGATGATTGATTTGATAGTCGCAGAAATTATGTGTGAAAGAGTGTTATACATTTGCAGTTTTTCATTTTATTATAATTGATTTTAGTTTACTAATTCTGTTCCAGAAATAATCAGTAGAAATTGATGCAATATATGTTAAAATAATTAGTGTAATAAGACTTGGTAAAGCATACTTTGTAATTGTAACTATTTTTGCAAATGGATAAAAATACCAACAAAAGAAACAATGTATTAGCCACATATTTGTACTCTGTTTCCCAAGATGTATCAATATGAGTCTTATCCATGATATTCTGTTTACTATGTCACAAACGGCAATACAAAAAATTGGGGCTAAAAAAATATCCATGCTAGAATCACTGAATTTATACCTTTTAAGATATAATACAGCAAATATTATGCAAACATTAACAAGTGGATTCAATAAATTGTTATGATACATTTTTGATTTTAATGTTACAAGTATATTGTCTTTTGCCATTGCTATGCCCATAAAAAAGCAACCAGTATAACTATATTTTGAATGTAGACCTTGCAAAAAAAACAATGAATAAAGTTCATTGTCATCTAATGAAGAAAATGCTGTCATTTTACCAAGATAAGGAAATACAGATGCAAATAATAGAGTCAAAATAATCACGAGAAGAAGATTAATACTAAATGAAAAATGTTTAAAAACTTTTCTGATTAAAGGAAATGATACGCATGCAATCACATAATGGAAGAAAAACCACCAAGAGTTATTATATTTACGGCTAATACCTAAAAAACTTTCTATAAAAACCTTAAACTGAAAATTATTATATCGTGTACATCCGCCAACATCTTTGCAAAATATTGGTTGGTTAGAAAAAAAGATAAAAGCAATTGGGATAAAAACAAGAAAAACTTTCCAATAATCAAGATATAAATTTTTTATTTTGCATATCAAATCATATTCTTTATTTTTGCAACTCATAAATATACCGTATCCGCCTAGAAAAAAGAAAAGAGATAGGCAAAAACGACCTGTTTTTCCGAAAAATTTGAACAACGGTTCATTAAATAATGTTACAAAGTATTTTAATTCTCCACCACATATTCTATCTGGAAATGCCCATAAATGATACATAAACATTAAAATGATAGCAATAGCTTTTATAATTTTTGTATCGTCACGAGAGAATGTGAAATCAGGTAAAGCGTTATTTATGCACATCTATACACTCTGTATTCGTAATATGAATAAATCATCAGTATAATATTATGTAGTTGATTCCGTAGCAAGGACTCGCTCTTTTTTTTGCTATATTAATAAAAAAATATGAAAAAAAAATCAGTTTAAACTATTATTTTCTATGGAAAACATCTGTGGAGATCAAATTACATGATAAAATTGCAGTAAAAAGCAAATTTTATTACAAATTTTAGTGTAAATTCCCTCACGAATAATATTCAGTGAAAAACGAATTGACATAATCATAATTTTATGATAATATAATTATGTAATTTGGCAAAATTTTTGAAAAGAAGTCAGTTCCTTGCTACGGAATTGATGGTGAATCAGTAATTAAATAATTAACTATGCAAACATTAATTTTAGCAGGTGGAGCCGGAACTCGACTCGGAGAAGAAACAAGATACATACCCAAACCCATGGTTGAGATCGGAGGATATCCGATTCTATGGCACATTATGAAAATTTACTCATATTTTGGCTATAACGATTTCATTGTGCTGACAGGTTATCAGGGGCATGTTATTAAGGAATATTTTCTCAATTATTACAGTCGCTACTCTGATATGACTATAGATTTATCTAATAATGATGTGCAAATACATAAAATGAGAAGCGAACCTTGGCGAGTCACAATGCTTTATACAGGATTGAATACGTTTACAGCCGGCAGAATTAAACGAGCAAAGGAATACATAGGGAACGAACCATTTATGCTAACCTATGGAGACGGGGTTGCTGACATTGATATTGGGAAACTTGTTGAATCTCATGCAAAATCAGGCAAGACTGTCACGCTTACTGCTGTCCAGCCGGAAGGTCGTTTTGGAGCTCTCGATATTGATACCGATGGAATAATCACACAGTTTCAGGAGAAACCAAGCGACGCTTGGATAAATGGCGGTTTTTTTGTTTGCGAGAACAAAGCCTTGGATTATATTGGAGAAAATGCAGACAATATGATGTGGGAACATGCTCCGCTGCAGAGTATAGCGAAAGACGGAGAGCTGCATGCATACAAACATGCTGGCTTTTGGCATCCTATGGACATGCTTAAAGATAAAAATGATTTGACAGAGATGTGGCATGCACATAGAGCTCCATGGGCATTTTGGCAAACATGAAATCAGAAGTAAACATTATATGATGGATCTTGGTTTTTATAAAAGAAAGAAAGTTTTTCTCACCGGGCATACCGGTTTTAAAGGCACATGGCTTTGTCGTATTCTGATTCTTGCCGGAGCAGATGTGACAGGCTATGCCCTTGAGCCGCCAACAAAACCAAGCCTTTTTGAGGAAACAAAAACTGCTTCTCAAATGAAGTCTATTATCGGAGATGTTCGTGATAGAGAAAAACTTAAGACCATTATGAATGAGACGAAACCCGATATTGTGCTGCATCTTGCAGCTCAGCCGCTTGTGAGAACCGGTTACAAAGACCCTATTGGCACTTACGAAAGTAATGTCATGGGAACTGTTAATATTTTGGAATCAGTTCGTGCTTGTCATTCCGTAAAATCGTTTGTAAATGTTACAACAGATAAAGTTTACCTTAATAAAGAATGGGCTTGGGGTTATCGTGAAAATGAAGAACTCTGCGGTTATGATCCTTATTCAAATTCAAAATCATGCTCGGAGTTAGTGACTTACAGTTATAGAAATTCATTTTTCAACGAACCTAATTCACCTGCAATTTCTACTGCACGAAGTGGAAATGTTATAGGCGGTGGTGATTATGCTCTTGATAGAATCATACCTGATTGTATTCGTGCTGTAGAAAGTGGTAAAGAAATCACCCTACGAAATCCCAATTCTACTCGTCCTTATCAGCATGTACTTGAATGTCTGCGAGGATATTTGATGTTAGCTCAAAAGCAGTATGAAGATAAATCTTATGCCGGATCATATAACTTTGGACCGGATGATGAAAGCTGTGTAACTACAGGAGAACTTGCGACATTGTTTTGTGAAGATTGGGGTGATGGAGCGAGCTGGAAAAATGTCAGCGAGGCAAATGCACCGCATGAAGCGAATTTCCTTAAACTTGACTGTTCAAAATCGAAAACGGTTTTGGGATGGTATCCACAATGGAGCATCCGAGATGCTATGAAGAAAATCGTGGAATGGGAAAAATCTGTACAGAGCGGGAGTTCTGCTGCTGATGTGACGGATAGACAGATAAGGGAGTATTTTTGAAAATGAAGAATGTACTAATTAGTGGAGCAAATGGATTTATTGGTCGTAATTTGATACAACGATTAGTCAGTGATAACATTCATATTTATGCACTTGTCTTGCCTGAAGAAAAACTATCAGAAATTTTTCACAATTCTGAGGTGACTGTAATTAAATGTGATTTGGAAAAGGATGATTCAAAAGAGATCCCTATACCTGAAAATATAGATGTGTTTTATCATCTTGCGTGGATTGGAGTTAATCCTGAAAGTAGAAGATCATTTCTTGAGCAGGAAAGAAATCTTTATGTATTGCATAATGTCTTAAATATTGCTGATATTAAACATGTTAAAAGAATTGTATTACCAGGTTCAACAAGTGAATATCTGTTTTCTGGTGGTCTTATTAACAAAGATTCTTTACCTACACCTAAAGATGCTTATGGCTCTGTAAAAGTAGCGATAAGGTATCTTGCACAACAGTTTGCTGTTGATAAAGGAATTTCATTTGTTTATGCTGTGATGTCAGGCATTTATTCTGATCAAAGAAAAGACAGTAATGTAATTACATATACTATAGACAGTCTGCTTAAACGAAAAAAACCTTCTCTTACAAAGTTGGAGCAGCTATGGGATTATATATATATAGACGATGCTATTGAAGCTCTTCGACTTGTTGGAGAAAAAGGCAGAAATGGTATGATATATGCGATTGGGCACGGAGACAATTGGTCACTTTCTAATTATGTGCGTATTATTCATGAAAAAATAGATCCTACTCTTCCTCTTGGAATTGGTGAAATGCCATATTCTTCAAGTATAATGCCTAGTTCTTGTATTGATTTAACTGATATAAAACAAGATACGGGCTTTGTACCAAAGGTAAGTTTTGAGGAAGGAATAAGTCGTGTTATAAAGAAAATGCAGCAAGAATGTGGCTTATCAGAGTAGAAATTCTTCAAAATGCAAAGGAGTATTAAGTGTTGAAAGATTTTGATATTATTATTGTTGGTTGTGGAATTACAGGATCTGTAATCGCACGTGAATATGCTGAAAAAGGAAAGAAAATTCTCATTCTTGAAAGGCGTAATCATATAGGCGGTAATATGTATGATTATGTGGATAAAAGTGGAGTTCTAGTTCAACAATATGGACCTCATGCATTTCATACAAAAAAGTTAGAGTTATATGAGTATATGACACGCTATGCAGAATGGCAAGACTATAAACTTACATGCGGTGCGGTTATAAATGGTAAATATACTCCAACTCCGTTTAATTTTCAGACAATTGATGTTTTTTTTTCAGCAGATAAAGCAAAATCTATAAAAGAAGCAATTGTCGCGGAATATCCCAATCAAGAGTTTGCTCCTGTTCTTGAACTTTTGAATCATAAAAATCATTTAATACATGAATATGCAGATTTTTTATTTAAAAATGATTATGCTCCTTACACTGCAAAACAGTGGGGGATTAGTCCTAATGAGATTGATCCTATAGTTCTTCGTCGTGTTCCTGTTAGGTTTAACTATAACACAGGATATTTTGACGATGAATTCCAAATTATGCCAAAAAAATCTTTTACGGATTTTTTTAGAAATCTTCTTAACCATAAAAATATAAAAGTGTGTCTTGGTGAGAATTCAAAAGATTGGTTAAAACTTAATAGTGAAAGCAAAGAAATTTTAATAAACGGAAAACCATTCTTAGGTAAAGTCTTTTACACAGGAGCGATAGATGAACTTTTTGACTTTAAATATGGGGTACTGCCTTACCGCTCTCTGCGGTTTGAATGGAAAATAGCAAATGAAAAGAGTTTTCAGAATGCTCCAGTTGTTGCTTATCCGCAGGAGAATGGATTTACACGCATAACTGAATATACAAAACTACCTCTGCAAGATGATAGTGATAAAACTGTTTATGCCGTTGAATATCCATTGCCATATAAAGCTGGAACAAAGAATGAGCCGTATTATCCTGTTCCTACAGAAGAATCACAGACAATGTACCAAAAATATAAGTCTGAGTCTGAAAAATATCAAAATCTTTATGTTTGCGGCAGATTAGGTGATTTTAAATATTATAATATGGATAACGCCTTGGAAAGAGCGTTGGAAATAACAAAAGAACTATAGGAGAATAATGATGGATACTTTGTATATTGTTATGCCCGCGTATAATGAAGCTGAAAATATTGCTGATGTTGTAAATCAGTGGTATCCAAAACTTGAAGGGAAGTCAGATGATTCAAGGCTTGTTATAGCAGATGGAGGTTCAAAGGATAATACTTTTGAGATTTTAATGTCATTGGAAGATAAATATCCAAAATTGGAAGTTTTCTCAAAACCAGGAACAGATCATGGAACTAAAGTTATTTTTCTTTATGATTATGCGATACAGAAAAATGCTGATTACATATTTCAGACTGACTCAGATGGTCAAACAAATCCAGATGAGTTTGATGCTTTTTGGAATGACAGACAAGAGTTTGATGCTATTTTTGGAAATCGCTCTGATAGGAAAGATGGCAAACACCGCGTATTTGTAGAGAAAGTTCTAAGGTTTGTACTTTGGATTTTTTTTAAAACAAAGATTCCGGATGCAAATGCTCCGTTTAGATTAATGAAATCATCTTCGTTAAAAAAATATCTTTACAAACTCCCTTCTGATTTTAATCTCCCGAATGCTTTATTATGTATGTATTTTTCGTATTATAAAGAAAAAGTATCATATCGATATGTAAGTTTCAAGCCTCGTCAGGGCGGAGTAAATTTTATTAATATACCAAGAATATTCAAAATAGGCTGGAAAGCTCTTGGAGATTTTAAGAAACTTAAAAAGGAACTGTAACTATGAGACTGATTAATAAAGAACTGTTAAATTTTGATTTAAAAAAAATAGATCTTTTAGAATGTTTTGCATTTCTATATCTGTATCTTCCGATTATGATTTTTGCTCTCACTTGGTTGAAGGTTATATTTTCATTGATATTTGTATTATGTGTAGGAACATCATTTATATTTATATTTAGTAAGCGGACTGTTGAGCCTATCAAAATGACTAACAGGTTGTGGGTGTGGATAATCATAGTGTCGATTTGTGCATTGTTTTGGGGATATATCAGTGGAATTGATGGGCATTTCTGTCAGGCATGGGATTGGCAGAAGCATAATGTTATCCTTGATGATTTGATTACACATCGTTGGCCTGTTAGATATAACTTTGGAGAAGAGAGCGGGGTTCTCTGCTATTATATAGGTTATTATATTTTGCCTGCTATTTTTGGTAAAATATTTGGTTTTGATGTAGCGACGACAACCATGCTTTTATTATCTGTTGCCGGTATCGTAATTACATCTCTACTCATATATAAAAATTTTAACAATAAGAAACCAGCCCGATTGTTGCTGATTTTCTTTATGATTCTTACTGCATCAACATTTTTCTTTTTCTGTAAATGTCTTTATAACTTGGGACATGCTAATGATGCTCCTAATTTTTTCAATCTTAAAATTATAAGTAAGTCAGTACAGATTCAATTTAGGTGTGCCATTCTCAATATTAGATGGCTTTGCCCTCAATATATTCCTGTATTGATTGCTGTTGCACTGATATATGAGTTTCGTTATGATTATTCAGCATGGGCGTTTATTCTAATGCCACTATCATTATACAATACATTTGCATTTATCTGCTTAGGTGGTGTCCTTGCGATGACATGGAGCATAGATTTGATACAATGTAGAACAAAAGTAGAGATGATTAAGAATACATTCAGAATAGAGTTTGTATCTGCTATTATTTGTATGTTGCTGATAATACTATATATAGCTACAAATGCTATACAGGCTAAGCCTAAAGAAGCAAGAATGGCACTTGAATTTATTAATTGGAACAATCATTTTGCATTATTCGTTTTATTTCATGCGTCCTGGATGCTTTGGTTTGTAATATTAGGCAAAAAAAGAGTTTTCTCAAATAATATGCTCATTTCAGCCGGAGTGCTTCTGTTTTTATTGCCTTTTTTTAAGATGGGGAGATTTAATGATTTATGTACGAAGGGATCAGCCCCTGCACTTATAATCATCAATTTTGAGATATGCAGATATTTAATCGGTGCAATCAGGTATAGACATTGGGCAGTTGTCAGAATGTTGGTGATTCTTATACTCATATCATCGCTACCAAATTTTCATGAATTTAGAAAACCATTGACTAAATATTCAAAAAATTGGAATAAAAGGGCTTATTGGTTTCCTAAAAACAGGGAAAAATATTTGGTGAGTGAGACATACTTGAAATATCAGTATATTACATGGTCTCCTAACAGACTTGCAGATATATTGTTGAAAAAAGAAAAATAAAATGATTGTTTTAGATTTGATTAAAAAATATAAAGCATTGATAGCTTATGTTTTTTTCGGTATTTGTACAACAGCAGTTGATGTTAGTATTTATTGGTTGGCTTTTCGTGTTTTATCTATTCCTAATGTTTTTTCTGCTATAATTGCTTGGTTTTTTGCTGTGTCATTTGCTTTTATTACTAATAAATTATGGGTTTTTGAAAGTAAATCTTTTGAATTTAATATCTTTTGGATAGAGTTAATAAAATTTTATACTTATCGGATTGCAACCGGTGTATTAGAAGTTGGAATGATTTGGCTTGCAGTTGACATTTTTCATTGGCATGCTATGCTATGTAAAATTATTAGTCTTGTAATTATCATTATTATACAATTTATTGGCAGTAAATTTTGGATCTTTATAAATGATGAAAAAAATCTGACATAAAAGTTGAATAGCGGGGATATTTTTAATCATGAATCTTTTGATAGAAATGCACATGTCTGTTGTTCATCAGTATTTGGTATTTTGGTTTGAAATATAACATTATATAAATGTATATAGTTTTCTTTGTTTGATATTGACAATAATTAAAATTATTAATTTTTTTTTCGTTCTACGGCACTTGTGATTGAAACATTTTTTATAGGTAATATGTTATAGGTGATGCCTCCTTAATATACTATTCTGCTGAAACAGTTGTTAGAAATGATGAAATTATATCTGTGCATTTCGGTGCATCACTAAGTTATTTATTATATGGCGAACAATCAAATAGATGAATTAAAATTTGACTTTTTTTGTTTTTTGGTGTATTATATAAATCGTTATATCTTTTAGGATGGAAGAAAAATGTTTTTATATTATATATTCATTACTCCAATTGAAAAAATTCTTGAATGGGTATTCTATTATTTCGTTAAGATTGATTGCAGTGTATTTGTAGCGATTTTTGGTGTAAGTATCGTTATGAATTTCTTAGCACTGCCGCTGTATCGCATTGCAGATGCTTTGCAAAAGAAAGAGCGAGATGCCGTTCGCCGAATGGAACCTATGGTTCAACATATAAGGAAGACTTTCAGCGGTGATGAACGGTTTATGATGCTTAGTACATATTACCGTCAGAATCATTATCATCCTTTATATGTTATTCGAGGCAGCCTTTCTATATTGATTACAGTTCCGTTTTTCATTGCCGGTTATCATTTTCTCAGTCATTGTCCTGAGCTTATTGGACAGAAGTTTTGGATATTCAAAGATTTGGGGAGTCCTGATAAAACTTGGATGTTTAAATTATTTGGACTGAATATTGTTATTAATATTCTGCCGATTATTATGACACTTATTAATGTAATATCGTCTGCTATATATACACATGGAGGAACTGTCAAAGAAAAAATTCAAGTTCATGCATTGTCTTTGATTTTTCTTGTGTTATTATACAATTCTCCGTCTGGATTGGTTATTTATTGGATATTGAATAATATATTTAGCTTAGTCAAAAATATGGTTCTGGAACGAGAGGAAACAAAACAAATGTTGTTGAATTTTATCGGAATAATGATGGCATTTGTTAGTTGGGTAAAAAAAATAGTTGAAAAAATTATTTCTTTATTAAAAAATTTGTCTTTAAGTAGTAAGAGGTTATTTGTCGATCAAAATATTAGTTTCAAAAAATCAGATTTACCTGTATTTATTTTCTCTTCTGTAGGATTAGCTTTACTGATAGGCTTTTTATTGCCGGCAAATGTTATTTCTTCTAGTCCTCTTGAATTCTCTTTTTTAGGAAGTACTTCATCTCCATTTTCATACATATATTCTTCGTTGTTTATTTGTTTGGGATTGTGTGTGTGTTGGCCGATGTGTATGTATTTTATGTTCGGTGATAAAACTAAGTTTGTGCTGACGGTGTCCTTTTTTACATTGCTTATATGTGCAATATGTAATGCTTATATATTTAAGCCGGATTATGGTGAGTTAAATCCGTTATTTTTACTTGATGAATCAAAAAGCAAGCTTACAGTGCCTTTTTATTATTCAGTGTTATCTGTATTGATTGCTGTTTTTACTGTGTTTGTTTTCTATATTTTTAGATTTTATAATAAACAGAGAATACTTTCAGTCTTGGCATTTTCTTTATGTTTAGGGATGTTTACACTTGGTATATATAAGTGTGTGTTAATTCAAAAAGAATATGTCTATTATTGCAATCAAAAAGAAAAAGAGGGTATAATCAGATCTGATAAAATTGATCCGATATATCATTTGTCTAAAGATAAGCAAAATGTTGTTGTGTTATTTTTGGATAGGGCATTAGGTTTTTTTGTGCCATATATTATGAAAGAATTTCCTGACTTAGAGCAACGGTTTGACGGATTCACTTTTTATCCTAATACAATCAGTTTTGGAAGGTTTACGAATACAGGATCTCCTTCATTGATGGCAGGTTATGAATATACTCCTGATAAGATTAATGAAAGAAAAAGTGAATTACTTAAAGATAAGCACAATGAAGCAATGACTGTTCCTGCTAAATTATTTTTTGATGCAGGTTTTGATGTTACAATGACAAATGTTCCTTGGTTGAACTATTTTCATGAGTCAGATTATTCATATTTTGATAAATACCCAGGCATAAAGTGCTTTGGTGCAATAGGAATGCATTGGCAATATTATTATAAAAATAAAAGTATTTCGATGCAATCACAGGATAATAAAATAGATGATATATGTAGAAGTAAAATGCCGTTTTTCTCTATTGTTCAGGTTTTATTTCCTCCCCTTCGCCAATCTTTTAGTTATGTTTCCTCTGGAAGTATAAAATCAGATAAACAAAAGCGAACTATTTTTATTAATAATCTTTCACACATGATGCTACTTCGTAATTATACTGATTTTTCTAGCGAGAAAAACACATTTACAATGATAAGAAGTAATATTACACATGAATATGCAAGTTTGAATGTGCCGAATTATGATACTGTGTCAGAAACTGAGGATGTGGATTATCATGGATATATCCCCGCATTTAAGTCATCAAAAAAGGCCACAAATCAAGGATATCAGGTTAATGTTGCTGCACTTTTACAAGTAGCTAAATGGCTTGACTATCTTAAGGTTAATAATGTGTATGATAATACAAGAATTATTATAGTAGCAGATCATGGTCGTAACTTAAGTGAGAAAGGGAAGATATTCCCAAAATTTGGTGGAGATAAGCCATCATCGTTGCCTGCATCCTATAACTGTTTGTTTATGTTTAAGGATTTTAATAATAGTGGTAAATTGAAAACGGATGATACATTTATGACAAATGCAGATACATTATTTTTGGCGAAGAAAGATCTTAATATTTCTGATATAAATCCATTTACAGGTAAAAAGTTAGTAGAAGAAAAAGATGGGGGTGTAGTTGTTCAAGAGGATCACAATAGTTGGAATGCTTCAGAACAAAAAAATTATAAGACATTTAAGGAGACGGAAAACAGTTGGCATGTAAAAGGTGATATTTATGATCCCAAAAATTGGACAAAAATAGAGAATAAAAAGTAAGGAGATAAAAGATGTATTCATTATCATATATAGACCCAGGTACGGGGAGCATGATATTTTCGCTGTTTATTGGTATTGCTGCAGCGGCATCATTTGCTTTAAATGCATTATGGGTTAAGTTGAAATTTGTTTTCTCCGGTGGAAAGATAAAGAACTCAGAGAATGATAATACTATTCCATATATTATTTATTCTGATCATAAGCAGTATTGGAACATTTTCCATTCTATATGCGATGAGTTTGAGAAAAGACAAATCCCTTTAGTGTATTGGACTGCATACTCAGATGATCCTGTGTTGTCTGCTGATTATAAGTTTGTTAAAGCAGAATTTATAGGAGAAGGCAATAAAGGCTTTGCAAAACTTAATTTTTTAAAAGCAGATATATTGTTGGCGACAACTCCTGGACTTGATGTGTATCAGTGGAAGAGAAGCAAAAATGTCAAATGGTATGTGCATATTCCTCATACATTAGATGAATTGTCCGGTTATAGAATGTTTGGCTTGGATTATTATGATGCGATAGTATGTTCTGGAGAAAATCAGGTTCGATGGGTAAAGAAAGTTGAGTCTATGCGTGATATAACACCTAAGGAATTGGTCGTATGCGGTTCTCCACATCATGATGAAATGTTTGCAAAAAAACAGGCTCAATCTAATAATAACAAGAATGAAGTTCCTGTAATATTGGTTGCTCCAAGTTGGGGTAAAAGTGCTATTTTGTCCCGATTTGGAAAGCGTTTTATACAGGCGGTGTTGGATATTGGTTATAAGGTTATAGTCAGACCACATCCTCAGTCAACGGTTGTAGAGAAAGGCTTGCTACAGGAATTATCTTCTGCATTTTCTGATAATCCTAATCTTACATGGAATTATGATAATGATAATTTTGATGTTTTGAGTCAATCAGATTTGCTGATTACTGATTTCTCCGGTGTAATATTGGATTATACAATGATATTTGGTAAGCCGTGTATTTATGCAGATACTAACTTTGATCCAAGTCCTTATGATGTTTATTGGTCAGATGATATTAGGTGGTCGATTAAAATCCTTCCAGATATAGGTTGCCCTTTGAAAGAATCTGACTTTGATAATATGAAGAATCGTATTGACGAAGTATTGATGAGTAAGTCGCTACAGTATGGTATAGAGAAAATTAGAACTGACTGTTGGGCGAATATCGGTACATCGGCACAAAAAATTACGGATTATTTAATTAATAAACATAATACTTTGATTGATAGTAATTTACAAGAAAAACAAGAGATAAATAAGGAATAAAATATGAAAACAGTGTATTGCGGTATGAGTGCTGATTTAATTCATCACGGACATCTAAATATTATTCACGAGGCAATGAAACTTGGAGAAGTTACGGTTGGTGTGCTTACAGATGAGGCTATTGCCAGTTATAAGCGGTTACCTTATCTGACTTATGAACAGAGAGCAGAAATTGTATCTAATATTAAAGGTGTTTCTGCTGTGGTTCCACAGACGACGCTTGATTATGTTCCAAATCTTGAAAAACTCAAACCTGATTATGTTGTTCATGGTGATGATTGGCTTAACGGTGTTCAAAAAGAGACAAGACAGAAAGTTGTTGATTGCATTACGAAATGGGGTGGTAAAGTTGTGGATATTCCATATACGCCTGGAATTTCGTCAACTGTTTTGAACGCTGAGGTTCGAGAGATTGGAACAACACCTGCGATTCGTCAGAAAATGCTTCGTCGGTTAATTGCAGCAAAACCTATTGTGCGTATAATGGAGAGCCATTCCGGTTTGACAGGGTTGATTATAGAGAAAACAAAAGTAAAAGTTAATAATAAAACTGAAGAATTTGATGGAATGTGGGCAAGTTCATTGACAGACTCTACAAGTAAAGGCAAGCCGGATATAGAGGCTGTTGATTTGACGACTCGTCTGCATGGATTAAATGATGCTCTTGAATGTACTACGAAACCTGTTATTTTTGATGGGGATACAGGTGGTAAGATAGAGCATTTTATCTTTACTGTGAGAACATTGGAGCGTCTTGGCATTTCGGCAGTTATTATTGAAGATAAAGTTGGATTAAAAAAGAATTCATTATTCGGTACTGATGCTGTACAGACACAAGATACGGTTGAAGGTTTTTGTGAGAAGATTAAAGCCGGTAAACGGGCTCAGATTGCTCAAGATTTCATGATAATAGCTCGTTGTGAAAGTTTGATTGCTGGCAAATTAATTGATGATGCGATCCAAAGGTGTGATGCTTATGTTAATGCTGGTGCGGATGGTATTATGATACACAGTAAAAATCAATCAGGCGACGATATAAAAGAATTTTGTTTGAGATTTAGAGAAAAGCACAGTTCTGTACCTATCGTGGTTGTTCCTACTACATATAATCATGTCACGGAAGAGGAACTGCAAAGTTGGGGTGTTAATGTTGTTATCTATGCTAATCACATGCTTCGTAGTAGTTATCCGGCAATGGTCAATACTGCAAAATCAATATTGACTCATCATCGTTCATTGGAAGCTAATGATTTGTGCATGAGTATAAAGGAAATATTGGAATTAATACCGGGAACAAAATAGATAATGGAACAGATTATTCTTAACAATTATAATAATTATAAAAGTCTAACTGAGTTCTTCAGGACAAAAAATATTTCAAAGATCTTGGTCGTTTGCGATTCTGCATTTCGGTTTCTTGGAAATATTAGATTGTATATTGAAAATCTTTTTGTAAACTTGAATATAGAGACAGTGTTTTTTTCTGATTTTCAGCCTAATCCTAATTATGAATCTGTTGTTAATGGAATAGCCTCATATAAGAATAATCAGTGTGATTCGATTTTGGCTATTGGCGGTGGAAGTGCTATTGATGTTGCAAAATGTATTAAACTGTATGTAAATCTTCCTGATAATTGTGATTATTTACAGCAGACTATTATTCCCAATGATATTCCGTTTATTGCAATTCCTACGACTGCAGGAACAGGCAGTGAGGCAACTCGTTATGCTGTAATATATAAAAATGGCGAGAAACAGTCTATTACTGATGAAAGTATTATTCCGTCTGCAGTTATATTTGATGAGACAGTTTTAGAGACTTTACCTGATTATCAGAGAAAGTCAACAATGCTTGATGCGTTTTGTCATGCAATAGAGTCATTTTGGTCAGTTAATTCCACAGACGAGAGTAAAGAATTCTCAAAGAAAGCAATCAGTTTAATATTAGAAAATTATGAAGCATATTTGAATAATAATCCAAGTGCAAATAGGAAAATGCTTGAAGCTGCTAATGCCGCAGGAAAAGCAATCAATATAACGCAGACAACAGGCGGACATGCAATGTGTTATAAATTAACAAGTCTTTATAATATTGCACATGGTCATGCAGCAGCACTTTGTGTTTCTGTTCTTTGGTCTTATATGATCGAAAATACAGATAGATGTTGTGATTCAAGAGGAAAAGAGTATTTGGATAAAATGTTTGAAGATTTATCAACTGTGCTTGGAGGCTGTGATTCAAAATCAGGTGCAGATACATTTAATCGAATCCTAATGGGATTACAGTTAAATATTCCTGTGGTGAATAGTGACGATGATTATGCTGTTTTAGCAAAATCGGTTAATCCTGTTCGGCTTAAAAATAATCCGATTAAATTGGATGAACAAACAATAGAAAATTTATACAGACAAATTTTACGGAGATAATAGATGAAAGTTGAAAAGCTACTTGAAATAATAGGATCGGATTTTTATACTGGTGTTCCTGATTCGCAGTTGAAAGCACTGTGCAATTATCTTATGAATACTTATGGAATAGATCCCAAGCATCATATTATAGCTGCAAATGAGGGAAATTGTACGGCTCTTGCTGCCGGTTATCATTTGGCTACAGGTAAGATTCCTGTTGTTTATATGCAAAACAGTGGTGAAGGTAATATCATTAATCCGGTGGCTTCTTTACTCAATGAAAAAGTTTATGCGATTCCTATGGTGTTTGTCATCGGCTGGCGTGGTGAGCCGGGTGTTCATGACGAACCTCAACATATATATCAAGGTGAAGTAACTGTAAAACTTTTGGATGATATGAATATTAAGTCATTCATTATTAGTAATGACACAACTGATAATGATGTTGAAAATGCTATGAAAGAGTTTAGACTGCTTCTTGAACAAGGTAAACAGGTTGCATTTGTAATTAGAAAAGGTGCTATTTCTTACGATGAAAAAGTTGAATATAAAAATGAAAATAAAATGATTCGTGAAGAAATAATTCGTCATATTGCAGCTGTTTCCGCTGATGATCCGATTATTTCTACGACAGGTAAAGCAAGCCGTGAATTGTTTGAAATACGTGAAGCAAATAAACAAAGTCATAAATATGATTTTTTGACTGTAGGTTCTATGGGGCATAGTTCTTCGATTGCTTTAGGTGTGGCTCTTAATCAGCCTAAAAAGAAGATTTGGTGTATTGATGGTGATGGTGCTGTTCTTATGCACATGGGAGCGATGGCTGTTATCGGATCAAATGCTCCACAAAATCTTGTACATGTTGTTATTAATAATGGTGCACATGAAACAGTTGGTGGGATGCCGACTGTTGCAAGCAACATTGATTGGAAATCAGTTGCAAAAGCATGTGGTTATAAACAAGTTTTGTGTGCTGAGAATTATGATGAGTTGGATGATGCGTTAAAAAAAGCTAACAACACTGATGAGTTGTCATTTATTGAAGTCAAATGTTCAATTGGTGCTCGCCGTGATTTGGGACGACCGACAACTTCTGCGAGAGAGAATAAAGAATTGTTTATGAAATATTTATGGTAGCGAGTGTATTAATTGGTGTATTCGATTGATGTTGGAGTGGTAATATTATGTTAAAGATCGATTCCGAGGCTATAGAGAATAAAATAAAAAAATATTATAGTAGTAATTTTGATCTATTGGTTTTATATTCTTTTGTTTTGGTTGCTTTTTTAATAGGTATGTTTATACGTATCAGTTTATTGCCACAAATCTCTGTAGATATGAGTGGCTTTCTTACTTCATGGTATAAAGACATTCAATCACATGGAGGATTTGCTGCAATAGGAAGAAAAATAGGTAATTTCCCTCCGATGTATTATTATTTTATGGCTATAATGACTTATTCAAAATTACCTATACACATTGCAATAAAATGGATTTCTATTGTATTCGATATTATTTTGGCTTTTTATGTGATGAAGATTCTTGAATTGAAAGATACGAAAAAGTCTATTTTCCCTGCAATTGCTTTTGCTGTAGTTTTTTGTTTGCCGACAGTTGTGATTAACTCTGCGGCATGGGGGCATAGTGATGCAATATATACCACATTTCTTGTTATGTGTTTGTATTATCTTTTGAATGGAAAAGATAGATGTGCAATGATTATGTTGGGGCTTTCATTTGCTTTCAAAGTTCAAGCTGTGTTTATTATGCCAGTAGTCTTAATAATGGTATTATTAAAAAAAATTCGCTTGAAAACATTGATTTGGATTCCTGCGACTTATTTTATTACACTTATTCCAGCTGCATTGTCAGGAGGTAACATTTTAAAATTGATTTCAGTCTGCTTTAGTCAGTTTGACACCCAAGGACAGTTGACTGTTGGAATGCCAAATATGTGGGCATTGCTGGAAACAATAAAAAGCAGTGAACTAGGTCGTGCCGGATTCTTTTTTGTTTGTGTAGTGGCACTAATAATGGTTTTCTATTATTATTCTCAGAAGAAATTTAAGATAACTACGAAAAGTATTATTGGTTTAACGACTATAAGTGCTTTCATTTTGCCATATACAATGCCTTATATGAATCCGCGAAGTATGTATTTTACTGAAATTATGTTTGTACTTTTTGTATTCTGTTACAGGAAGAATATTTGGTTGATTGCGACAACTCAGTTTTGTTCTGCACAATGTGTATTGTGGGACTTGTGCAAGCATGGTCCAATAGACTTGCGTCTTCTTGCTTTACTTTGGATTGTTAATGCGACTGTTGCTTTTTATACACTTCGTGAAGAGATAAACAGTCCTACTGATACAGAAGAGATATGTATGTCGTTCGAGAAACAAAAGTCCGTAATACCTATGAATGATTGATTATATTATTTAGTGTTCAAAAAAATGGATTGTGAAGACAGCTCAATCCATTTTTTTTCATCTTCCCCTTCCTCAATCACACATCCCGGCCAAATACCTGTTCAGTTCCACAGCGATCTCCGCAGAGTCGATTAGCGGCTGCATATACCAGTCCTGCACCGACGGCACGAAGATGTGGCCTTGTTTATACGCATTGATAACGAGCAGGTTGTGATTAGTATCGGAGTGTGCCGTCTCGGTAATCACCACATCCGGGTCGATAATGACGAGCTGCTCCAGCGAAACAGTCGGCCACAGCTGGTCATCTTCGACAGCAAGTTTGCCGCCTGCCTTGCGAACAATATCGGCGATGAATGTATTAGTGCCGACTGTCATAAACGGCGGATAGTATATCTCAGGCAGGACAGTGAGAGTTTTATTTATGGGCAGCATATCGGAGAGTTTGTCATCAATGTTTTGGCACAATTGTGCTGCCGTGTCTTCGCAGTGCAGAATGCTGCCAATTTGTCGGATCTGATCCTGCAGATCGCCGAAACCGGTCGGATGTTTCATCCCGATGATCTTAGTCTTTGTTCCGTTGAACAGGCTCTCAAACTGCTGCCACTGTTCCATTGTCACCGAATCAAGTGCGAAGATATAATCCGGCTCGACAGATGAGATTAGCTCAAAGTTGAAAGTATTGAATCCAGACACTCGCCGGATGCTGCCGTCAGTGATACGCTGCTCAAACTCATCGTTATATTTGCAGAAGTCTGTCACTCCGACGAGCTGAGCCATTAGTCCCATCTTGCACAGAGTGTTGGTCAGTGATGGAGCAAGGCTTACGATGCGGACAGAATTGTGTCGGATCGGCTTATTATCTTTGCAGCCGAGCAATAGTAAGAATGTTATTAATAATGGAAGAAAAAAGTTATATCTGTGTTTCATAATTAATCCTTTTGTGATTACATTCAGTTTTTATCACAATGTTTTGTTTCTGTCAATGTCATTTTACAATTCTGATGTGTTTTATTTTACATTGCTGAGGTTGTGCCGCACGAAAAAAAATTGGTGCTTTATTTCATTTAATTTTGTTCTTGACAAATTCACATTAATCAATTATTAATAATATGTACAATTTCATAATTGTGAATTATACATTATGAATTGTGCATTGATGCGTGCATTATCTTCGGAGGGGTGTTATGTCGATCAAAGACATGATTGGTTCTAATTTTATCGAATATGCGTCGTATGTTATCAAGGATCGTGCGATTCCTGACATTGACGACGGTCTCAAGCCGGTTCAGCGGCGAATATTACATTCTATGGATGAGATGGACGACGGCAAGTTTAATAAAGTTGCCAATGTCATCGGTAATACGATGAAATACCATCCGCACGGTGATCAGTCCATCGGCGGGTCTCTTGTCGTCCTTGCCAATAAGGATTATTTTATTGAGAAGCAGGGAAACTTCGGCAATATCTTCACAGGAGATGATGCTTCTGCTCCGCGATATATCGAGTGCCGTCTGAGTCCGCTGGCGAAAGAAGTCCTGTTCAATAAAGAGATCACGGAGTATGTGGACAGCTACGACGGCCGCAATAAAGAGCCTGTAACGCTGCCAGCCAAAGTGCCTGTGCTGCTGATGATGGGCACGGAAGGTATCGCCGTCGGTATGACGACTAAGATACTGCCTCATAACTTCGGAGAACTGCTCGCTGCTGAGATCGCCATTCTGCAGAATAAGGACTTCGAGATATATCCCGACTTCCCGCAGGGAGGGATCATCGATGTAACGGAGTATGCGAAAGGCAACGGCAAGGTGAAGATTAGGGCGAAGATTGAGATGCCCAACGATAAGACACTGCTCATCAAGGAGATCCCGTTCGGGACGACGACTGAGAGTCTGATCGGTTCGATCGAGAATGCCGCCAAGAAAAATCAGATCAAGATCAGCTCTATCAATGACTACACAGCCGAGAAGGTGGAGATCGAGATCAAGCCGGGCCGTGGTGAGACTGCTGCTGATATTGAGAAGGCTCTCTACGCATATACAGATTGTGAAGTGACGCTCAGTGTGAGCTGCATCCTTATAATGGATAATAAGCCGGTCGAGATGACTGTCGATGATGTGCTGCGTCACAATGCTCAGAAACTTGTCGTCGATCTGGAGAAAGAGCTGAATATCGAGAAGCATAAACTGACCGAGCGGCTGCAGGATATGACGCTGGAGCAGATATTTATCGAGAATAGGATATATAAAAAGATAGAGGAACTCAAAACTTACGAAGAGATCATTGCGACGATTACGAAAGAGCTGAACAAGTTCAAGAAACTGTTTATCCGGGATCTGACCATTGAAGATATTGAGCGACTGCTGGAGATCAAGATCAAGCGTATCAGCCGATTCGACATTGAGAATCACCGCCGCAATATGGACGACATTGTGCGTAAGCTGGAAGAGATCGAAGTCAATCTCAAAAATGTCGTCAAATATACCATTAAATACATCCAGGGCATACAGACTAAATATGCCAAGCAATATCCGAGGAAAACTCAGATCAAGAAGTTCAAGACTGTGACGGTTAAGGAGATTGAGAAGGATATAGATGTCAATGTCTACTGGGATAAGAAAGGCGGCTTCCTCGGAACTGATGTGAAGTCTGATACCGTGCTGACTGCTCTGCCCGGCGAGAAATTCCTCGTGATATGCAAAGATGCCACATATAAAGTCGTCGGTGTCGAGTCCAAGATATTCATCGATACGACTGCGATGTATGTGGAGAAATTCGACGAGAAGAAAGTATTCTGCCTGATATATACTGACCTTGCGACAAATACGGCATACTCCAAGAAGTTTAAGATTGAGAAATTCCTGACGAATAAAGTGTATAATCTCAGTCCGTCAGGCAAAGGGCGGATTGAGTACTTGTCAGTCAATCCTAAACAGAAAGTTGTCCTGCACTATGTGAAGAAGCCGAAACAGAAGATTAACGAAGAGCCGTTCTCATTCGCAGATGTCGAGATTAAAGGCTATGGTATTAAGGGGAACAAAGTCTGCACTGGAAGCAAAGAGCTGGAGAGTGTATCTGAAAAATAAATAATTATGGTAATTAAAGGATTCAATTGACTAATGAAACATTCGTTTGCAACAATGCATAAATAGTAAAAAACGGAAAAAAGTCTTTGACTTTTTTCCGTTTTTTGTTATAATTATACTGTGGAGATACAAAAAATGGATATACAAGATCTAATTGTCAATGAAACATGTCAGGAAGCATTCAGTTTTCGCAAGACTAATCTTGTGCTGGAGGGTGAGATAGAGGCTGTCAGCCGTGATAAGCCGACATTTCATCTGAAGTATGCCAAGACAGTTCGCAACTTTTTGATGACATTCAACCTGTCTGGTAAGAATACTCCCAATGATAAGGAGATAATATTCTACTATCGTTATGTGGACAAGGATAACTACTGCAGTTTCTCCATTAAGGATGGTATGTACATCCGCTGGACGCTGATGGGCAAGGGCGAGATCAAGATGCAGACTTCATATCTGAAAGTCACAGAGTCCAATCTGCTCTCGGATAATTTCCCATTCATACTGGCAGTATTCGACGATACGACGACTGTTATCTTCGACAATAAGATCGTGCTCAATATCGATCATACGCCGGATGTGCTTGGGCAGTTGGCTATGTCATTCGTCAGCCGCAAAGACACGGAATACAATCTGACATTCGGTGACTTCAATATCTCCGAAGAGATCGTCAACTTCCAATATGTGCTCACATTCCCGAAGAGCAGTGATGTGTACTTTATGCAGGCTAATGACTTCTATGAGCAGAACCGCAACGAGATCGCTCTTATCTACTATAATAAAGGCTTGCTGTTCGGTGCGGCAGATGACAAGATCAATAACCGCATTGGCAATATATACTTCATGATCGAAGAATACGAAAAAGCGATCAAACATTATAAGGCAGCTCTTGATGCGATGCCTGATAAGGTAGAGTACCGCATTAATTTGGGACGTGCGTATTGCAGGGCAGGCAACTATGAAGAGGCTCAGATCCTGCTGGAGAATGCTCTGAAAACTGTCAAAGATGACTATGATATGCTTGTCGATCTTGCCGATGCGAGACTGCATCTGGATAATTATGATGCTGCTGTGAAAGTGTTCAGATACATACTGTCCAAAGACCCCAATAACTTTGCTGCATTGTATAAACTCGGCAAAGCGATGATGAACAATAACGAAGTGACAGCCGGCAAGAAGTATCTCTATCAGGCTGCACAGTCAGTATATAAGTCTGATCCCGAGTCTGCTGTTATCCTGCTGAAATATTCTATTGACCGACGGGCTGATCTTGACTCCGTTAAGCTGCTTGCCGACATTCTTATCGCAAACAGTGATGCTAAGGATGCTTATGAGCTTATCAAGAAAGCCAAAGTTGAGATAGAATATGACGATGAACTGTTTGAGATGCTTATCAATGCGGAGACGGAACTCGGACTGACTGCACAGATCGCCGATGAGTTTGAGCATTATAAGAGCACTCTTACTCCGCGGCTCAAACTGCTCAAAGCGAAGTATCTGATAGATAAAGGCGACATCGCAGGAGCCAAAGTGCTGTTGTCCGAGGCTGAAAGTGAGGATCTGCCGGAACTGCATAATCTGATAATCCATGTGAGGATGAAACTCGCCCTTGCCGATGATCCTGACACCGATGCCGATGTGCTTGTCGGCAGTGCCAATCCGTCTTTGGAAGGTTATGCCGAGGTGCAGCGTGAGTATGGCGAACATCTCGTCGATCGTCAGAGGTTCGTTCGAGCTGTCGAAGTGCTGGAGCCGCTGTATAAGCATTATCTGAAAGAACAGAATTCCGAAGCGAATGATCCTCAGTTGCTGTATAATCTGGCTCTTGCATATACCGGTATCGGAGAATATCCCAACTCTGTCGAGATGTATGGCAAGATATACGGTCGAGTGCGGACTCCTGAGATAGTCATCGGCTATGCCAATGCTCTGTGCGGGATGAAAGCATACCGCGACGGGATGGATATTATTAATGACAACCGAAACATTCTGCCTGATGATGGCCGGATGGAGAATACTC
>JAFYAI010000079.1 GCA_017540815.1 Spirochaetales bacterium
ATCGGCTTTTCGATAAATTGTATCGCTCCGTATCGGAAGACCTCCTGCACATTGTCATCAGACGGGAATGCCGACACGACGATCCTCGGAATATGCCGTGTCTCCTCTCGACTGTTTAACATCTCCATTAATTGAAAGCCGTCCATCTTGGGCATCATCAGATCGAGAACGAGCAGGTCAAGGTTGTCATGGTTGTAAAACTTAAGCTCATCGGCGAACTTAGTCGGATCAGTGTAATATTTCACTTCAAATCCTTCCATCGTCAGATAATCGCTAAGCATTTCACAGATATTTATCTCATCATCTACAATTACAATTTTTGCATTCTTTTTGTAAATCATAATGTCTCCTTCGTCCGAAACATCGGACTACTATTATTATATCACGCAATAATCCAAAAAACAATATTTCGGATCAGTAATAAATGTTTTTTGCACCCAATATTCGCAGAATGCGTACAGCCGAGTCTGTCATATTCTGATGACCGCAGATGTAGAAGTCCGTTCGCGAATAGTCAAACTTATCATTGGTTAGTATGTCAGTGACTCGCCCCTGCTTAATCGAAAAATCATCAGCTGATGATTTTTCGCCGACCATATTCTCGATATAGATGTGTGTATCAATATTCAGTGCATCTTTATACTCTGCCAAATATCGCTCTATAAAATTGTCATTGTTATTTAAACAACCGAATAAACAAGTGATTTTTTTGTTACATTTTTGACTTTTAAGGTGGTCAAGCATACTGATAAACGGCACAAATCCTGTTCCGGTTCCTATAAATACCTTATCATTATCAGATTCGTGATATATCAGGTCTGATATAGGTATTCGGAATGTTGATTTCTGACCGAGCTGCAGCTTCTTGATATACTTGATGCCGATGCCGTTAGGTCTTGTGTCGATGATAAGAGTCAGAGTTTTATCGGTGTATCTGGCTACAGAATACGCACGCCACTGTCCGACTCCGACATTAAGTTTGACATGCTGACCTGCGATCAGATGCAGTTCATCACCAAACTGGAATGTCATCTCCTGCACATTGTCATTAAGCGGAGTGATGTTTATCAGTGTACCGACTGCCTTATTGGACGCTTTATTTTGTTCTGCGTCAGGTCGGAATATACTGTGTGCAGCGATCTCCTCCTCCGTAGGCTTGTAACTCATCAGGTTTTTCATCACTTTGATTATGCCCCAGAATCCGTTAATATACACTGCCGTTCCCATGCCGCTCATGATTGCAGGCACTATACCATTGGACAGAATGTCTGTTCCTGTCATATACAGACCTTTGATCGGAGTTTTGATGCGCAGTTCTTCAATCTTATATCTGTCGGGAGTCTCCGGCAGTCCGTAGAAGTTGCCCATCGGCTGATTGGTGAAATGCTCAAATGTCAGCGGAGTTGCCATCTCTTTATAGCAAACAAGATCGCTGAATCCCGGTATGTATTTATCGATCAGCGTCAGAACGCTGTCGATGATCTTGTCTTTCAATTCATAGTATTCCTTTTCGTGCTGTTTCCATTCTTCTTTGCTCCATTTGGAGAACAGACTGTAAGGCAGAACGGCAATGACATCGGCACTGTGTGCGACTTTCTCACCTTCGGCATGTGAGAGTTTCATCGTCGGGAATGAGAGGAAACAGTATGTAGCCTTATTCTCAGTCAGTCCCTGCCACTCATTAGCATAGTTATCAATGTCGAGACTTTCATTGAACCAGTGATTTTCACCTTTTAAGCCGAGTTTCTCTGGACTCTCACGCAGGCCGAAGTAAATATTGACTCCGCTGTATATCGGTTCTATTGCTTTGATCTTCTTCTGAATGTCTAACCCAAGAGATGACGGCAGCAGTTTGCCGTAAGTATTCATCGCTCCGACAGCAGATACGATACACGGTGCATAATACTCAGTTTCAGCTTTATCAGCTGATGCCAGATCTCTAACACGCACACCATAAGCCCTGTTATGCTTGTCGAGGAGTATCTGTGTAACTTCAGCATTGGTTCTTGTTGTGCTTCCGTATTCTTCCAAAGTGTGCTCGATATATGCTCCGATCACACCGGAACCTTCCGATGGGAATGATGCCCCTTCGTAGTAATGTTCCTCAACAAGTGCATGGGCCGCAAAAGCAATCTTGTCAGCCGGCAGACCATAGTTGCCCCATCGTGACGACAGTGCTAAGCGGAGCTTCGGATCGGATATGTATTTATGGAGATATTCGCTAAGAGTCATCAATGCCTTGTCGCGATTACGCAGGCTAAGCATTTTGTAGACCCAAGCCGGGAATCCGTGCAGGAAATCAGCATAAAAATAATTAAGATACCATGTCTTTACACGCTCTATGTCTTTGACATAGTTCTCGATCTCTTTACGAGACTCAGGGAATGCTTTAGCCATCTCCGAGATATAATTATCTGTTCCGCCGCTGATACTTATCTCTTTGCCCGGCATGTGTATCTTATCGAATACCTCCGGCAGTGAGTTCCATTTCATCTTACCATCTGTGATGAAGTCAAACATCATCCGGGAATACAGAGATTTATTGTGCGACAGATTGCCGATATAGTGCAGACCAACATCCCATGTATATGGACCTCGCTTGAACTCGTGTGTCAGTCCGCCGAACTCAGAATGCCGCTCCAGCACGAGGACTTTCTTTTTATTGATCTTAGTCAGCAGTGCAGCAGTAGCCATTCCGCCAAGTCCTGAGCCAATAACGATTACATCATAACAGTTTTCTTTGTTTTTACTCATTTTTTTCCTTAAATAACATCATTCAATTTTTATTTTTTCCTCATTTCATATAAACTGTCACACGGATTTGTGATTTACTACATAAATCACCGTGCATTTTTCAGCTCTTTTTCGCAAATTCCGTAGGAATTTGCAAATCCGTGTAATCTTCCATACAAATTACTTCGCAATATCATTTACCAATGATATAATCTTCTCACTTCCATTCTTGCTATCCGCCTGCGACAGAGCATTTCGCATAGTTTCGCATTTGTCGGACACGCACAGAATGTCAGACAGCAGCTTGTCGGCAGTCAGATCTTTTTCTTTCAAGATAACCGCTCCGCCAATATCCGAGACAGACTTAGCATTCTTATACTGCTCATTGTTAGTCGCTATCGCAAGCGGGATAAACACTGCCGGTATGTGCATAGCAGACAACTCGCAGACCGTCCCTGCTCCGCTCCGTGCCACCGCCATATCCGCCGCAGCGAAAATATCTGCAATCTCCTCATTGACGAAGTTATACAGCTTGAATCTCTGCTGCTTATCAGTACTTAATCCTTCTCGGAACTGCACCATAGCCTCATAATCCGCTCCGTCCATAGCATTGCCGGTCTGATAAATGACATTATGCGTATCAAGTATTGTATCCAATATCTGCAGAGCAGTCTCGTTGAGAATATGGCATCCCAAGCCTCCGCCGGTGAAATATATCGTCCGCATTGTGCTGTTCAGCCCAAGATTAGCTATAGCAGAATCGCGACTGCCGGTAAATATCACATCACGCAGCGGTATGCCTGTCTGCACAGTTTTGGCAGCCGGGAAATACTTCTTGCTCTCGGAGAATGTCACTGCAATCTTTGTGGCAAACTTTGCAGCAATCTTGTTGGCTAATCCGGCATCGATAGTCTGTTCGTGTATCAGTATCGGCACACTGTGAAAATGTCCTGCTATCACGACAGGCACAGAAACAAATCCGCCCGTACTGACTATCACATTCGGTCTAAACTTCCGAATAATCCGCCCGGCATCGAATATGCCTTTGATCACTCGGAAAATATCAGTAACATTCTTCAGTGACAGATAGCGGCGCAGTTTGCCGGTCGCAATTTTGCGAAACTCGATATTGCGGCGTTCGCACTGCTGCTGCTCGATGCTGTTTTTCGATCCGACATAGAGAATGTCATTATCAGTCTTAAGTTTATCAATCAGCGACAAAGCCGGCATCACATGACCGCC
>JAFYAI010000080.1 GCA_017540815.1 Spirochaetales bacterium
ATCCTGCAATATCAATAAACATCGCCGAAGCCTCAGTCTCCTTGCCGCCGGCAGTCAGTCCGTTGCCGTCAATCTCGCTTAACAGCTGCGGACTAAGATAAGACTTGAACGCATTCTTAATCTTGTTCCTGTTACGGCCTATAAGATAATAGTTGACCATCAGCGTACCGATAAGAGCGGATAACAATGCGATGTCACTCATTACGAGATTGAGCCGCAGCCGATACCCGATAAATAACCCTAAACTGAATACTTTAATAACCGCATATACAAGCACCAGGATAATAATGTTTTTGGGCATGGATTTTGTCCGTATCGAGAAAAATATCCATACAAACAGGAATATCATCAGCACAAGGATCTGATACTGATAATATATACGCCTAATCCAATCCTGATTGACTTCGTTAAGATAAGCAGTTGCGTGGATCTCTACACCGGGATAAGCCTTTCCTCTGACTGTAAACGGTGTTTGCTTCTGATCGAGCAATCCGCGTGCACTTGCACCGACGAATACAATCTTATCCTTGAAAGGCTGCTCTTCTGACCAATCAGTATCTCTGCCGCGTGAAGCCTGCACAGCATTGCGGAACACATCCCAAAACTGATAATATCGGAATGTAGACGGCTTAGCCAACTCTCCGTCAGCATTAAGATCATATCCGCCGTCACCGTACCAATTAATGATGAAATTACCATTGCCGTTTAGTCTGATCGGCGGCAGTGTATCACCGTTAGTCAGCAGATATGCAGCTGTCGCCAAGGCAGGATAATAGCGGTCTCCAATCCGCATAAGCGGTTTGTATTGTCTGATCACGCCATCAGCCTGCCCCTCAATATCAACGAAGCCATAGTTATGATTGACATCAGCAAAAAATTCGTAGACAGGCATAATGCTCTTATACTCAGCCACACATCTAAGGTCTTGGGCATTGGAGATCTGCTTTGTCCGCAGATCATAGTCATATCTTGTTTTTGTCGATTTATTAGCAGTGAATGCCAAGATCACCTTGTCGGTCTGCTCCATTACATCGCGGAATGCTTCATCATTGTCGATGCCGTCTGAGTCGCTGCGGTCAATGTCAGGACTTGTGAACAATACATCAAATGCAACAGCTTTCGCTCCCTCTGTATTGATCAGATAATCCGAGATAACTGCATACATATTGCGCGGCCATGGCCATCCGAGACCGATATTCTGAGCCTGACCGAGCGACCAGTCATCGATCTCAATGATAGCGACGCTGTCAGTCTTGCCCTTCGGCTTGGCATATTTACGGAACATATTGTCATACAGATAATTGTTCATATTGTAGAATGCAGGAGTCATCGACAGGAAAAATCCGATAATAATTGCGGCTACAGTCACTCCGGCTGTCATCAGCAGCGAAGAAATAAGCATCTTATGCTTGGATGTGTTTTGATTCATAATAATCCTCCATGAATGTTAAAACAGCTATTTGATAACTTTTTCAGGCAGCTGAAACTTATCGGCAGTCCACCCCAATATGAATGCTCTGAAGTCAAACATTGACTTGGACGGACCGAGTTTAATATAATGCTCCGTGATAGGATTAACGATCTTCTCAAGATTGTTTTTGATTATATCAATGTCGAACTTCACAAGGACGAAGAATGTGTGCGGATCGGAAGCCTTGTCCTCGTAGACACGCTCAGTCTCTGACTGATACAGGCTCATCTGAGCGATGTCGTTAGACATTGATGAGACCAACTGAGCAAATCGCTCATTCTCAGAGTCACATCCGACTCCCGTCAGATAATCACCAATCAGCTGAGCAGATATTTGTCTGACTTGTCTGGACAACGCACCTCTTGCCCGTGCCGTCGCCGTATCGATCGCTATCTGCGAGTCGAACTCATTGGACACGCCGACGATATAGACGATATGATCAGACTGCCGCAGAAGAAATGCCCCATCCTTGCGAGACTCAGTTTTGACAAACTGCTTATCCAGCACTATGTCATCTTCGAGAGAGCAGCGACCAGCTGTAAGAAAAAGTGTCATATAAAGTATTAAAGGAATGTATTTTTTCATAATATCCAACCATTTTTATGTTGATTTTAGTTTATTTTACTATAAATTTCACTATATGACAAATAAAATTTGAAAAAAAATCACTTTGCGAATGCAAAGTGATTTTTTTTCCATTATAATTATACATTGCTTAGACAAGTCCAGGATGATTAGTCACGATCTCATCAACCATACAGTCGAAGTCTTCCTCCGTCAGTCCGCTTGTTTTGGCTTGATCCGGCTTATCATCTCCGCCGTGTTCCTGTGCAACTTGATAGAGGATCTTATCCACTTCAAGGGCTTTCTCTTCCTCGCTGTCGTAGCGGAACTCGATGACCGGCGTGAAGCGGAGCTTAAGGTTGCGGGCGATCTGCCTCTGAAATACTCCGGCAGAACTGTTAAGACCTTCGACAGCTCGGCGGCGAACACCGTCATCGCCGTAGCATGTGAAATAGATATGGCAGTAATGTATATCTTTGCTCACCGTGATGCGTGTTATCGTCATCACAACCGGTATACGGGGATCTTGAACAATCCCCGCTGCGATTGTCTGCATTACTTCTTTTTTAAGCATTTGCTTAATGCGTTCGATTTTGTATTTCATATTGCCTCGACTTCGTTATTATTCGGCAGGAGTATCCAACTGCTCAACATCTGACAAGTGTCTGGAGACTTCCTTGATCTCATACGCCTCAAATACATCTCCGACCTGTATGTCTTTGAAGTTCTCAATACCGATACCGCATTCTGTGCCTTCCAATACTTCGGCTACATCGTCTTTCACACGGCGAAGAGATGTAATCTTGCCCTCGAAAATATTGAGATCGTTTCGGAATACTCGGATAAGCGAGTTACGCTTGATCTTACCGCTGGTCACGATACATCCTGCAACAGAGCCGACAACTTTTGAGATCTTGTAGACTTCCTTAACTTCGACAGCACCGATGAGTTCCTCGATCAGATCCGGCTTGATCATACCTTCCATAGAAGCCTTAATGTCTTCAATCACATCATAGATGATGTTATATCGGCGAATCTCGACTTTTTCTTTGTCGGCATACGCCTGAACAGTAGGATTAGGCCGCACATGGAATCCTATAATGATCGCACCACTGGCAACGGCGAGCATAATATCGTCTTTATTGATAGCACCTACACCGCACGATACAGTTACGAGACGGATCTCTTTATTGCTGAGTTTCTCAAGGTTATACTGGATCGCCTGAGCCGAGCCCTGCACATCTGCCTTGATGATAATCTTGATCTCCTGAACTTCGCCTTCTTTTGCCTGAGACATAAGTTCGTTAAGGGTGACTTTCTTAACCATCTTGGCATCTTCCATTTTATTGAGTTCCTGACGCTTAGCAGCGATCTGCTTTGCCTCTTTCTCGGTCTCTGTCGCATTGAACGGATCACCGGCATTCGGCACACCTTCCAATCCTGTTATCTCGATCGGCATAGACGGATAAGCAGTCTTGATCTTCTCACCGCGATCTGTATAAATGGCTCGCACACGACCGGAATAGATACCTGCGACGAAGTTATCTCCGACAGACAGATCACCTTTGAGCAGGATTACAGATGCAACTACACCCTTACCGTGGTCAATCTTGGACTCCAGCACAACACCTGATGCTTTGACTTTATGCGATGCTTTGAGTTCCATCATCTCAGCCTGCAGAAGTATTGTATCGAGCAGATCCTGAATACCGATCTTCTTCAATGCACTGACTTCGCAGTAAAGGGTCTTGCCGCCCCATTCTTCCGGCAACAGATCATACTCTGTCAGCTGCTGCTTGATACGCTCGACATTAGCCTCCGGCTTATCAATCTTGTTTATCGCTACTATGATAGGCACATCGGCAGCTTTTGCATGCTTGATCGCTTCGATTGTCTGCGGCATTACACCGTCATCAGCGGCAACTACAAGCACAACAATATCCGTCACATTCGCACCGCGGGCTCGCATCATTGAGAATGCCTCGTGTCCCGGAGTATCGATAAATGTTACAGTCTCAGTGTCATTAACTCTGACTGAATACGCTCCGATATGCTGTGTGATACCGCCTGCCTCACCGAGTGCCACATTCGTAGAACGGATCGCATCAAGCAGTTTAGTCTTACCGTGATCGACATGTCCCATAACTGTGACGATCGGCGGACGCTTAACCATATCTTCCGCAACATCCGGCTCATCAGCAATGATAGTCTCATCGTAAAGAGATACGACATTAACTGTACAGCCAAACTCAGATGCAACTATAGCCGCTGTATCGGAGTCGATCTTATCATTGATCGTAACCATCATCCCGAGTCCCATCAGTTTGGAAATGATAGTCGCCGTTTTGAGATTCATCTTCTTAGCCAAATCACTGATCGTGATGACATCGATAATGTCAATGCTCTCCGGCACGCTAAGCATATAATCTTTCTCTTTTTTCTTCATATTATATGCTTTGCTCATCTCATTGTATTCGTCCTTATCGGGCGTATTGTCATATCGCTTCTGGTTGAGCTTTTTGCGGGAGCGTTCTTTCGCCTGCGGGCTGTTATCTTGCACGAAACCGCCCGACCGACCGCCGCCTGCAGGACGACCGTCTCTGCCTGCACCCGGTCTGTCACCAAATTTATTACCGCCGAAGCCGCCTTTACCGTCCTTATCGAACGGCGGCTTGCGTCCAAACCGATTATCTCCAGACTGACCGCCGCGGTCTTTGCCTCCGAATCGGCTGTCTTTATTATAACCGTCGCGGCTGTCTTTATCCTTACCGCCGTCTCGGCCAAATTTACCGCCGCCGAAACCTTTGTCTTTGCCATAGCCGCCCTGCTTGAAGTCGCCTTTCTCTCGATCGCGGTCAAACGGTCGGCTGTGATTATCACGATAATTGCTGCTGCCTTCTCGGCGATTATCAGGCTTGGTAAATCCTGTCGGAGTCTCAGCCTTTTCATGAGACTCAGCCGCATTATCCGTTCGGATAGGAGCTGTCTCATTATCTGCTGCCGAAGTATTTACAGCAGACTTAGGATCATTAGCGACAGCCGGCTTCGCCGTATTGGTTTCGTTGATATTATACGAAAAACCGGAAATCTCATCATGAATGATACCGTCATCGGTGTCCTGCTCGGACACACCGACATCGTTGGGTTTCTTCGATGCAGCAACAACCCTAACTTTCGGTTTCTTATCAGGTGATGGTTTTGCTTTTTTCAAAATAACAGTTTTTTTCTGTTTATCTTCTTTTTTAATTAATTCGCCCTGTATGTCGTTCTCGTCTGCCATAGATTCTCCTATTTTTTTACCATTACTTACTTACACATTTTCGCCCTCTTCTTCATCGTCTTCCTCATACTCGAATGAAATCTCACATCCACAGTTAGGACACTTCGTTTGGTCTTCTGTAATGCGAGCACCAGATTCAGGACATTCGTAGTAGTCTTCTTCCTCTTCCTGTTCGTCTTCTTCGTATTCCTGTACCTCGAATGTCTCATCGATAAAGTTATGCAGGTATTCTGCAGACTCTTCATCAAATCCTTCAAGTGCCATAATGTCTTCTACTGATGACAACTCAACCAACTGCTCGTAAGTGAATATTTTGTTTGCGAAGAGCAGATCTTTGATATGTGTCGGCAGTTCCAGATCATTGATCTCGTTCTCTTCAGAGCGGAACAGATCCTCTGCAGCCTGACGCGTATCTGTCAGTACACCCTGAGCGATAGCATCGTCTTTCTTCATCACATCAATATCCCAATCGGTAAGAGTATTAGCCAATTTAATATTAGCACCCTTGCGGCCGATAGCGAATGAGAGCTGATTATCATCGACAATAGCAACAGCCTTCTTATTAGGCTCATCCGTGATGATAACATCAAGGATCTCAGCCGGTATAAGGGCATTCTTAATGAACATTCTTGCATCGATTGTCCATTTCAACACATCGATCTTCTCACCTTCCAATTCCTTAATGAGATTCTTCACACGGGAACCCATCTGACCAACGCATGCTCCGACAGGATCAATGTCATCTTTATTAGAATACACTGCAATCTTGGTTTTGTAGCCTGCCTCACGTGCAATCTTATATATCTTAACTGTCTCATCGGCGATCTCAGGGATCTCACACTCGACAAGCCGTCTGATCAGCTCAGGACTTGTTCTGGACAGCACAACTGACACATTGTGATTTTTCTCTTTCATCTCGACTTTCTCTACATAGCATCGGATACGATCGCCTACAGAGTAGTTCTCCAACGGAGATTGGTATTTCTTAGGCAGGATAGCTTCCATTTTCTGAGAACCGAGTTCTACGAAGATGTTGCCGTCTTTGATTCGCTGAACAAATCCGAGAACAAGCTCGCCTTCTTTAGACTTAAACTCAGCAAGAGTTGAGTTCTTCTCGATCTCCTTGAGTTTCTGATATATAATCTGCTTCGCCTGATGAATAGCAATCCGTCCGAATGTCTGCATATCACATGGGATAAGCATACTGTCGCCTACTTCTGCGGCTGCATTTATCTTCTGGGCTTCTTCAAGACCTATCTCATAGAGATCATCAGGATTGTCGCTGTCTACAACTTCCTTCTCCGAGAAAACTGATATTACATTATCCTCTGATCTGATGACGAGATTTTCCGTCGTGCCATAATATTTCAGATACGCTTTCGTTAATGCCTCTTCGATTGTCTTGATAATGAGATCTTCGTCAATACCTTTTTCCGTGTGCAATTCAGTGATCGCCTCTGACAGATCCAATACCATGTTTTACCTCCTGTGTCCTTTATCCGAACAGTTTTGCTTTTGAAATATTTTCTAAATTGATTGCGATGTCTTTTTTCCCTTCATCGGTATCGACATTTTTCAATGTGACATTATCCCCGTCTAAACCGCCGCATTCTCCGATGAACTTCTGTCCATCAGCAGTTTGGACTTTGACTTCCAGTCCTTTGAAAATGTCAAACTCATGCTTATGTCTGAATACTCTGTTAATGCCGGGACTGGAGACCTCCAGCATATAATCATCAAGGAAGTCAACACCGTCCAAAACACCGTCAAGAGTTCCGCTGATCTTAGCCATATCTTCGACGGACATACGCTCGTGTGCAAAAACATATATCGTCAGATGAGCCTGTCCATCCTGCTTCGCCAGCACCACATCTACCAACTTATAGCCTGCTTTGCTCAGCACCGGCTCTGTCAGTGCCCATATATCAGTTTCGTGATGATTGAGTGTTCTTTCCTGCATATTATCCTTAAAATAAAAAAAGAGTCTTGCGTGAAAGACTCTTTGAAATCTTCCTGTAATGTTAAATACAGTATATCATTTTAAAGATAAAATGTCAATAAATATTATAAAATATTTCTTATTTAAATGCAGCACGAGACACTGTTCCCATGCTGCATAACAATTACCCCACACTAACTTCCCCATCTGAGCATTTAACACTTTTTACCTGTGTCTGACTGAATGTGGTGTCTTTTTTCACAATGGCTCCCCATTGTGCTTTTGTGCCTCTGAACTCAACCGATGCAAGTGACTTACATCCGCAGAATGTCATCCAATTAATGTCAGTAACTCCTGCACCGATGACGATCGACTCAAGCGATGAACAGTCTGTAAAACCGTCAAGTTTCACAACACTGTCAGGGATAATAATCGACTTTAATGCTATACAGCTTTTGAATGCCGATGTACCAATCTCCGTAACTCCATTAGGTATTGTTACAGATGCAAGCGATCTTTGAAAACTGAAAGCATCATTGCAAATCTTTGTAACTCCATCCGGGATTATTACATTCTCCACATTTTCATAAATACATTTCTTCAGTTCGCCGTTTACGATCCACAGCTGTGGCTTATCCCATACTCCGTCTGCACACTTGACTGATGTTGCAGGAATACATTGGAGCATACATACTTCTTTATTTTCGACATTCTCCCATTCAGCGATTGTGCCTTTGAACTCAACATCTGTCAGAGCGGGACAGCCGGCAAATGCACGACCGCCCATTTTTTTGAGATTTGCCGGAAGAACAACAAATGACAAAAGATCACAGCCATAGAATGTCTCATAACCTGCATCTGTAATGCCATTCCCGATGACTGCCGCTCGAAGTGCTTTGCTGTTTGCAAACGCATCGTCTTCGATTTTTGTAACACTGTCGGTAAAATAAACCGTTTCAAGCGTATTGTTGGGTTTATATTTGGCATGGAATGTTGTTTCTTTAACCACTTCTTTGGTCAGCACTGCGTATTTTTTTGCCTTTTCTCCTGCTGCTTCAAGTTTATTTTCGTTAGCATAGGCAAGCAGATCATAGAATGCAGCACCTGATTTAACTTTGTCAAGAAATGCAGGAAGTGTTTTTTCCCATGATTTAACCTTGCTGTTCATCAGCCGCAGCTCAATGCCGCAAGGATTAGAGTTTACCGCCAGCCTCTGCGATTTGTCTTTTTCATCCTGCCATATCTCAACATTCGCACCTGATGCTGCCACTAACTGTGAAAGAATTTCATTTTCCGTTTTGTCTGATGTTTCTGCCATAATGACTCCTTTGTATTATTGATGATAAGATATTATATAATATAAAATGAAAAAATCAAGAGTATATTGTTCATCAACAAAAAAATGAATTTTTTGGGGAAAATCATATTCCGCTTGACACTTCCGCAGAATATGATATGATAGACAGAGATGCCGACGAATGTCGGCGGTGTGAGGTAATAATGAAAAATGTTGTCATAGTCGATGGATTTGGGATTATATTTCGCTATTATTATGCTTTGAGACTGACGAACAGCCGCGGTGAGAATACTGCGTGCATTTTCGGTTTCTTCAATACAGTGCTTAATCTGCTCAATAAACTAAAGCCGGATTATTTCGTTGTGGCACTGGAAGGCAAAACGCCGTGTTTTCGCAAGGAGATATATCCTGAATACAAGGCTAACCGCCCGCCTGCTCCTGAAGATCTGACAGCACAGATACCGAAGATTATAACTCTGCTGGAACAGCTTAATATTCCGCATATTTATAAGGATGGCTATGAGGCTGACGACATTATCGGAACTGTGTCACATCATTTTGCTCAGAATGAAGATACCCGTGTTTATATTCTGTCTTCCGATAAGGATATGCGGCAGCTTATCACTAACAATGTCGTCGTTGTCCGCCCTGAGAAGAACAACGACTTTATCGAGATGGATGTGCAGTATATCATCGATAATATGAAGATGAAGCCGCCACAGGTGATCGACTATCTTGCACTGCTCGGAGATGCATCAGATAATATCCCCGGAGTGAAAGGCATTGGTGAGAAGTCGGCGACTCAGCTGCTGGAGAAATACGAAAGTATCGAAGATATTTACGAGCATGTCGGGAATATAAGCGGCAAAACTTGTGAAAAACTCATCGCCGGCAAGGATGACGCATTCCTAAGCAAGAAACTCGCCACAATTGTGCAGGATGTGCCGCTCCAGTTTGAAGATGAATCTCTCAAAGTTAAGCCATTCAACCTCGATGCCGCACTTGATACACTCCGCTCCGAAGATCTCAACTCGATCATCACCAAAGTCATAACATATAATAAGTCATTCGTCGGAACGACCGAATCATTTGCTGCAAGTGACACATCCTCAGAGACAGCTAAACCGCCTGTAAAAGAAAAGCTGTCTGCTCCGAACTACGATCTGATTATATCAAAAGATGAATTAGATAAAAAAATCACACAGATTAAAGAAAAGGGGTTAATGGTGTTTGACCTGGAGACGACAGGGCTGGACTGTTTCTCCGATAAGATTATCTGTATGAGTATCTGTGTCGGCGAAGGCATGTCTAACGATACTTTTGTGATACCGTTTAAACTCGGTGCGATAGCTGCCGCCGAAGTGCCTAATGAGATAAATGATGATTGGATCGGAACAGTTATCGAAAGCCTAAAGCCGCTTTTTGCCGACGATCAGATCATCAAAGTCGGACACAATCTTAAATTTGACTTAAAATTCCTCAAAACTTACGGAGTTGACTTTGCAAATAACTGTTTCGACACAATGCTGGCTCAGTATTGTCTGGACGGAGCGGAAGATTCTTACGGTCTGAAAGAACTCACTGCCAAATACTTCGACTTCCGGCCGCAGACTTACGAGATGACAGTCGGCAATCCGAAAGAAAACACTCTGCTTGATGTGCCTCTCGCTAATTTGGTTAATTATTCAGGGCAAGATGCGTTCATCACTTATCGGTTATACCGCATTTTGCGGGAACAGATCACCGGCAGCGAATCAATACGCAAACTGTTCTATAAGATCGAGATGCCGCTGATGCTCGTCATCGCCAAAATGGAATACACCGGCGTGTGCATCAACAAGTCAGCATTGGAAGACTTCTCAGCACAGCTTGACAAACAGTCCGGAGAGATACTGCATCAGATGCAGACTGTCTTCGGCAATGAGTTTAATCCCAACTCTCCGAAGCAGGTCGGAGAGCTGCTGTATAACATTATAGGTTTGCAGCCGCCGCGTTCTGCCAAGAAAACCAAAAACGGCTACTCGACTGACGCACAGGTTCTCTCCGACCTTGCAGCTGCCAATCCCAATGAGCCGCTGCCTGTTATGCTGCTCGACTATCGGCTGCTGTCCAAAGTTAAGTCCACCTACACTGACAGCTTGCCGAAGATGGTTAATCCCGTGACGAACCGCATTC
Source organism: Spirochaetales bacterium (assembly GCA_017540815.1). Lineage (GTDB taxonomy): Bacteria > Spirochaetota > GWE2-31-10 > GWE2-31-10 > MWDO01 > RGIG6909. The sequence continues at coordinate 10,727 of JAFYAI010000080.1, forward strand.
ATACGACATTTTTGCAGACAGGGACACAGACAGGGCGACTGTCCAGCCGAGATCCCAATCTCCAAAATATCCCTGTCCGCACTGACATCGGACGCAACATCCGCCGGGCATTCATACCATCGGATGGAGATCACATACTTATATCGGCGGATTATTCACAGATAGAGATATATCTGCTGGCGGAATTCTCACGAGACCCGATGCTTGTGAAGGCATTCCAGACAGGCGAAGATGTCCACAGAATGACGGCATCGCTTATCTTCGACAAACAGCCGAATGAAGTGACCAAACAGGAGCGCTCCATCGCCAAAACGGTAAACTTCGGTGTTCTATACGGGCAGTCGGCATTCTCACTTTCGACAGAGCTTAAGATCTCAGTCGGCGAAGCTAAGCGTTTCATCGACAAATACTTCCAAAAATATGCCGGTGTTGCACAATATATGAATACTCTCAAATCAAAAGCACGCAATAACGGCTACTCCGAGACATTCTGCGGAAGACGGCGAACTATCGCAGGCATCCATGATCTTAACAAAACGGTCGCGGCAGCAGCCGACAGAATGGCTGTAAACTCAGTGATACAAGGCTCTGCGGCAGATCTTATCAAGACTGCGATGATCGCCGTTCAGCGTGCATTGGAACAGTATCATCTCCGCTCACGAATGATTCTGCAGGTTCACGATGAGCTTATCTTCGACGCTCTGCGGAGTGAGCAAAATGATGTTGTGCAGATTATCCGAGATAAAATGGAGCATCCCGGCTTTGACTTCCTCCTGCCGCTCAAGACCGAGATAGAATGCGGCGACAACTGGGGAGAGTTTCATTGAGATAAAAAAAATAGTCCTTATGGACTATTTTTTTCACTATTATACTATCACTCTCAACCTAAAATGCCGTCGCTGCAGAAATGACAAATCTCAATCCTGCAAATGCTGTAAGATCATTGCCTGATTGCTGAGCATAGTGAATCGATGCAAAGTCATAACCAACACTGAACTGATAATGGATGCCGGAGTAGTCCACCGTCAGATAAGGAGCAAGTGCGGCAGTGATATGTCTGCTGTCAGTGTATTTCGGACTTGCTTCAGCAAATTGGAAATTAAATATAAAGCCGCCGCCAAGCGGAAAATCCCCTACTTTGACATTCATACGATACTGCACATCGACATCGTTCACATAATCGCTGTCAATGTCATTGTGCGAACGCGGACGCGTAAGGAATGATATATAATGATCTGTGACAAATATGCGGAAATGCAGATCGGCAGACAGATAGATAATATCGAAGAAAGTAATATTGCCATTCTGAACTTCACTGCAGTAATAATAATCCAATGCAGGCAGTGCAAATGTCGCTTTAAAGTCTGCATAGTCAGAGTCACCTACCCAGAATGAGAACCCCGTCTTGCCTCGTCCGTATTCCAAAACAGTATTCTCCACAGGCAGGACAAGATCATTCGTGCCGCCGATGAAGAAATTCATACGGAAATATTTGAGATACATCGCGAATTCAAAATCAAGTGAGAAGAAATTAAACGCATCCTGCGTTGTATTAGTCACAAAGTTAGTATTTTCATACAGATGCAGTGCAAAACGCAGCCGTTCTTCCCAAAAACGCAGTTCCGTTGAGAATCCTGACCCTTTAAGCCGATACGCACCGGCATATTGATCCTCTTCACTGTCAGGATAAAACATATACCCCTGATAATCACTCTCAATACCAAGATATTTGTAAGTACCTGTCCATACCGTTAGGAACAGATGTGAATCGAAAAGATTTTTCGCGGTGAGTTCAACATTATGCAGCAGCATAAATACTTTATTATATACAGAAGCATTAGCGTTGGGCATTGTTGTTGCCATATCATTTGTATTCATACGGAATCCGACTTTGGCAGCGAACTTGTATCCGCCGTCAAACGATGCTGCAATGTCGATATATGTATTGCCCTTATACTTACCGTCTTCTGCGTTAAAACCGCTGCTGTTTGATACCTGCAGATTGTCTATATTGATCGATGCCGCAGATACAATGTCACATACACAGAATGTTATTATAATGAATAAAAAAATCTTTCTCGCATTTACCATATTTTTCGTCTCTGAATAATAATATACAATATCTTATCGACACAAACATTATATAACTAAAAAATAAAAAAACACTCAAAACTATAAATCTTGAGTGTTTATGTCGGGCTGAGCCGATTTGAACGGCCGACACCATGCCCCCCAGACATGTGCGCTAACCAGGCTGCGCTACAGCCCGTCTGATTAATGGTATTATACTATAAAAGATCAATTTTATCAAGAGAAATAATGAAAAAAATAGTCCATAAGGGCTATTTTTTTCATTATTTCACCAACTCTCTGACCTTACCGAATGTCAGTCTGTGTATCGGTGACGGTCCGTATTTCTGCAGCAGTTCAATATGACGAGCCGAACCGTAGCCTTTGTGCTTCTCGAACTCATACTGCGGATACAGTTTCGCCATATCAAGCATATAGCGGTCACGGCTTACTTTCGCCAATATTGATGCAGCCATTATTTCCTTAACCTTCGCATCCCCCTTGACGACAGCCTCTCCCGGACTGTCGAACGGATATTTATTGCCGTCTACTTTGATATAGTCGTAGTGCATCGCTATCTGCTCAACGGCTCTGCGCATCGCTCAGAATGTCGCCTGCAGTATATTGATCTCATCGATCTCTTTTTCATCAGCATATCCTATACCGAATGCGGCAGCCTTGCCAACAATCTCATCAAATAGCTTATCTCTCTTCGCAGCACTTAACTGTTTTGAGTCGTTTAGACCATTGATTGACAGTCCGCCTTCTCCGAGTATCACTGCTGCGGCATAAACTCGTCCTGCAAGCGGACCTCTGCCTGCCTCATCTACACCTACTATTACGGCATCCTTAGACACCGCATCAAATAAAGTATCATTCATATTATATCCTTTTGTCATTGCCGTGCTGCGACACGGCGATCTCTCCTATTATAACATTCTTCTCAATCCTCCGTCATTGCCGTGCTTCGACACGGCGATCTATCTTATTATAACATTCTTCTCAATCCGCTCGTCATTGCCGTGCTTCGACACGGCAATCTCACTTGGTTTTATTATAACATTTTTATTCAAAAAAAATTAAATTTATTTCTTTTCACAAATATTTTCTTGATTTTGTGATAATCTTATATTATAATTATGTTGGAATCAGAAATAAATAATGGGGAGTTGTATGCTGCTGGATAATAAGATTGCTTTGATAACAGGGATTACCAATGAGTATTCCATTGCTTATCATATCGCATCATCGTATCGTGAACAAGGTGCTCAAGTTATACTGACTTATCAGGGACAGCGGCTGCATGATGCCGTGCAGAAGATCGCTGACAAGATCGGAGCTGCAGCGATATTTGAGCTTGATGCCACAGATGAGGCTGCACTTGATAATGTATTCGGTGCGATCGAACAGCAGTTTGGCGGACTTGATATATTTGTCCATGCGATAGCATTCGCTCCTAAGAATGAGCTGACAGGCGGTATCACCAATGCAACGCGGGAAGGATTCTCCACAGCTGTCGATGTGTCATCATACACGCTGATCAGTATGTCCAAGAGAGCCGCCGCTCTTATGCGAGTCCGCGGCGGAGGTTCGATAATGACGCTGACTTATATAGGTGCGGAGCGTGCACTGCCGTCATACAATGCGATGGGCTGTGCTAAAGCAGCGTTAGAGTCCGCAATGCAGTATTTGGCATTCGAGATGGGAGCAAACAAGATCCGTGTCAATGCACTGTCTTGTGCACCGATCAAGACTGTCGCTGCGAGGTCAATACCTGGATTCATGGATATGTATAACAGTTTCGGCTCGCGATGTTTCCTGCAAAGGAACATAACAGGTCAGGATGTGGCAGGACCGGCTGTATTCCTCGGCTCTGATATGAGTCAGGCTATTACCGGCACTGTGATATATGTTGACGGCGGATTTCATTCGTCAGCAATGATGTAATTATTAATGATAAATATAATAAAGTAAAAAACGGATAATGAACAAAGAGGCGGTTAATGGGACAGATTGATAACATCCTTGAAAAATTGAACACAGCTATGGCTCAGTATAACTTTCCGAACATTGAGCCGGCAGAAGACATAAGTACGCTGTTTAAGAATGCGATACGCGTGCTGTGGCAATCAACACCTAACCCTAACGATCGGGATGCGTACTCTCACGAGATTGCAGATATTCTTACTCCATTTTTGGGTGCTAAGAATACGGCTGCACAGCTTGAAGTCTACTCACAGGAGTTCAATCTTGAATACCCTGCTGATCTTGACTTCGTTGAGACATATAATCTGTGTATTGAGTTGTATCAGGGGTTCTTAAACTCGTTTATGCAGCGCAATGTGTTCGAGTTTGAGAAACTTGAAGTCATCATCAAGAAACTGCTCATCATTACGAAAAAACATAAAGCAGATCTCGTCAGTCATATCGCTATGATGAAGTCGGACTATCCGATGTCAGTGAAACACGGACTGAACTCCACTATTCTTGCTCTCATTACAGGTGATGTGCTGAAACTCAATGACAAGCAGCTGCGAGAGCTTGCTCTTGTCGGACTGCTCCACGACATCGGTATGCTCAAGATACCGCCTGAGATCATCAATAAAGAAGGCAAACTGACAGAAGAAGAATATAAAACTATCAAAACGCACCCCATCATCTCATATAAACTCATTAATGAGAAAAATATATTCGGTAAGGATGTGTTGTCTCCGATAATCCAACATCATGAGCAGTATGACGGTCATGGCTATCCGCGGCAGCTGCCAGGTGAAAAGATCCATGTATTCGCGAAGATCATGGCTATCGCAGACACATTCGAGGCTCAGATCTCAGATCGTGCATACCGCAAAAGTAAGAATGGTTACATCGCGATGAAAGAAGTACTCGCAGACTCGGCGAATCGATTTGATCCTAAGATTTTGCGTGCGTTCCTCTCCATTCTGTCTATGTATCCTCCGGGAACTATAGTTCAGCTCAACAATAAGTGCGTAGCGACTGTCATATCGATCAATCAGTCTGCACCAATGCGTCCGGCAGTCAAAGTCCTGCTCGATGAAGAAGGTCAGAAACCGACAACACCTCGTATCATTGATCTGAAGACAGCACCGACGGTTTTCATTGTCAAAGTGTTAGACAAAAATGAGATAAATAAGTCATAATTCGGAGTCACAAGTGTTATCTGATAATATTAAGCATGTGCATATCGTAGGCATTGGCGGCTGTGCAAGTTCTGCCGTCGCACAATATTTGGTTTCTAACGGTGTTACTGTAACAGGCTCAGAACGGGAATTCCGCAGCGATCTCGGCAGCCTTACCGACCTCGGCATACGGGTATATTTCGGTCATTATAAGGGCAATATCTACTTAGACGGTAAACCGGCTGATTATGTGTTGTATTCTCCGGCAGTTATTAAGTTCGATCCTGATAATGTTGAGATAGCGGAAGCACGCAAACGCGGCATACCTAAGATGTCATGGGAGAACTTCATCGGAGAATATCTAAACACTCTTGGTAAGATCGGCATTACGATCAGTGGCAGTGAAGGCAAAGGCACTACCGGCGGTATCCTGACTAAGATCCTGCAGGGAACAGAATTTGAGCCGCTGTCGATACTCGGTGCGAAGATGAAAAATGCCGATAAGCCGGACTCTAATATCAGTGTCGGCAGCGGCAGCACTTATATACTCGAAGGTGACGAGTTCAACCGCAACTTCTATGGCTATCATCCGTCGATCAATGTAACTGTCAACTTCAAATACGAGCATCCTGAGACATATAAAGATTTCGATGAATATAAAGAGGCATTTGCACATTTCTTCGGCGGTATGAATGGCGACAATCATCCTAAGACTCTCATTCTGCGTGCCACACAAGATATGCTTGATGTTGTAATGAAGTATAAACTCAGCGATACTCATAAAATTATCTGGTTCGGACTGCCGACTGACGATGCTATCGACACTGTGACAGGTAATAAATATATTATCACATCTCACCGACTCTGCCCGGATGGCAATGAGTTTGTCTTGAACAAGATCGTCAATGGCACATCCGAGCAGTATCGATTTCGGCTTGATTTCTTGCCGGGATATATCGTGCTTAATGCTGTCGGAGCGATTATAGCGGCATTTGAACTTGGGCTCGACTATGAGACTATTCAGCAGAATATCAATCGTTTTACCGGTATGGTTCGCCGTTTCGATGTGACCAAAACAGTTGGTAAAGGAGCTCTCATCACTGACTATGGTCATTCACCGGAGAGCATCTCTCATATAATGAAGGAACTCAAAACGATTTATCACGGACTGAAACTTCACTTCGTGTTCCAGCCGCATCTGTTCTCACGGACATACGCATTTGCCGACGGATTCGCTGAAGCTCTTGCTCCTGCAGACAAAATATCGCTTATCGATATATACCCTGCCCGCGAGCATATTGAGGATTGGGCTGATAAGATCTCATCAAGTATGCTTGCCGAGAAGATCCGCCGGCTCAACCCCAATGTAGCATACATTGGTGCTGCACGAGACATATATCAAAATCTGCATAACAGGATCAATGCAGACGAAGTGACTTGTTTCATAGGTGCCGGGGATATGGATGCTTACTACGGCAAACTTATTGACGAATATAAAATAAAATGATAAAATAAGCCTGATAAGTGACCTTCAAATCATAAGGAATAATAATGTTAAAGATAAATAATATAATAGACTTCCATTCACATACATTTTTCTCTGACGGACAGTTGTCTCCGGCAGAGCATATCCGCCGTGCATACATTGCAGGCTACAAAGCATTAGGCATCACGGATCATGTGGATTTCAGCAATATCGACTTTGTATACGACTCTGTTTCCAGAATGGCTGCAGAGATAGACTATCGCTACGAAGATATGACAGTCATACCGGGTATTGAGATAACCCATGTACCGCCGCACAAGATCGGCAAGATAACAGACTATGCACGCAGCAAAGGTATACCGCTGATCATAGTACATGGCGAATCACCTGTCGAACCTGTTGCTCCCGGCACTAACCGTGCAGCGATTGAAGCAGGTGTCGATATACTCGCTCATCCGGGACTTATCACGGAAGCGGATATGCAGGCTGCAGCAGATAATGATGTCTATGTGGAGATCTCTGCACGCAAGGGGCACGGCATTACTGACGGTCATATTGCCAATCTTGCACAATTGTGCGGAACTAAACTTGTGCTGGACTCGGATGCACACTCGGATGAAAATTTCCTGACACCCGACTTTGCACAGAAGGTTTTGTACGGCTGCGGAATGAATGATGAGCAGGTGGAAACGCTTCTCGAAAATCAAAAATGTCTTCTTAGAAGAATAGAAGAAAAATTGTCACACGGATTTGCTCACACCTAACGGTGTTCGCTTTTTTTCGTGAGTGCCGTTAGGCACGAACCAATCCGTGTGATGAACATATATCAATATGGTTTAAAGTTTTTTATGAAAAAGATTTCATTCATATTCATTATATTATTTATGTTTTTTCTTGCCTGCGAGTCGAACACTGAGCCGATTGTTTATGACAAGACTTATGACACGATTAAGAATGAGATTAAACTTATTCATTATCTGATTCGCATTCGCAACTTTAACGAAGCAGACAATCAGCTGAATAAACAGCTTGTCCTGTATCCTGATAATAACGACCTGCTGCTGCTCAAAGCATGGCTGCGTCTGCAAGAGTATAGATTTGACGAGAGCAAGGAGATCTTCGATAAACTCGCCGAGACACAATCCGCCAATCCAAAAAACCGCAAAAATAATCCTATGATCTGTGCCGGTCTTGCTCGTATCGCAAGGCTTAATGACGATCCTGAAACAGCAGAAGAATATGTTCGCAAAGGTCTAAAAGAATCCAAACTGTTGCCTGTCCTATGGACAGAGTTGGGATTCATACAGTTTGGCAAAGCGGAATACTCAAGTGCGGAGAGTTCTTTCGGCAAGGCCGCATTATTAGACAGGAGTAATACTGATGCCGCATTCTATCGATATATCTCAATGCTTTACAGCGGTAAAGATATTGACGACATTAAGCAGCATTGGCTATCTGTCACGAAGTCAGAGAACTGTCGATCGATATTTTATCTGGAGCATGCCAAGTGTCTATATGATATTGGGCGGCACGATCTGTGCAAAGTGATACTTAAAGAAGGTTTGGAGCGATATCGGGCAAACATCTATCTGAATAACTTCTACGCATACTTCCTCTACGAAGAGTATATCGAGCAGACTGCCAACTCTGACACTGCAGACAATGATGCAGTGAAGATAACTACGCTGTCTGAACCGGTCAAAGTATCGGAGATCGCAGACGACACAGACGATAGTCCATCAGAAAAGCCTCAGGCTCTCCTTGACGAGGCTCTGTCTCACATAGAGATATGTTTCCGCAATGAATCCCATGTCGAGCCGGAGTTCGTTGATACATACCTGCATATCTTAGAATGTAAAAATGACACTAATAAAATTAACGAAGTACTCGATACTTATTACCTGTTCTTCCCAACTTCACCGGAACTTATTCCGTGGCTGAAGAAGTACAGAAGCTGATCGCCTTCTGCAAAGTCCGCACAACGAAGTAACATGCCTGCAGCAGAATAAATCCTGCATTGCGATAATACGACAACTCGTTTAGCGGATCAGAGTCTGTCTGTCTGGCATGGATAACATTCTGCATGATCACAAAGTCTCGCATGAACGGCAAATCTGCATACAACTGCCCTGTAAGGCTATCCCATTCCCTCAAGGATGACACATCAGTCCAATCGGTCTGTGCATACAGAGTTTTAAGCCGCTCGGAGTATTGATACACCTGCTGCAATACAGACTGTTGTGCTTTGTTGATTGAGTCTGAGCTGATCTTACTGTCATGCAGAATGTGACTTGCGATATACTGCTGCTGACATTTCGTTGAGAGCCTGCTCGTAAGTTCAATAAGGCTGATATTCTGCACAAACCGGATGTCTGCTCCGTCGGAGATTATATTGTAGAGCGATATATCAGGATGGACAGCGGCGAAACCTGAGAAACCGTCAGCATAATGACTTAACACGAAGTCGGATAATGTTTCGCCGCCGTTCTTATTATGCACAGTCGTCAGTTTGCGTGCTGATATTATGCGGGCATTTTGCGTATCAAGTGTCGCAAAATAATCAGCTGATGACCAAAGTTTATTATATGCCGGTGTATGCCGAGCATGAGTGCATATCTGCGGATAGCTAAGGTCTATCCCCAACAGTGCTATATGCCTAAAACCTACAGCTGCCGCAAACTTCAGTGCAAAGTCTGCAACAGTCCCTGAAATGGGGATAAAATACTCGTCTGCATTTGCAGCCGTTTCATCGATAGGAGAGTCTGCAATACGCAGGAAATATTTTGCAAAATTGTCGGTTTTATCATAATTCATAACGAATTTGACATTATTATATCCTCTGTTTATCTGATGATAAGAAGTCATCTCCGATATGATATAACTCTCAGAAGGTATAAATGCAGTAAAATCATCCAGCGAATATATCTGTCCGTCAAGCGTCATAATGAAATCAGGCATGATACTATGTCTAAGCAGCGGCTTGATCGCTGTATCGACACATATAATGGTCAACTGCTGCCGCAGATTTGTAAGATTATCCCATTCTCTGTCAAGAGTCGGACCTGCTCCGACTATAACAGCCAAGTTATCCGACAGATCGGAGTCTCTGTCTATCCGGCACAGCGGCACTTGCGGCAGCATGGCAAGATTATATATATGATTACGCGTCCACAATTGTGCAAAATTAGAGCGAGTGAACAGATTCTGCACATAGATCTCATAGATCTTCCTAATGGACTCAAGAACAGCATTGGCTGTATCTGACATTATATCACAGTATGGAGTCGAGATGAACTCTATCCGCTTCGAGCCGTAGTCAGCCTGTTCATTAATGAAGTTATAGATAGGATCATACTCGATCTCTGTTATAAGCAGCACCGATGATGAATGCAGGATACTATGATAAGCACTGCGAAACTTATCGGCAAGCTCTGACAAAGGCTCGAAGATAATTAGACTTGCACCAGGATTATTTCTGATAATATTGGCAGCCATATAACCTAAGCCGACTCCAAATAATATGTACAACTTATGCTTGTCAAGCCGGACATTCGCTCCATCGGAGTCAGGTCTGTATGCAGAGTGAATATACCTGCCGTCAATCAGCAGTGTATCTAATCCGTTTTTTGCTTTGAGTATTTGAATCATGTTTTATAAAAAGCGTAATGCCTTGGCATTACGCTTTTTGAAATTTACCTTTAATTATTGATTATCTCCGCCGCGGATAAAGTCCTGTATCTTGAATACATAGTTGAAGTTATCTACGACATGGTATTTTTTCTTTTCTTTTGTGTAGAAGTCCTGCTCAATCTCTGCACTCTTCTGTTGAGCATATTTATTATAGATGTCATTATACTGTGTGCTGAGTTTGTCGGTATCAGCTTCAGTAACTTCATTAACCTGTGCAATGAGGTAACCGCTGCCGGTCTTGTAAGCAGGCAGAACATCACCCTGCTTTGCTTTGAATACACTGACTATATATCCCTTATCATCTGTAGCATCTGTACCAACTGACGGGATGCCGTATTCCATGAATGCGACAGGATTCTGCATTGTCTCAACAGCCATATTGAACTGCTTACCTGCAGC
>JAFYAI010000081.1 GCA_017540815.1 Spirochaetales bacterium
AACACATATCATAAAAAAGGCTTCGCTTTGCGAAGCCTTTTTTATGATATGTCATTATTACTTACCTAAATTACTTACCTATGCGAGCCTGTCCGCTTGTGATATTGTCTACATCTTCTTTCTCATGTGATGTAGACTCATCATCAGAGCATGGATCTGTCGCATTATCTACCATACTTACATCCCACGGACAGCAGTCCATAAGTGATCCGCCGTTAGGTGTTATCTGCCGCACGCCGATACCTTTACTCTGGATATATGCTTTATCAATGCCAAGCGTCGCAAGCGGGATCGTATACCAGTAACTCATATCGAGATCATTAGTAGCAGCGGATTTGAATGTCGATGAAGCCAGCAGATCTGCACCTGTCTGTCCGGATGTTGCTCTGTTATCAGTCGGAGTTGACTCGAAGTATATAGTCTTGCTGACCTGACACTTTCGTGTATAGCGGATAGTTATGCCGCTCGTTCCTGCAGTACCGGCATCGGCAAGCGTTGCTCCGTTGCTCTTATTGACACTGAGACAATAGTCAGGATCATAACTGAAGAAACCAGTACTCTTAACATGGAAGAATCCCGGAGTACCAACACCGACAAATGAAGACTTATGTCCGGCAAATCCGTATTTCGATGAATGATACAGCAGCCAGTCAAACCCGCCTGCATCCGTAAAATCTACGCCACCCCAGATAGCTCCTGCATTCTTCTCCAGAGCAGGTCCGTTTGCAGTGATTCCTTTGCCAGTATTAAGGATGAAGCCTATTGGACAGTCTCTGTTATCCCACCAGGCATTGTCACTTCCTGCGTAGTTATGGTTCATGAATGTAGCCCGTTCATCAGGCAGATTAACGAGTTCTGCCATCAGATACAGGTTAGTATCATCATAAGCTGCATAGAGGGCATACACATCATAAGCAGTCTCCTGAATGCCTTTCCATGTTCGAGGATCATCATAAGCACCGCACTGAGCGATCTGCTCTGATGCTGTCCAGTCAGCCCAAGTATTGATCGTCTTATTCGTTCCGTAATGACCGTCTTTATTAGTCCAATAATAGTCACCTGTAACAGGTGTCGAAATCGTTGTTGTTGTAGGTCCGACAAGAGTTGTAGTTGTCGTAGTAGAAGTCGTAGTTGTATATGTTCCGGTTAATTTTATAAGAGCACTTGCCGCTACATTGCCGGTCATTGTGCCGACGGTTTTACCGTTTGCAGACACAGTGAATGTCCATGCCCCCTGAGCAAGATCTTCAAACGAAACTTTGTCATTAAAAGATGCAGCCGATTTCATAACAGGATCGAAACCATTCTTAGACGCTGCAACGCTGATACTCGTCGGTGTTCCTTCTACAGCCTGCGAATACGCTGATATGTCAAGAAGCACAGATCCGGCTCGCTTGATGATCATCACGCTTAAACTCGTTGCCGTTCCGCTGGTCAGATCCACAGAATCTTTAGAACCTTTATATAACTCTGTCGATGTCGCATCATAAGCACTGACAACGAAAGACCACACTCCTTTCTTCAGAGTGAGCGATAAAGATGCCGCAGCAGACTCGCTTGACTTCACATTACCTAACGAATCAGTTGCAGTAACGGCATACTTAGCAATATCCCAACCGCGCGGTGTATCACAATTAACAGTAACAGTAATTTCATCGTCTGCAGCTGTAAACAGATTCTCAGAAGAGCACGATGACAATACCATCATCCCGCTAATCAAAACACACATAATTAAAGAAATAATTTTTTTCATATAAACTCCTACTTAATGAAAGCCTATTTTTTTCATATTTTACTTTGCAAGAATAATGCCAACAGCCGCTTAATCTTGTTTTTGAGATGATTAACCCCATAGTTGTAACTACTTAGAAATAACAAAGCCGATATTTCACATCTGAATTTTAGACTTCATTCTTCGGAATAAAATACTTGACTTAATTTAATATTTATTCTAAGATAACATAAGGACTTATTATGAAAAAATATTTCGTATTATCAGTATTTATCGTGATTGTCGCCATTCTGAGCAGCTGCTCCGGCAAGACCGTGCGGGAATCCAAAAGCATCTATATCGACCTGCAGCGAACAGAAGGTGTCGAAGTCGCCAATAATTGGGGCGTAACGAAATACAACAAGCTCAAACTGCGTCAGGATCCGCAGGAAGAGTCCGTCATTGTCAATCACCTGCCGCTCGGCTCGCTCGTTGAGATCATTAAGAAGGAAAACACCATTAAAGACTTCGATAACAAATTCGGTTATTGGTATTATATAGACTACAAAGGCGAAGTCGGCTGGATATTCGGGTCATATCTTGAGACATTTAATACAAAAGAAGAAGCGATCAAGCGAAGCGAACAGCTGCTGTTTGGCTATAAATAACAAAAACCGGCGAAAGTCGGTTTTTTTTACATCTTTTTTACATCTTATCGAAAATTTTTCTTGACATTCTCAAAAGAATAATACATATTATAAGGAAGAAAAGAAATCCTGCATTCGGGAGTATATAATGGCAGCAAAAACAAATACTGCAAAAAAAACAGACAGCAGCAAGAAGACTCTGGTCATCGTCGAGTCTCCATCGAAAGCTAAGACAATCAATAAATATCTCGGCTCGCATTATTTCGTCACGGCAAGTATGGGGCATATTATTGACCTGCCGAAGTCGCGGTTGGCAGTCGATGTGGATAATGACTTCAAACCGGAATATATCACAGTCCGCGGCAAAGGTGACATCCTAAACGGACTGAAGAAACTCGCCGCCAAAAGTGACAAGATCCTGCTGGCAAGTGATAATGACCGTGAAGGAGAGGCGATCGCATATCATATAGGTGAAGCGATTCGCAAGAAATACCCTGACATCCCGATGGAACGCATCGTATTTAACGAGATCACGAAGAATGCGATCCTTGATGCTATTCAGAATCCCAGACAGCTTGAAGCCGGCAAGATTGACGCTCAGAAAACACGCCGTATCCTTGACAGATTGGTCGGCTATAAGATCAGTCCTATTCTTTGGGCGAAAGTTAAAGGCGGTCTGTCAGCAGGTCGAGTGCAGTCTGTCGCTCTGAAAGCGATCTGTGACAGAGAGGATGAAGTGGAGGCATTTGTTCCGGAAGAATATTGGACTTTGGAAGCACAATTCAGCAAGGACCGCAAAACTTTCACTGCGGAACTCTCGAAGATAGCAGGCAGCAAGCCTGAGTTCAAGAATAAACAACAGATAGATGATTTTATCAATTCGTTGGATAAAGATGCTTTTATAGTAAGCGACCTTTCTTCGACTGTTAAATCCGTTAAACCTATTGCACCATTCACGACATCGAAGATGCAGCAGGCTGCGGCCAATCGATTCGGTTTTACTTCCAAGAAGACGATGAGCATTGCCCAGCAGCTCTATGAAGGTATAGACATTGGCAGAGACCGTGTCGGATTCATCACATATATGCGAACCGACTCGACTCGTGTATCGGCTCAGGCGATCGCCGAGGTTAGAGAATATATCGGCAAGCACTACGCCGACGCACTGCCGGAGAAGCCCAACTACTTCTCTAAATCTGAGAATGCTCAGGATGCACATGAGGCGATACGACCTACTTCTGTGCTGCGGACTCCTGACGAGGTTAAAAAATATCTTACGCCGGAGCAGTTCAAACTCTACTCGATGATATGGGAGAGATTCGTATCATCGCAGATGAGCCCTGCCGAACATGAGACTGTGACGGCGATCATCACAAACGGAGATGCACAATTCCGCATATCGAAGTCAACCATCAAGAAGCAGGGCTACAATGCAGTGCTTGATGTGCTGAAATCCAAAGAAAACGACAAATCAGTTATGCCACATTTTGAAAAAGGCGAACAACTGAAGTTCAAAGACTTTGTGCCGGCACAACACTTCACTCAGCCACCGCCGCGATACACCGATGCAACGATCATCAAATTCCTTGAAGAGAATAACATCGGACGACCGTCAACTTACGCACCGACTATCTCGACGCTGCTCGATCGATACTATGCAGTTCGCAAGGCTAAGCAGATTATGCCGACAGTACTCGGCACGCTGGTCAACAAGATCATCTGTCAGTCATTCCCGGAGATTGTCAACATAGACTTCACTTCGGATATGGAGAACCGACTCGACAAGATTGAGAACGGTCAGGACAGCTACAATGCTCTGCTCCACGAATTCTGGCCGCCGTTTATCTCTAAGGTTAATACGGTTATGGATACTCTTGCCGATCAGAAAATATCGCTGGACGAGCCGACTGACCAGATCTGTGAGAAATGCGGACGGCCTATGGTGAAGAAACTCGGCAAGTACGGTTTCTTCTATGCATGCAGCGGATTCCCGGAATGCCGCAACGCTCAAGCTATCCCACTCGGAGACTGTCCGCGTGAAGGCTGCACAGGCAAGATCGTTCCGAAGAAGAAATCAGGCCGCGGCAAAGAGTTCTACGGATGCACGCACTATCCTGAATGTGACTTCATCTCATGGGATAAGCCGACTGAGTTCAAATGCCCAAAATGCGGCAAGTATCTGATTGAGAAGACAGACAAGATCCACGGGACTTATAAACTCTGCGTCGATCCGAACTGCGGATACAAGCAGTTGGAAGAACATTGATAACAGCACGAAATGAACAAATGAAAACAAAGCGATTTTCGACCGAAAATCGCTTTGTTTTAAGTAATCATAGTAAATTTTGATAAGGGGTTAATATGCAGAAATTATCACATTCTAAACTTTGGGCTGCTTGTCTAATGGCACTGATTATCGGGTGTGCACAGGATCCGAATACGAAGATTATTTATCGAAATTCGTTCACTGTTTCATTCTACGCTAACGGCGGCAGCGGCGAAATGGATGATCAAACATTTATCCAAGATGAACGGCAGGCGTTATCCAAAAATGCGTTTACCGCTCCAAAATCAGGGCAAACATTCAGCGGATGGGCAGCTAATCCGAACGGAGAAGTCGCTTATGCCGATGCAGAGTTTATCTCTGTTGCCAAGAATCTGAAACTATATGCTGTCTGGAAAGCATTGGAAGGTGACGGAACCGCACATGAAACCAAAATATGGGGAATAGACAACAGAAACAACTTTTGGAACTACGCAGATACATCTCTGACTCCGGGAGACGACTTCTACAAATACGCCACCGGGGCATGGCGAAACGATCCTGTGAATGTCGGTCTGTGGAACAAAGCGGAAGGAAGAGAAGATCGAACTGATGATAAGGGCAGTCCTCTATATAATATTGGTCTGATCTGTAAGGAGTTTCCAAAAAACTGCTCTTCTGTTATTGCCAATAAGTCGATTTATTTACGAACTATAGAATTATTGCCGACAGAAACAGAGAATATAGTAAATGAGCTTGCCAATTTTCTGACAGAAAAATTTGCTGAGATTGATAATTTGTCTACACAAAACGAGGTTCTAAGATATTTTGCCAAGTCAATGTTAGCATTCCCTCCTCTATATAAGTGGATATTTGAGGCAAACGCCAGAAAGATTACATTGTCAACGGAGATAAATAAAACATATCTTCCGTTATATGAATTGCTCAAAACAACAGCGAATATGTCGGATATTACTTTTGGACAACTGTTTGCGGCAGGATCGACATTTGATTCAAACGAAGTCCAAGAAATCAATCGCTTAAAAATCCATTGGTGCAAATACATTATGGGTATCTCAGACACAGAAGACACGACAAATGACACCGCTATTAAAGTAAGTTTAGCCTATTTTATAAATAGCATAGCATTTCCTACAAACTTAGTACCTACAAACCCATCTGCTTTTAAGAATGCAGTCAAAGCTGAATTTGGCATTACAGATGATGAGTTCCTTAATATCCCTGCTGACATCAGTTCCAGACTGAGCCTGATCGGAGATCCAACTTACTCAGAGTCAGAGAACTATTCGCTGTCCATAGAAATCGCAAAGATTTTCTTAAAATATGCTTACACAAATGCCGGATATGATATTGTAACAGGCATCTCTGTTGAATATGAATACAGTGATTATAACGGCAGAAAAATCCTTACTCCTAATAAGACGGAGATTTACAGGACTATGCCGTATTATTATGCAAATATGAAGATTTTCTATGAACAATTTATACAAAACAATCCTGCAAATAAAGATAAAAAAGCATATCTTACAAAAATGAGCAACGACATCCGTGATAAGTTTATCGAGCGTCTGAGAAACAACACATGGATGAGTAACTCGACAAAAGAAGCTGCAATAAAAAAAGCACAGAAGATGATCTCTTGCATCGGCTATCCTGACTCATTTGATTCACAGCTTACATTCGACACACTGTCGGATTCTGTTGACAGTCAGACTGTTTGGATAAAATTCTACGAAGCATTATACAATGAGGCATTTGACAAATATTTTTCTCTCTTCACAGATAACTCCAAGACTATAGAAGACAAACTCTTCAATGTGGTAATCTTTTCTATCGATCAGCTGCAGGCTAATGATTTTTATTCGCCTGAAAATAATATATTCGTCATACTAATCCCCAATCTCATCGATCCGATGTGCAATACGGATTATGCCGATGCTTACAATTACGGCACAATTGGTTATGCAATAGGACATGAGTTTTGTCACGCATTCGACGCAAACGGTTCGCAATACAATGAATACGGAGAGAAGAAAAATTGGTGGACTCTATCCGACAAACTGCACTATGAAGAGAAAAAATCTCAGTTTATTGAGATATATAATCTGCTGCAGCTCGACTCAGGCAAAAACGGCGACGGTCAGAAAACATTGAGTGAAAACATGGCTGATTTTGGAGGTCTGACAACGGTCTATGACTTATTTATAAGCTCAAAAATCAAAGAAGGATTCGCCGGAGAAGAACTTATCAAACAGAAAAAGATGTTCTTCCAATCTTATGCGATTATTTGGGCAGCAGACAGGTCTGACAGCATTTATGAAAATCTTCTTCTATTAGACACACACTCTCCAAATCCGTTCCGCATCAATGGCGTTGTATGCCAATTTGATGATTGGTATGATATATATAATGTCAAACGAGGCGATAAATATTACCTCGAACCGCAGCAGCGAATCATATTATGGTAAAGTTTACAGCAAAAAAAGCGATTTTCAACCGAAAATCGCTTTTTTTTATCATTAGTTCTTACTCTCAGAAATAATACTCTCTCTGATCCTCTTCCGATATTTTATTCGGAGTAGGACTTTTGTTTTCGCCATGAACGCGGCGGAACTCTTCCAAGATACGCTTCTCATCGTGAGAGAGATTTTTCGGCACAACTACATCGAACTTAATGTAGAGGTCACCGCGGTTTGTCGGTGAGTCAAGATAAGGCATACCTGAGCCTTTTATTCGCAGGATTTTGCCATTCTCAGTGCCGGCAGAAACTTTAACTTTCAGTGATTTATTATCCAATGTGGTAATAGTTATCTCATCGCCAAGCACCGCCTGTGTGAAACTGATCGGCAGCGATATAACAAGATCCGCTCCCTGTCGATAGAAATACTCATGCGGCTTAACCGCTATCTTAACATGGAGATCTCCTGCAGGAGCACCATTCTCGCCGGCATCACCTCGACCTCTCATAAGTACCCGCTTACCGGTGTCAATACCTGCAGGTATCTTGATAGTCTCTGTTACGCGGTTTCGCTGCAATCCCGTGCCATGACATGACGGACATGGATTCTCAATGACATCACCACGACCGCCGCAGCGTGGACAAGTCTGTGCGATAGAGAACATCCCGTTGCCGCGGCGAATCTGACCTGAACCTCCGCAGTCAGGACATCTCGTCCTGCCGCCGCTGCCTTTAGAGCCTGAACCGTGACAAGCCGAACAAGTCTCTTCACGATCAAATTTGACTTCCATCGTCTTGCCTGACATCGCTTCTTCCAAAGTCAGATTGACCTGTATAACTTTGTCTGCACCTTTGCGGACACCGCTGCCGCCCCGGCTGCGGCCGCCGCCGAAGAACGAGCCAAACAGATCGCCCAAATCAATGTTGCCAAAGTCAAAGCCAAATCCGCCGCCGCCAAAGCCACCCTCAAACGGATTGCCGCCGCCGCCGCCGAACTGACTGTTCAAGCCTGCATGACCGTATTGATCATATATTTTTCGTTTCTGATCATCAGATAATACGGCATAAGCTTCAGAAGCCTCTTTGAATTTATCAACAGCAGACTGATCCCCCGGATTGCGATCCGGATGGTATTTCATAGCTAACTTACGATACGCTTTTTTGATTTCATCGGCACTTGCAGATTTGCTAACACCCAATACTTCATAATAATCTCTTTTGTCAGCCATTGTATTAACTCCTATCCGATAAAAACAGTTGCCGTAAGGCAACTGTTTTTATCGGGATCAATTACTTTTTATCATCATCGTCAACTACTTCGTAGTCGGCATCTTCTACATTGCTCTTGCCGCCTGCATTTGCATTTCCGGCATTCGCTCCTGCATCTGCTCCCGGCTGCTGTCCCTGAGTCTGTTTATACATCTCCTCAGCGAGCTTGTATGATGCTTTCTGCAGTTCCTCAGTCTTAGCTTTGATCTCATCAAGGTTCTCTGAAGTCATAGCTGCTTTCAATGCCTCAGATGCTGCTTTGATCTTCGATTTTTCATCCTCGCTAATCTTATCGCCAGCCTCATTCATTGTCTTCTCAACAGAGTAGATAAGAGTATCGGCGTTATTCTTAGCATCAGCGAGGTCTTTAACCTTAGCATCCTCGCTTGCGTGAGCCTCAGCATCTTTAACCATCTTCTCGATCTCCTCATCGCTAAGTCCTGACGAAGCCTCGATTCGGATCTTCTGCTCTTTGCCTGTGCCCATATCCTTAGCACTTACATTGAGAATACCGTTAGCGTCTATATCGAATGTAACTTCGATCTGCGGAACACCTCGCATTGCAGGCGGAATACCAACAAGATCAAACTTACCAATAGATCGGTTAGCACTTGCCATCTTTCGCTCACCCTGCAAAACATGAATTGATACAGCAGTCTGATTATCAGCAGCAGTTGAGAAGATCTGTTTCTCAGTCTTAGGAATTGTTGTATTCTTAGGAATGAGGACAGTCATTACACCGCCAAGTGTCTCAATACCGAGTGACAGCGGAGTTACATCAAGCAGCAAGACATCTTTGACATCACCTGCAATGATACCACCCTGAATAGCAGCACCAATAGCACCAGCCTCATCAGGATTGACAGCCTTAGAAGGCTCTTTGCCAAACATCTCTTTTACAACATTCTGTACCATCGGGATTCGTGTAGAACCACCAACAAGGATTACTTCATTAATATCGCTTGGTGACAGATCAGCATCTTTCAATGCAATTCGGCACGGTTCAAGTGACTTCTTAACAAGATCATCAATGAGCTGCTCAAACTTTGCTCTTGTCAGATTCATCTGGAGATGTTTAGGACCTGTTGCATCAGCTGTGATAAACGGCAGGTTAATATCAGCACTTGCCTTGCTTGACAACTCAATCTTAGCTTTCTCAGCAGCCTCTTTGAGTCTCTGCAATGCCATAGGATCATTTTTCAAATCTACGCCATTAGAAGCCTTGAACTCATTAACCATCCATTCGATAATTCTCTGGTCGAAGTTATCACCACCCAAGTGAGTATCACCATTTGTAGAGAGAACTTCAAATACACCGTCACCAATATCAAGGATAGATATATCGAATGTACCACCACCCAAGTCATATACTGCGATTTTGCCTTCTTTCTTTTTATCAAGACCATAAGCAAGAGCGGCAGCTGTCGGCTCGTTGATAATTCGCTTTACATCAAGACCAGCGATCTTTCCTGCATCTTTAGTAGCCTGTCGCTGTGAGTCATTGAAATATGCTGGAACAGTAATAACTGCTTCGGTAATTGTCTCACCGGTAAACTCCTCAGCAGTTGCTTTCATCTTCTGCAGAACTGCTGCACTGATTTCAGGCGGTGTATAATCTTTGCCATTAACACGAACACGAACATCGCCATTCGGACCTTTAACGACTTCGTAAGGCAGATACTTCAGCTCATCGCCTACTTCGTCATATCGTCGTCCCATAAATCTCTTAATAGAGAATATTGTATTCTTCGAGTTAGTGATCATCTGGTTCTTGGCAGGCTGTCCTACAACTCGCTCGCCATTCGGCATATAACCGATAATAGACGGCGTAGTTCGGAAACCTTCAGGATTCGTGATGACCTTCGCCTCTGTTCCTTCCATTACTGCCACACATGAATTTGTTGTTCCTAAGTCAATACCAATAATCTTTCCCATTTTTTATCTCCTAAATACCTAATAGAATTACTGTTCTTTATTTGCTGCCGGTTTACCGACTTTTACCTGAGCCGGTCTGACTACTCTGTCGTGCAGTTTATAGCCGCTGCGGAATACCATAGCCAACTCGTCTTTTTCATAGTCACCCTCTTCCATCATCATCGCCTGATGTATATTCGGGTCAAATGCCTCGCCTGCCTCGCCGTATTTTACAACGCCGTATTTCTTGAATAACAGATCGATGAACTGTGTCTCTATCATTTTTATGCCGTTTACATAATTATCTTTGTCAAACGGCTCTTTTTCACCGGCTTCAATAGCCAACTGGAAGTTATCAAGAATAGTCAGCAGATCCGAAATAATATTAAAATTGGCATATTTCAGCGAGTCCTGCTTTTCTATAGCGGTTCGCTTACGCAGATTTTCCATATCGGCATAAGTCCGCATCCATTTATCTTTATACTCTGCAGCTTCAGCAGTCTTCTTCTCCAACTCAGCCTTAAGTTCATCTAACTCTTTCTGAATGTCATCATCATCGACGATCTCACTCTCATCATCACCGGCTGTCTCATTCTGATCTTCGCATTCTGCAGCATCAGTTTCAATGTCACCGACCTCTGTCTCGTTCTCTTCCTGATTTATTTCTTCGTTCTCAGCAGTTGTCTGCTCTTCGTCAGACTCCCGCTTTTTGTCGTCTTTCATCATAATCTCCGAATGTTTAAACTTCAATATTTTTTATGAATATAATTTAATAAAAAAATACACAAGGGTCAAGCAGAATTTGCAATTTTTTTTAAGATTTTTTTTCATTATTTCACATTAATTGACATTCCCTGCATTTTGTGATATAGTAAATCAAGGAGCGAAAGAATGATATATCTGCAAACAGAAGGTGGGCTGGCGAATCGGCTGCGTGCTATTGCATCTGCGTATAAACTGGCTGAAGAGCAGAATGTTACGCTAACGGTCGGTTGGAATATGGACAAATATCTCAATTGTGCTTTCGGCGAACTATTCGCTCTGAATACAGATATTCTTAATATAACTAATCGCAGGATTACAATTTTTGATAAAGTTGCCCATAAAATTCTTCCGTCAAGATATTTTGACATTGATAACGAAGAAAACCGTGCACAATTTATTGCTGATTTTCAAGCCGATTCCAATAAAGATTATTACATTCATTCTTTCTCTAATTTCTACAAAGTTCATGATTATAACTTTCTAAAACCTGTTTCTTCTATAGATATGCGTGTATCCGAACTGCTCGGCAGCACGCACAGATCAAATCTTGTCGGTGTGCAGATTCGCAGAACGGATAATGCACAATCCATAGCCAACTCTCCGACAGAGATGTTTATCGAATATATGCAGCAGGAACTGCAAACCAATCCGCAGACTGTATTCTATCTGGCAACGGATGATATGAAGGTCCGCAGCGAGATAATCAGGCTCTTCCCGGATAAAGTTATATACAATCAGGCAGAATCAGTCAGCCGCCGCACAAAATTAGGTATGATCGATGCAATGATTGACTTTATAAGTTTAAGCCGCTGCAGCAAAATATACGGCAGTTATTGGAGCTCATTCTGCGAAGTGGCAAGCGACATTGGCAAAAACGAACTTGTGGTGGTGAAGAAAATATAATAACAAGACCGTCACATAAGTTTGAGAAACAAACTTATGTGACGGTCTTGTATTACTCTACTAATATTCCATTCTCCGTCAGTTCACGCCTGATCCATACAAGCTGGACTGCTCCGGGATTCATCTCTTTCATATCATAGTAGCAGTTCTTCATAATCTTGATCGTCTCATCATCGTACTCTTCCAATATAAGTGACAGATAGCATCGCAGGAACTTTAAGAATATAGGCACTTCGTTGCCGAAGAATATGTTGGACATAGCAAGTTCGACTTCTCTAATGTATTTGTCGGCTTCCTCAAGACGACCTATCTTAATCAGCGTAAATGCCAATGCACTCTTCGGAAATACGGGATCAGAGAAATCCACATATTTTTTATGAGAAGCATCATAGCTGATCGGAGTTTCCAAACATTTGCGATAAAACTTCAGTGCTTCCTGATAACGCTCCAAACAGTTGCACAAATCCCCAAGATTCTTATATGCCATGTGAACTTCGTGAATATCATTTGTCTGGCGGCTTATCTCCTTGGCAGACTGATGAAAGTGTAGAGCTTTTTTATATTGTCCATCCAACATATACAGATAACCGATAGTCGCCTTGAATTGTGCTATCATCGGAATGTGCTTCTGATGCTTGGCGATGGACAGATTTTTGCGAGTGTAGATCAACTGATAAGGTGATCCGACAAGCGGTCCGAAACCGGTCGCTATAGATCGATAGAATGATATTTTGTCAATGTCATTACTCAGATACGATTCGGTTTTATGCACTGCATGGATAATGCGTTCCATATCGGCATTTTTATGTTTCAGATAATAGGCATAGTTTGCGTAGTATAATGCATGGATAGTCTTATCTCTTGACAGTGGCATAAATGCACTGCCGACTTTCATTCCATTCTTCACATTATAGAAATGATTCATAATCATTGATTCATTCGCTGTTCGGTCACGGCATTCTGCGAATATGGCATCAATATAAGACAACTGTGCCAGCAGTTCCATAAATACATCGTGATTATTGCGGGCAAGCTGTGTTGCCTCTTCGAGATATTCGTAAGCCGATTGCTTAGTCGTATAAGCATTGAATATAAAGTAATGTATCGCCGACACAATTGTGATAGCATCATTATGAAATCGCTTCGACATCTCATAGGCCTTCAGCAGATAAACAGAAGCCTCAGCATCTATAAGCTCAAATGTCTTGGCATAATAATAATACATCACATCAAGCGAGAGCCGCTGGAACATCTTGTGCTTGCCGAATCTCTGATGCAGGATATAATCATACACTCGGATATATTCATCAGTGAAGTAATGCAGTTCAGGATCTTCATCCTGTATTTCTTTGCCCAACACTATCGCACTCAGCAGCAGATCACGAGCCTTAGCGAACTCGTGCTGCTCACGATAATTCACCGCTGTGCAGAATATGTAATAAACAGCCTTATCTATCACATCGGCACACTGATAGTGATATGCGAGTTTCTCATAGTATTTTGGCAGATTGTGCGGATATGCAGCCCTATATGCCTCAGCAATAATTCTGTGCAGTGACATTCTGTCATAATCAGACAGATCATCTCTAATCATAGCTGCATATTCGGCACGGCAGAATGATGTACTTACGATTCGATTCCTCATTATTGTTTTGAGGATGCCTTTATCGGTCAGAGCCTTAACTATCGCAGCAGCATCACTGCTTATATAATGAAGAAAATCCATCTCTACGAATGTACCAAGCAGGCTTAGAACATTAAGCAAGTGCTGCTCATCATCGCTCAGCCCTGCCAATCTCTGCTCTATGAGACTATCTTCATCCTGCGGAACACTGCTCCTGCCTGCCGAATCGACAATCAGATTATGTATCATCATATAATCAAGCAGTTCTGCAGAGTGACACGATGCTCCCTGAGTCATTCTGTATATATACTCAGTTAATTCATGAGCAGATTTATCAGAGCCGATCGTCTCTGACACAAATGACTCTAATTCATCGAGGTGAAGAGGCGGCACAGGAGTGTAGGCAGACATTCTGCATTCAAGATTATCGAGTTTACCATCCGAAGTGAATACGAAATATACCTCGGATTTCGCTGTCGATGCAATCAAGTGATTAAGCAGGGCGACAGACTCATTGTCAAGCAGATCTATGTGTTCAACTGCGATGACGACTTTGCGAAACTTCGCCAATGTGTTGATCACCATCACGAATGAATACAACGCCGCCTGATAGCCTGCCGAGATCTTATAATCAATCGGATTAAAATTAAACACCTGCTTCAGATAATCAAGATAATGCTCAAGAGGCTTTGACTCCGGTGCATCATCACTTATCATTATCGCTTCTGTGATGTTATACATATCATTGAGAATGTCATAATAGAAATTCCTACCGTATTCACTGCATACGCTGTGACAGACAAACAAGTCATGCCTGTCACTGTAAAATCTGTCGAAGAAGCCACTGTCCAGTCCGGCTGACGCATTCTCAAGAACAAGCACTCTGTCTTCGGGATGTCTCTGTTCTGTCAATGCAGACAGTATATTATATATATTGCGGCTGACAGGACAATGCAGCGAACGATCGGCAGCCTCGAACGGGATCAGTCTCTCCAATCTATAAACTGCAGTCTCTGCAATGCGTCTCGTTGTCACAGTCGTAATCTTATCTGCCTCAGCATGACCACTGATTGCTCGATAAACACTGTCAGAAATGAGAATATCCCCGGATGATGCACTAAGTGACGCTCTGTTAATCATCTCCTGCATCACCGCTATATGCGGTCCGCATATATGCGAACGGAATCGACCGGCATCACTGAAAGCCGCTATATTAATATCCGCAGAATGAATACCAAGAACAAATGACACCTTCTCTGCCGGCAGCAGTTCCTGCATAACGGCAGCGAGTTCCCTGCGAATGTCGAAAGCACATCGACAAGCCGTCAGTTCAGGATTGATACCGCAGCAGCGTCCGAATGCAAAAACGCATGTATCTCCGTCAATATATAGGAACTCGCCATTATAACGCAGACAAACTTTCTTCATCGCCGCAAAGAATGCGTTGAAATACACGACGGTACTCATATTGGAGTCGAAAAGATCCATCTCATTATAGAATGAGAAATCCGCCGACAACAGCACCATCCTGCGTGTATATCTGATATTAAACACCGCTCCATTGCCGTAATTCTTTATCTCAAGATTAGCCATAGATCCGCCTGATATTAATTCTTTTTATAATACATTAAAATGATAATCGATAATCAAAACTTTGTCAAGCAAAAAAAACAAGTATGATGTTTGCAAAGCAAAATCATACTTATTTTTTTGTCATTTTAATTTTACCAAGTCCACCTTAGTGACAGCTCTCCGAATCCGCCAACGGCATAGTAGTCATTGACCGTTACACCGCCGCCGAAGGCGGCGGTGAAGACAGGACGTGCGGAGAATCCCAAGAAGAAACCTGTCCGAAAGCAAAGCAGGTCTATCCTGCTAATATCATAGAATGTAGCATCAACTCCGAGCGTCCCAAGTATAGAGAAGAATTTCACTACTTCTACATTGAACTTTATCTCGGACAACACCATTCTCTGCAGCATGTATGTTACATCCATTTGGATATAAGTGTGCTCATGACTTCCGACCCCAAGTGCCGCATAGAATGTGAAAAACCGATTACCGCTGCCAACATCCGTCAGCACGAAAAATCCACTGTCATTGGAAAAAATCTTGACGAGATATTCAAAACCAATCATCACAGCCCAGTCGAAGCCCTGACCATGCCCAGTCAGATTACCCGTCGTCATCCCGATATGATGAGTCCTAATAGTGAAAGCATGACGGTTTGACGACTCGAATCGATACGAAAACAGTGCCTGTTCCCAAATAAAATCTTTTGAGCCGCTGACCCCCATTCGGAATCCCGTATCAATGCAGAACTGCTGACGGCTATGCCACTTATTGCCAAATGTTGAGTAGGAAGGCTGAAACGCATCAGCAAAAATAAATTCACAATTTACAAGCAGCAGAAGCACTGCAAGCAAAAAAAAATTCGTTTTACCCAAAAAAGCCTCATTCTTAGCAGATTGAACTGTATTTTTTCATAATAAATTCACATTCTGTGTAAAAAAACACATCTAAAATTTAAATAAATTTAAAAAAACTTAAAAAATTGCAATAAAAATTTGTTTTTTTATGAAAAATTTATTATAATATATGTAGCGAGTTATCCTAATGACTCCAACGGATGGATTCTATTCCCCTCCCCAAACAAATCCATCCGTTTTTTTATTTTCAATATATTTTTATATCGAATTCTTTCTCCAACTGCTGTATAAGTTTGGTTCTTGTTTTTTCACGCAGATTTTTCTTATGCTCATTTCTTAGATATGACTCCACTTTAATACGCGCCTCTTCCCCATACAGTTTTTTCGGCGGCACTTTAGCTTCGATACGGAAGATATACAGTCCGGCACTCGTCGGGAATATCTCCATTATCGTGCCTACATCAGCAGCTTCTAATGCTTGGATCACATTCGGAGGAAAACTTTTCTCCACTCTCGGATCATCAAATGCTATAACACCGGCATACCCAGGAGCATTAGGATCATCCCTTGTAACAAGATCATCAGAATATTCAAGGACCATATCTATAAAGTCGCTGCCTTTCTTAAGTTTGTTCAGACATTCCTCTGCAAGGCGAAGTTTCTCTTTCATCACGAGTTGACTCTCAGGCTGTCCGTCACGATTGAATGCTGTCCACATAATCATAGAAATCGCAGCTCCCGCCCCCTCAAGCAGAAGATCAGGGTGAGCCTGAGAAGCAGCTGCAACTTCGGCTTCTGTCGGGAAGTAATACTTCACAGCCTCGGAATCCAACACGCTCGCCACATAGTTACTTATCCATAACTGACGTTTCTTATATTCTTTGAATGTTTTCATTGAGACATTATTGGTCAGCAAAGCATTAAGGAACTCCTGCTCACTAATATCCTTGACATCTTTATGCACCTGATTAGCATAATAAGCCTTATCTTCATTGATCATAACGAGTACTTCATCGTCATTAGGCTCAGGGACAGCTATCTTTGCACCGGCATATAACAGTGCATCATCAATGAGTTCGCGAAGAGCATCTTCATAACTGATTTTATATAATTTAGCATGTTTTTGAACATCAGACTGCAGGATTATCTCATTATTGACTTTGGCAGCCACTTTTGCCCTCAATGTCATTTGTGCATTGAGACAGAATGTGACATTAATAATAAATGTAACAGCCAATAATAATATTTTATTGCATTTATACATACATAAACCTTATATATATTTTATATTTTATTATAGCATAAGATTTTTATTTTTCAAATAATTATTTGAAAAATTGGCTGAAAAAATATGCAATTTTCTATAGAAAATTGCATATTTTTTCAGCCAATTTTTCAATTCGTGCGTTATATATAAGGGGTGATTAATTTTTAGAGGCAATGATTCATTTTTTAGGAACACTGCATAAAGGAGTATAATTATGAAAATCTCAAAACACTTTCAGGCATTGAAGGATTATATCGGCGAAAAA
>JAFYAI010000082.1 GCA_017540815.1 Spirochaetales bacterium
CATCGCATCGCTAAGGGCGTAATATGCTCTGGTTCTGAATATATAGATATATCAAAACCGACACAGCGTGTATAGCACGATATGTCGGTTTTTTTGTTTATAAAGGAGACCTAAATATGAAGAAAAATAAATTACTATTGATTGGCACAATTGTGCTGGCTATGGCTTTGATCGGATGTCCGAATGATCAGACTGCTGGTCAGATTATTGTCAGCGACAATACCAACAAGGATCAGTCCGATGACAAAACGAGTACGACCATTATTCCTACAGTGTCAACGACTATCCCGAATGGAAATTCGATGAAGATTACATCTCTGCGAGTGGCGATTGAGATGGCTGATTACGGTGATGTGATCGACTTCACAGCTGAGAAATATAACGAAATCACGGATTTCAGTAATGTTAATATTAATAAAGCTCTGACTATTACCAACTTTGGCAATATGAAATCAGAGACTATTACTGTTTCTGCCGATGGCGTTTGGCTGAATAATATCGGGAGTGTAAGCATCACAACAAATTCATCATTGAAGATTAGCGGTTCATCGCTGGCAAGTTTGAATATCATAAATGTTGAAACTTCATCCGCCAATGAAAGCGGACGAGGCGGCACTTCGGCTGCATTCGCCGGACGCAGTTCTGACAAAGCGCCGACTGTCGAAGTGAGTGACACAATTGTGTCGGATGAAGTGACCCTTGGTATTGCAGGGGCATATCTGTCTGTAGATAAACTTGACGCTGCTGATGCCATTCTTAATCTCGATGCAGCTAATACTAAACTCGCGATCGCTGACAGGCAGACCAATATAAAGGAAATAAAGACGGATAAAATCTGTCAGGTTATCCTTGAGAATGGCACAAGTGACAATATACCGACTCCGAATGTCAGCGGCGAAGGCGAGCTGAAGCAAATCGATATGAAAGCCGCAGGCACACTCAAACTGCTGGCACTAACGCCCATGAGCGGGCTGACGACCGTCGTTAAGAAGGGCGAAGCGATTGACTTCGGCAATGTGATCGTCCTCGGCACTTATCAGGCAGACGATGGTGTGACGGTGTTTAAAGCAAATGGTCTGTCGTATAATCTGACAGAGACATTCTCTAAGCTGGAGAAGGAGTTTACGATTTCGATTGGGACTGACGAGGTTTATAAAAATGGTGAGAATGTTTCGGCATTTGACTGGACGGCACTCGATGCAGGAGAACATTCTGCGAAAATTGATTGTGAATGTTCTAAAGACGACAGTTATAAGGCTTACGAGTTCAGTATTACTGTGACGGAAGAAGCCGAACTGCCGACACCGACGCTGACTGCCATCGAAGTTTATCTCGGAGCAAATATCGGCACAACCTATCTTGCAGGCGATACGCTTGACCTCGGCACAATGCTTGTCATGGGAGTATATAAGGCAGGTTCTATTACTTACAAAAATATCCTGACCGACTATACGCTGTCCAGGCAGATCGGCACAATACTGACAACAGCTGATACCGCCGTGACTGTGAGCATTCCGGGTGAAGATGTGACAGGCACGATTAATCTGACGGTGAAGCCCGCTGTGTTTGTTACATTCCAAGTGGCAGAGGGGCAGACTATCGTCAGCCGCATTGAGCAGAATACAAAAGTTACAGCTCCGCTGAATATCTCCCGAATCGGATATACACTCGACAGCTGGTATGATGATGCGGCTTGTACAAGTGAGCATGATTTCAGCACAACTGTGTCACAATCGACGACTCTCTATGCGAAGTGGTATCCGAACGCTCCGCATATTATCACTTATCATTATCAGAATGGTGCTCCGGATCAGACAGTGGATTTCTATGAGTTTAATGATGTTGCATTGGATCTCAGTCCGACTAAGGATGGGTACACATTCGGTAATTGGTGTGAGGATGGGCAATGCTCAGGTCCGGCTATCACCGGCTGGAGAATGGGGCAGCGAACCGGAGATGTTGAACTGTGGGCGAAGTGGAATCCGTTTGGATATGATATTACATATATCGATCTGAGTGCTGATAATGGTACCGCACCTATGGTGACTGACAAGTGTGCCCAAACTCATATTTACGACAAAGACACTGAGATCGGTGTGCCGACAAAGATGGGACACACATTCGCCGGATGGTATATGTCTGCAGACGGTGACTCTGCCATTGCAACAATCGGAGCAGAATACAAGGAAAATGTTACATTATATGCGAAGTGGACTTATGGTATGGAAGTCAGTGTGGATAAGCTGTCTGCACTTATGGCGGACTTGACGGCGGACTATAATCCGTATCTGATTAAGATTACCGATGCAAGTCCTGACTTACTGATGATTAGATCTGCACTGACCGACCATACATCTATAACTATAGACTTGGATCTGTCGCAATGTACCGGGATGTCAGAGATTACTGATAGTGCTTTTGCCGGTAAATATTCCAGTCAGATAAAAAATCTTCGCAGCATTGTGATCCCGGAAGGAGTGACTAAGATTGGACAGAATGCGTTCTATTACTGTTCCGGTTTGGAGAAAGTTACTATCCCTGCAAGTGTTCAGTTAATTCAAAATAGTGCTTTTGGTTCCAGTAATAATATCTCAGTTATCGATTATAAAGGTTCCTTAGAGCAGTGGTTTAGTATCGATGTTGGAAATTACTTGGCAAGTCCGTTTAAAAATGGTACAGGACTGTATATCGATGGTGAGCTGATGACTGAGGTGACGATACCTGACAGTGTGACTGAGATTAAGCATTATACTTTCTATAATTATAAAAAACTGACTAAACTGACGATCCATGCAAATGTGACAGAATTCGGTTCTTCGTCATTTTACGACTGTGCATCTCTCGGTACAGTTAATTATGCAGGCACGCTTGCACAATGGTGCAATATCGACTTCACCGGCTTTACGAATCCGCTATCCCCCGGTAGGGCAGGATTGTATATTGATGGGACTCTTGTGACTGATGTGACATTGCCGGCTGCTGAAAATATTAAGCAGTCTATATTCCGCGGATATAAACATCTAAAGAGTGTAACCATCCCATCCGGCGTGCAGAGTATAGGCAGTTATGCTTTCGCTAACAGCACAATAGAGAGTGCGACTATACCTGCGACTGTAGGAAGTTTTAACGAGGCATTCAAAGAATGTAGCAGTCTGAAAGACATCAATTATACCGGCTCTCTGTCGGATTGGATGCGTATCAACTTTACAAAGAGTGAAGATAATCCTTTATATTATGCTACAACCGATTATCAGAGACAGCTGAAGATAAACGGCAATGTGGTTACATCTGTGACAGTGCCGAATGATATAACATCTATACCGCAGTATACATTTGCAGGATATAAACAGCTATCGAGTGTAGAGATCGGTGCACATGTGCAAAACATCGGACAGTATGCATTTCAGAACTGCAGTGCTTTGGCAAGTGTGACGATAGATGATGCTGTCTCAGACCTGATTATTGGTAAAGGTGTATTTAATAATAACTCCGGTTTAACAAATATTACTATACCTGCCGGTGTGAAGAGTATCGGAGAGATGGCTTTTGATGGGGCAGGATTGCAGAGTATAACTATAGCCGATGGTGTGGAGAGTATAGGGAAGCAGGCATTTGGCAACTGTACTGCATTGACAGTCATTAATATACCTGACAGCGTGCAGTCAGTCGGTGCAGAAACATTTAAGAACTGTACGGCATTACAGAGCGTGGAGCTGCCGTTCCTCGGAGCAAGTCCGACTGATCCGAGCATATTTGGATATTATTTTGAAAGCAGCACCTCTCAGCCATCAGGGTATAGTGCATATCAAATCTCAAAATATTATAAGATACCATCTTCCATTAAGACTGTCACAGTAAGAGGCGGGGATCTTGCAGAGTATGCGTTCTGTAATTGCGAGTATTTGACAAGTATCTCGATACCGGCTGTGGAGAATATTCCGGAGCGAACATTCATTGCCTGCAAAAACCTGACATCCTTTACGATACCTGCCGGAGTGCAAACAATAGGTGCGTACGCATTCGGCAACTGTACTAAGCTGGCAGATATTGCAATCCCTGACAGTGTGACAAGCATTGGTGAGTATTGCTTTACAGGATGCTCAATGCTTGAGCACATTACTATACCTGCATCAGTAAATCATTTGGAAATGCGTGTATTTTGGGACTGCACAAAACTTTCCGGGATAAACTATAAGGGAGATATTGCCGATTGGCTGGATGTTACGGTTGACCATTATATTGCTACTTGGGGGAAGTATATCAAGTTGTATCTCAATGATGTAACGGCTGATGATATAGTCATACCTGATGATATAACGGCTATAAAGGACTTTGTGTTTGCTAACTTGGATATAAAGAGTATCACTTTGGGCAATGGAGTGACAAGCATTGGCAACTCGGCTTTCGGAAGCTCAACATTGGCTGAGATTACAATCTCTGAGAATGTGTCAACTATTGGCAACGATGCGTTTTATTCTCCAACTAACTTGCCGAAGATAACAGTGATTATTGAAAACACAAATGCTGTAATCCACTGTACCGGCACCAGACTATTCAACACTAAAGCAGGAACAGTATATGTTCCTGACGATTTGACGGACGATTATAACGCTGACACTGTATGGCCTAAAGATGCTACCATACGCCCAATTTCAGAAAAACAGAACTGAAAAAGTCCCTGTCATACTGAACCCGATTCAGCTCGTCTCTATGTGCAGCATGGAGCCCCTGAGTCGAGTTCAGGGTGACACAGTGGGCGTGACTTTTTCAGTGGAACAGGTAAAAACTCGTGTTTTTTTATCAAATTCTATCAAATTATAATGGAACAATTTCAAATTTTGTGTTATAATATTTTAAAAGAAGACAAAAAGGATTGTTTCGATGTTATATACAAAAAATAAAATAGCAAAGTTATTTTTGATTTTGTTATTTGTATTTTCTGCATTTTTTATATATGCTCAGGATTATGATGAGTCTGACGGTGGCTACGAAGAGGATATAGAACTTGAAGATAAGCTGATTTTTAAAGTTATCTATACAGGACTGAAGAAAGTTCGTCCGAGAGAGTTGATCGCCGTGCAGGTTACCAAAGAAGGCATGCCGTTTGATGCCAGTCTGCTGGAGCAGGATTACAAGAACTTCTTCGAGCTTGATTATTTCGAGGATGTCATTGTCAAGGCCGATAAAGCGGTAGATCCGAAGACCAACCTTGCAATGCCTGGGTATATCAATATTATCTACGAATTTCAGGAAAAGCCGACAATCCGCAAGATTATATTCAACGGTAATGACAGCATTGCTTACGGTTATCTTATCGGAGATGTGTCGATTAAGAAAGGTGACTTCTTCCGTAAGTCTGAGGTCGTCGCGGATATTTACAACCTTAAGGAAAAATATCAGAAAAAAGGCTATAACTATGTCAATATCGACTATGAAGTTGTCGAGAATGAAGAACTCAAACTTCATAATCAGGTAGATATTGTCTTCAATGTAGATGAAGGTGTAGAGACTTATGTTTCTGAGATTGCATTTGAGGGTATCAGTAAGTTTACACCGCAGTCGCTGAAAGCCAAGATGAAGACGAAGGAGCGTGCGTTCCTCGGTCTGCAGAAAGGTGTATTTCTTGCGAGTGACTTTTATCAGGACATTGAGGATCTGACGAAATACTATAAGGATCAGGGATTCTATTTTGCGGAGATACTGGAGCCTGAGGTCAATCGGCTGCAGATTGAAGAAGATGGCAAGAAGCGTGAGATCATCAAGATCAAGATCACAGTTAAAGAAGGCTCACAGTATCGCTACGGCGGTATGGAGATAACCGGCAATAAGATATTCTCTACGGATGACTTGACTTACAATCTTAAACTCAAGCCCGGTGCGATCCTCAATCACTCCAAACTGCAGGAGGACTTGTATTCTCTTACTAAGCAGTATAATGACTCCGGCTATGTAGAGACTCAGGTCGCTCAGGATACTGTTGTCGATGAAGAGAATAAGACTATATCGTTTAAGATATTTATACAAGAGTCTAAGCTGAGTTATATTGAAGCTGTCTACTTCAAAGGCAACACAAAGACTAAGAATTATGTCTTGTATCGTGCTGTCTACACTCAGGTAGGTCAGATATTCGACTCATCTAAGCTAATATCATCTGTATATGCACTGCATAATCTTGGATTCTTCTCTAAGGTAGAGCCGGATATTAAGCCGGGATCTGCTCCGGGACTGCTTAAGATTACTTATGTGTTGGAGGAGCAGTCCACTGCGGAAGTCAGATTTGGTGTGCAGGTCACGACCAATAATTGGCCGCCGGAGATCACATTGTTTGGTCAGGTTTCAGAGAGGAACTTCCTCGGCCGAGAGTTGGTTATAAGCGGTAAGGTGGATCTTGCGTTGTCAGAGCAGGGCTTTACATTCAGTATATCTGATCCGTGGTTTCTGAACTATCCGTGGAGTATGGGAGCGTCGCTTGAGTTCTATCATAACTGGTATCAGAAGGTCTATCGTAAACTCACTGTCGATGACTATCAGGCTTATATGGATGAGAACTCCAATCAAAATCCGAGTGAGGATAATGTTCGTGACTGGTATAATACGAAATACTCCAATGATACACAGAATAACCCGAACTATGTCGGCTACGGCAAGGATAAGTATTGGGAGATGGGTGTCAGTGATTTGACGATCGAGATGGCATTTAATACAGGTTACAGATTTTTGAAATATTTCAGTATCTACGGTGAGTATTCACTTAAGCCGATATATACATTCATGATGGACAACAGCCTTGTCAGTCAGGTTAAGAGTACAAGCTACCGCAGTATGATGAGTAATAACGGCGGATGGTCTATCAGATCTCGTCTTGCTGCGACATTCTCGATCAATACAACTAAGCGAAGGATCAATCCTTACGAAGGTATCAAATTCTCAACGACGGCGGCATATACTTGGGGACATTTCGATATGACATCTCTGTCTGCTAAGTTTACGGCTTATTGGAAGATACTCGATATTATGCTGGGCGATTGGCCATTTAAGCATGTCGTTGTATTCAACGCTGCTGCATCGTTTATCTTCCCGGGATTCCGTAATCTTGGCGGTGTGCTGAATGGTAAATCTACGAAGGATAAAGGTCCTATCGTATATCCTGATGACTATCTGCAGGTAGACGGTATATTCGCAGGACGAGGCTGGGCTAACTCTATCGGAGCAACGAACAGCACCGGACGATTGACCAATAAGACAGGGTATGCGAGATTTGACTATTCATTGGAGTATCGTATCCCGATCCATGAGAACTTTATATGGTTCGCTGCATTCGTTGATATGATAAACCTTGTTGAAGGACCTATGAGGAAGATCCCGACTGTATATAGTGACGGTAATATCGTTTCATCGTATTCGTATTCGGATGATGCTAACTCATGGCAGTGGTGGAATCAAACCGAGTCTAATCGCTGGTATGATGATCGTATGACTAATTGGTATGGTGTGGATAACTGGTATGGTTCTGTTGGTTTGGGATTCCAGATTACATTCCAGCAGCTGCCACTTAGTTTCTATGTTGTCAAGAGATTTAAGATTAACGGCTACTCAGGATTTGAGTGGGTATGCAACCAGCCGGATACAGGCAACCTTGACTTCGTTATATCGATTGTCGGATATTATTTCTAATGTTTACAGCCTGTATGTGCCGATGTTAATGTTGGAGGAGTTTTATATGAAGAAATTTCTGTGTGTAATTATGATGCTGGCAGCTGTTGCTGCTGTGAATGCATCGAATATTAAACTTGAGAAAATCGGTATCATCAATATCGATCTCGTTATGGAGACGATATTTACCGGTAAGTCTAAGTCGATGCAGGCAATAGCCAAGGAGAGGAAGGAGTTCAAAGAGAAATTAGCGAAGCTGGAGGAGAATATCAACCTGCTCAGAGAAGCGTCGCTGAAAGAGAAGGATGAGCAGCGAAAACTCTTGATCGACAAGAAACTCGAAGATACTCAGAAACAGTACAGCGACTATTATAAAGTTACTTCTTATAAGATTGAGCAGAAAGTTAAGTCTATACAAGGACCGATCCTGAAAGAGATATACGATGTCGTGCAGCGAATTTCCGAGAAAGAAGGATATTCCCTTATTATGGAAGCCAATACAGAAGGGATTTTCTATTATTCGGTAGATTCTGATATTACTCAGAAAGTAGTTGATTTTTTCAATAATTCGTATAAAGCACCGGAAGAATGATAAGGGGATCAGAGACAGGATGTTGTCGTCGCTCAGACGACAACATCCTGTCTCCGACAAACGCAATGAAAAAAAAGTTTGCAGCAGAGTTCATCGGGACATTTTTCTTAATCTTCGTAAGCGGCAGTGCTGCTATAATGTATGCAGTCGGGATTAAATTCGACTATCTTACAACAGTCCTCGCATTCTCCGCTGTGCTCGGAGTATGCTACACTCTGTTCCATAAAGTCAGCGGAGCACATTTTAATCCGGCAATATCATTCGGTTATTTTATGACTGCCAGAATATCACTTGCCGAATTTATCATATACAGTATAAGTCAGTTCTTGGGAGGTGTGCTTGCCTGCGTAATGCTTCGAGTGATATTTGCTGCGAAGTTTACGAATTTCCTGCCGAAAGTCTACAGTGAGATACTTAAATATGACGATCTGTCTGCCGTCGCAGTGATTGCGATATTTGAATTTATCTTCGCATTCTTAATGATGTGCACATATCTGTCTTTGGACCGCACATCCAACCGCAAAAACAGCGGATTGGTCATGGCAATGTCTTATTTTGTGATGTGCTCGATACTATATGCAGTTGACGGCTGCGGACTCAATGTCATCCGTATATTTGTGCCGGCACTGTTTAGTCAGGTGTGGACAGATACGATAGTGTATATCATAGCTGTGTTCGGCGGTTGTCTGTGCGGCAGCATCTGCTATAGTCTGCTGACCGAGAATGCGGCAGGATGATGAAGGACGGCATCTCCGTGGGGCAGCATTATAAAATTCATCTGATTATACTCATTCTCATCATAAGTGCATCTCATCTGTATCCGAGTATAAAAATTCGCGAAAATAAAATGGAATACATGCCGGATTTTCATTCATTCGAGATAGGTTTTCAGAAAGCACTGCCATTCAATCGGCGGCATATCACTCCGTGGGAGTATGCTACCGATC
Source organism: Spirochaetales bacterium (assembly GCA_017540815.1). GTDB lineage: Bacteria > Spirochaetota > GWE2-31-10 > GWE2-31-10 > MWDO01 > RGIG6909. The sequence goes on from JAFYAI010000082.1 coordinate 9,193, forward strand.
CTATAATCCTCTACGCATCGATGTGGGGGATGATGGGCATTACAGTGCCGCTGTGGGAGCAGACTCCGACTATGATCTCATCAGGTGATGAATTTGCTTCTCGTGTGCAGATGGAGCCTTTTGCTACCGGGCGTATTGATGCAGTGACGAAGCAGTGGCATGGGATGACTGTGCTTAAGAATGACTTCTATGCGAAAAATTTCATAGAACCGGTGTTTTTTACATATATGGCGATGTATCTGCGGTCTAAGAACTATCATCCCGCACTGTATCTCGGAGAACTTTTTTCGCTGTCGCTGATGTATGAGTTTACCGTGCGTCCGTTCTTTATGAATGCGAGTTTCGAGCAGGTGCTGAAGAATCCTGCTGTCGGCTCTCTGATAGGTCTTTTGCTTGACGAAGTATCGAATTTCCTGCTGTCAACGCCGTATAAAGGGCTGCATGTTTTGGGATACATCCTCAATCCGTTTAATGCCCTGCCGACATCGCGTGTGCATCCGCTTGTGATGTTCAAGCCGTATAATCAGGCAGCGTCGATTGAGGCGATTATTAACTTGTAGTGGGAAATCACACGGATTGGCTCAGACCTAACGGTCTTCGCTTACATTTTCCCCTCCGTGAGTGCCGTTAGGCACGAACAAATCCGTGTGACAGAAAAAATTATAGCAAGGTGAATAAATATGAAAAAGATAAAGTTTTATGGCTGTCACAATTGTGACATAAAGATAGAATGTCCTGAATATCCAAGCATACAAACTGTGCAGAGTTTATATGAGGCTCTGTTGAATGTGTGCTGTGCTGAGACTTGTGCTCCGAGGATGCGTGACCGCTGGACAGCGGATAATCCGACAATGGGACAGTGTTCTATTACGGCATTTTTGGCACAAGATATATTTGGCGGTGAAGTTCGCGGCATCCTTCGTCCTGACGGCAACTATCACTGTTATAATGTTGTAGGAAATGTTGTATTTGACCTGACAAGTGAGCAGTTCGGCGATGAGAAACTTGACTATACAGACAATCCCATTCAGAGCCGCGATGTTCATTTTGCGAAGGAAGAAAAATTTGAGAGGTATAAACTGTTGAAGGAAAGACTGAGAGAAAATCTGCACTTATAACAAAAAATCCAAAAAAAACACTTGTTTTTTTCGGATTTTTTGTTATAATTCATTAGGAGTATCCTATGAAAAAACTGCCACTCGGCATTCAAACTTTTGAAAAAATTCGGGAAGATGATTATGTTTATGCAGATAAGACCGACCTGATATATGATTTGGTTCATAACGGATCGGTTTACTTCCTTTCCCGTCCACGCCGTTTCGGGAAGAGTTTGTTAATCTCGACTTTGGATGCTTATTTCAATGGGCGGAAGGAACTGTTTGAAGGACTAAAGATTGCCGATCTTGAGAAAGAGTGGAAGAAATATCCTGTTATTCGCATTGATTTTGGACTGAGCGGTTATGAGAAGAATGAGAAACTTCAGGCTGTAATTAATGATGTTCTAATCGGATATGAGAGGAAATATAATGTAACTCCGGCTGCGACAACCAGTTACGATGTCAGATTTAAGAATGTGATTGTTGCTGCAAAAGAAGCAGCCAATGAAAAGGCTGTTGTTCTTATCGATGAATATGATAAACCCATTCTTGATGCGTTATATACTGATGTCGAGAATATCAATCGTACAATGATTCGTGACTTTTACAGCGTTCTGAAAAGCTGTGACGAATATCTCAATTTCGTATTCCTGACAGGTATTACCCGCGTGCCACACTTGAATATTTTCAGCGGATTGAATCACATTAACGATATAAGTATGAGCGACCAATATTCTACAATATGCGGTATTACAAAGGAAGAACTGCTGACGGATTTTTCGGACAGAATCGATGATATGGCAGCTGCAAGAAAAATAACACGGCAGAAGTGTTTGGAGAAACTCAAACTGACTTATGACGGGTATCATTTCAGTAAATCGATGACTGATGTGTATAACCCGTTCAGCCTGATAAATGCTTTTGCAGAGAATAGTTTTGTATATAAATGGTTCGGCAGCGGCACACCGTCGTCATTAATGAAGATTCTGGAACATCAAAATGCCGATATTTCCGGTTTTGTTGAGGATGTAGTTGCTTATGAATCGGATTTTGATGATTTTGATCCGACTGATGATAACTTCCTGCCGATTATTTATCAGTCAGGCTATCTGACACTGAAAAGTTATGATGAAAACTCTGAACTATATACCCTTGACATTCCTAATGGCGAGGTGCGCACAGGTTTTTATCGTCATTTGATTAGGCGGTTTTCTTCGGTTAAAGAGCAGAAACTCGGTGTCACGGTTGAAGCATTCCGCAGTGCATTGGAGAATGCCGATATGGCTGAGTTGGAAACTCTGATCCGTTCAGCTGTTGCGTCACTGCCGTATATGCAGGATAAGAATTATAATGAAGATATGTATCGCAATATATTGTTTATGATGTTCTCACTTACAAGTTATCGCACGATAGCGGAGAGTGTGTCACTTTTGGGGCGGGCGGATATTGTCGTGGAATTGGAAGACAAGGTGTATATCTTTGAGCTGAAATATTGCCGTGATGGCAAAGCTGATGAGTTGGCTGCGGCGGCATTGCAGCAGATTGAGGATAAAAAATATGCAGTGCCATATATTGCAAGTGGAAGGAAGATTATTAAAACGGCATTGGTATTTGATCAGACTGGACTGGTAAAAATGTGCTGGAACGCAAATAATCTTGCAATATTATATTTGTAAAAACTTTACAAATATAATATTTCTAAAAATTTCTTGACATATTTGAAATGTTTTGATATGATACAGAATGTAGAAAGAGAACGGTAATATTATTTAGTAAATAATCATATAATATATATAGTTTATTAGGAGAATATATGCCATTAAACAAATCAGCATTAAAAAGAGAGAGACAGGATCTTGTTCATCGAGCAAGGAATCGTGTCATCAAGTCGAAGGTTCATACAGCATATCGTAATCTCTGCGAGTCTATCATTGCGAAAGATCGTGAGAAGACAGAAGCTAACCTGCGTGTTTACATGAGCGAAGTTGATAAGGCTGTAAAACGAAATGTTTTGCACAAAAACAACGGTGCGAGAAAGAAATCACGCATTGTTAAAAGAATCAAGAATGTATTTAACGAAAACGCACCTAACTAATCAGTAACTATGACTAAATCGGAATTAGCTTATCTTGTTCAGGAAAACATTCTCAGTACACACTTGGATCTGCATAAAAAAGATGTGAATCATCGTGTGGTAGTGAATGTCTTGGACAGCCTTTTTGAGGTGCTTAAAGTCAGTCTTTCCAAAGGTGAGCATATCGAACTGCGCGGTTTTGGAACATTCGAGACTAAGGTTCGCAAGCCGAAACATGCGATCAATCCGCGGACAAAAGAAGCGGTTATGGTTGATGAACATGCAGTTTGTGTGTTCCGCCCGGGAAAAGAACTGAAACAAATGGTAAAAAACAGTCCGAAGTCGAAGTAATACAGAATGCCTAATGTTTGGAGGGGAGCATGAAGCTGACAGGTAAAATATTAGTCGTTGATAACGATAAACAAAACCTTGACAATCTGGATATAATGCTTACGAAGCTGTCTTTCAAAGTCATTAGGGCAACAGACGGAGATGAAGCTCTTGCAATGATTGCAGAGCATTCTCCGGATCTTATGCTTATTGAGAATGTGCTGCCGTCTATGACAGGTTTTGAGGTAACACAGGTTCTTAAGAAAGGCAAGGAATTTATTGAGTATCGCGATTTGCCGATTATCATAATGTCATCCGTTGATGATCCGATGGATAAACTTATCGGATTGGAGATGGGGATCGAGGATTATATCATTAAGCCTTTCAGATTTACTGAAGTGCTTGCCCGGATCCGAAATGTAATCAAGCATAAGGAACTTGTCCGCCGACTTGTCAATCGTGAGAGGAAACTCGCAGTTGTAGAGTCATTGACGAGCAATCTTATTGCTTTTACGAAACATATTAAATTCCCTTTAGCGACGATGAAGAGTGATTTGGCTGAGTTGTCTCAGTTGGAAGATCTCGCTGCATTGAAAGCGAAACTTGTAGACTTCGTTGCAAAATTTAATGTGGAATATGACAGAACTGTCGCTCTCATCGGCAGTCTCGATGATCAGATGACCGATATAGAGAATAAGAAGACTCGCATTAGTCAGGAAGAGCTGTCCGCTGATGAATTGGACAGAAAGCTGCTGAAAAGACTTGACACTGCTAACTAATGCGATTGATACTGTAATCTTGCGGAGTATATTTCGTAAAAATCTTATCTGATATATATAAACAGTCAGATTTAGTTTTATCAGAGAATAGCATGTCTAATTTACTTGAAAATTACTATAATAATACAAAAATTAAGACCATTTTAGGAAAGACAACATCTTTTAACGGGAGGTTGTCTTTCAAAGACTCACTAAAGATAAACGGAGCATTCATCGGAGAGATAAATGCTGACGGAGTTTTGGTTGTGGGTGAAGATGCTGTTGTGCAGGCTAATGTTGAGGCTGATACGGTTGTCGTCCTCGGCACGATCAAAGGAGATGTTCATGCCAAGAGCAAAGTGGAGATGGAGCCTACAGGTCGGGTCTATGGTAATGTCCGAGCACGGAAGATAAAAATCTCCGATGGTGTGATATTTAACGGAAGATGTGAAATAATCAGAGATGCTAAATAACTTAGGAGTTAGAAAGACTGTATGAGTGACGAAAATCAAATAAATGTCCAGCCGGAGCAGGCTGACGACAGTCAGAACAAAGATGTTGCTCTGCCTGAAACTGAGGATACAGCACAGGCGGAACACACCGATGAGAACGTGGCTGTTAAGACCGAAAAGGCTGTGAAGAAGAAGCCTAAAAAAACTGTCTCAACCGAACCGAAAGCAGGTGCTAAGAAAGTAATCAAAACCGCTGCTCATAAGGTGAAATTCAAAGACAATAGTGCCAAAGATGCTAATCAAGAGAAAATCAACGATGATCCTAATGCCCCAAGAATCAATATTAAAGATCTAACAAATATGACAGTGGCTCAGCTTAAACAGAAAGCTGATGAAATGGGTGTAACATTTGAAGAAAATCTCAACACTATGAAGAAACAAAGTATCATATTTGATATTTTGAAGCAGCATACAGATAATCACGGTGTGATATTTGCAAGCGGTGTTCTTGATATTATGCCGGAAGGCGGGTATGGATTCCTCAGATCAGTCGAATACAGCTATCAGCCGGGGCCGGATGATATATATGTAGCATCAAGTCAGATTAAGCACTGCGGACTTAAGCCCGGTGATACAGTCAGCGGTCAGATCCGTGCTCCAAAGGATAATGAGAAATACTTCGCTTTGCTTCGAGTTGAGAGTATTAATGGTGAAGATCCTTCTGTAGCGATTAATCGAGTGCATTTCGATAATCTTACGCCGCTCCATCCTAATAAAAAATTCAACTTATCCGGTTCGGATATGACTAACAATATGACAACACGCATTATAGATCTCTTTACTCCGATAGGTAAAGGACAGCGTTCAATGATCGTCTCTCCTCCGAGAACAGGTAAGACGACTATCATGCAGACTATAGCGAATGCCATTGCAATCAATCATCCTGAAGTATATCTCATCGTCCTGCTTATTGATGAGCGGCCTGAAGAGGTAACAGAGATGCAGCGAACAGTCAAAGGTGAAGTTGTCAGCAGCACATTTGATGAGCCGGCAACACGCCATGTGCATGTCGCAGAGATGGTTGTTGAGAAGGCTAAGCGGCTTGTCGAGCATAAGAAGGATGTTGTCATTCTGTTGGACTCTATCACACGATTGGCTCGTGCATACAACCAAGTGCTGCCGACTTCAGGCAAGATCCTGTCCGGTGGTGTGGACTCCAATGCACTGCATAAGCCGAAGAGATTTTTCGGAGCGGCTCGTAATATCGAAGAAGGCGGAAGCCTTACGATTATAGGAACAGGTCTTGTAGATACAGGCTCTAAGATGGATGATGTTATTTTCGAGGAGTTCAAAGGAACAGGTAACTCGGAGATCTGTCTCGACAGGAAGTTGTCCGATAAGCGTGTCTTCCCGGCTATTAACATAAAGAAATCCGGCACGCGTAAAGAAGAGCTGCTGCTGAGTGAGAAAGAGATCCAGAAATTGTGGATATTGAGGAAAGTTCTCTATGATATGGATGATATTCAGCTGTTGGAGTTCCTCATTGATAAGATGAAGAAAACTAAAGATAATGCGGCATTTATTGACTCAATGAATCAGTAAATATGTAAAATTATTGCAAATTTTAGTGGATATTATTAAAAAAATATGCTATAATACTAAAAAATATAATAAGGAGAGTGATTCTAATGAAAGCAGATATACATCCGAAGTACGAAGAAGCTACCGTAACTTGTGTTTGCGGCAATACTTTTAAGACACGCTCAACTGTAAAAGATATACGTGTTGAAATTTGTTCTGAATGTCATCCGTTCTTCACCGGTAAGCAGCACCTTGTTGATACCGCAGGACGAATTGAGAAGTTCAAAACAAAATATAAGATTAAATAAAAAAATGAGGTTTTCTAATGAAAACCTCATTTTTTTATGAATAGGAGTGTTATATATGAAAATAGATTTTGATACGATAAAACGGGAAGCCAAGCCACATTTCAAAGGCGGTGAGAAAGAATATAATGTCAAAATGTTCGATGACGGTCTTAACAAGATAATGGATGGGTTACTTGTACCGGGTGCGTCAATCGGTGTGCATACGCATGATGATTCATCAGAGATAATATTCATTACCGGCGGCTGCGGCAAAGCAATATATGACGGTGCGGAAGAGCGGGTTGCCACCGGTGACTGTCATTACTGTCCAAAAGGTCACACTCATACGCTTATCAATGACAGTAATGCGGATCTGACATTCTTAGCCGTTGTGCCGAAGCAGTAAATATGCAAATAATCTAATAATTAATAAATTCTCTTGTAAAAATATTTTTTTTACAGTATAATATCGATATATTAGCTTTGGGAATGATATATGTCGGATAAGAAATACGAACTAAGCAAAACGACGATTAAAAATCTTGAGGATATGGACTTCCAATGTCAGCGGTGCTCCAACTGCTGTCGGCATGATGAGGGGTATGTGTTCCTAACGAAGCAGAATGCGATGGCTATCGCAGACCATCTCAATCTGTCTCTGCATGATTTTATGGAACAGTGTTGCCGGCTTGTGGAGCGTGGTGACGGGAAGGTGCTGTGCCTTAAAGAAAAGTCTAACTATGACTGCATATTTTGGAGCAATGGCTGCATTATATATCCTGTTCGTCCGACGCAGTGTATGACTTTCCCATATTGGCCATTCTTAGTCAATGACAAGCAGCTGCAGAAAGAAGAGAAACGCCGCTGCAAAGGCTTGGGGAAGAAAGGTGACCATACGCTGGAATACAAGATCAGCATGTATGAATTGGAACAAAACAGCGAGTATTTCGTTGTAGAAAAATAATATATTATAAGGAAGAAAAAATGGATAAAAGCAAAATCGAACAGATAAAGCAGGAAAACGCTGCTGCGAAAATTCAGGGAATGAAGTGGCTCAAAATATTGCTGTTTGTGTTGGGGGCATGTGCGATCATTTATGGAGTTGTTACTCTTATCTCATCGCCTAATAAATTCATGGCTGTATTATCAATCGTTATAGGTGTACTGCTTGTATTGGCAGGCTTATCTGTTAAGAATAAGTCTGTATCAAATGCTGCTATCGCTTCCGCTTCAACGCAGTATGGTGGTGATGTCGCAGAATGTCAGGCAACGTATCAGAAGATTGTTGAACTTGTCAAGCATGACGATATGAAAGCGGAGTTTGGCTATATCGCTGATGAGATGAAGAAAGATGTGGATAAAGCAGCAGATCTGGCTGCGAAGCTGACGAATGTCAACAGCATCATAGACAGCGGAGATCAGCTTGACGATCTGGAAGCAAAACTTGCTAAAGCAAAATCTGCAGAGCCGCAGAATGAGACTACAATCAAGGGATTGGAAGAAAAAGTTTCATTTGCTAAGACGATGAACGATAATCGTCAGAATCTCGAACTGCAGCTGCAGCGAATCAAACAGAATTTGTCGGCAGTATACACTAAACTGATGGTGCTCGATACGACTGATACAGGCAAGGTATCTGAAACAGGTGCTGAGCTGCAGAAACTGCTTGACCGCAAGATAACTGCTCAGAAGTTCGAGCAGGAACTGTAATTCGTTAGCTGCATAATGGTACATTCCAATACTTTATTCAAATTCTTCATTGCCGGCCGGTATATGAATCGGCAGAACGGCAAGAAGATCAATATCATATTCTTGTTCCTTTTCCTCGGACTTGCTTTGGGACTTGCCGTGATGATAGTCGTCCTCGGTATAATGAATGGTTTCCAGGATAATCATATATCTCGGCGTATAGAGATCGGATCTTTCCATATCAATATCTCTCGCCGAGATATGAATGTTATCGATAAACCGGATGTAGAGCGAATAAAGCAACAGTTGTATGCTATCGATAATGTGGCTGCAGTTGTGCCTTATATCGATAAGGAGATAGTTTTCCGTGCTGACAGAAAGTATCTCAACGAAGCGATGGTTCTGAAACTTCGAGGCTTGGACTTGAATGAGATACGGCACGACAGTCGCTTTATGACATATTTTACGATAAAAAAAGGAGACTTGCCGGATGAACTATACAGCATAGTGATCGGAGAGCCTCTGTCTGAACGATTGGCAATGGGGATAACTAATTATCTGATGCTTACACCTGATATAAGTTTGGCAAGTTACAAAAGCAGCGGAGTGCCGTTTCGGATAAGCGGCATTTTTAGAACGGAGAGTTATGATTATGACCGCTATTGGGGATATATTTCGATAGAGTCAATGATCCCGCTGTGCGGCAGTGCAGATCCGGCTGATATTGGAGTGAAATTATACAAGCCTCAGCATAAGAAACAGACTCTGCAGCAGATTAGCCGCATACTTGGTGATGATTGGGTGCTTCAGACTTCAGAGGAGATAAATAAAGGATATTTTGCTGCGTTGAAACTTGAGAAGGTGATGATAGTATTTTTGTTTATGATTATCTTCCTGATGGTAAGCATTAATACTTTCGGAGCTCTGAAACTAATGCTGGCAGAGAAGAAGAAGGATATTTCAATCCTTAAGGCACTCGGCACAACGCCTGATGATATTACGACTATATATACGATAGAGAGCATTGTAATAGGATTCATCGGGTGTATGATAGGTGTGTTATTGGGGTATTTCATAGCATTTAATATTGCGAATATCTTCCATGTCGTTGAATTTGTTATTAATGCCGTGCTTGGCTATATCCAATATCTTCTTGAATTTGTTGTGCCCGGAATATACTTCCCGAATGTCGTTATTTATGATACTTCAATATACTATCAATCGAGTTTTATAATTAAGTTGGATTTCTGGGAGACTTTCTTCATATCGTTTATTGTTGTTGTTATGACGATAGTGTCTGCATTTGTGCCGGTATATCATTCATCAAAACTCAAGCCGAATGAAGTACTTAAGAGTTAAGAATCCAATATCACGAATGTAAAAGTTCAGATCTATCCGATATAATGATCACATCTATAATGTGTTACATCATTTCTTTCGGAATAAGCCCGTCGCGAACGGCTTGAGAATAGCACATAACATTGTTGCGTCCGTTTTGTTTAACGGCATATTGTGCCTGATCAGCATAGTGGAGGGCTGTAGTTGGATCGACAGAGCCGGTTCTGTTGCAATATACTCCAATCGATAATGACATATTGAGTGTTGTGCCATTAGTTAAAGTGAAAGGTCTGCGGAATGCATCGAGAATAGCATGTGCGACATTATTGCCGACATTTTCACTGCATGCAGGGAGTATAATAACAAACTCATCTCCGCCTTCTCTGCAGACAATATCGTTATTCCTGACATTCTCACAGCAAGTGTCGGCTATACGATGAATCACTTCATCACCGGAGTCATGTCCGTAAGTATCGTTGATACTTTTGAATTTATCTGCGTCAATCATAATTATGGTGTACATATCATTTAAAGCATTAAGTGTGTTTGTGAGGTAGCCTTTATTGAAAACACCAGTCATCGGGTCTCTTATTGACTTGTCATACAATTTTTTGCCCTGTTCTTTCTCTGTAAGAATGTTACAGTGCATTTTTATATATTCGTTGAATATCATAACAGCAATAGCGATCGAGAAAAATAATGCTCCGAAAATATTTGTACAAAGAAAATTAAATGACGAATTTGTCCTTGCAAACATGAATATTATATCTGAGAATGATGCAAGCAGGAAAAATATTGCTGCGATGCAGAGAATTTTCGCTTCTTGATGTTTATTTTTTTCTGTAATAGTGATATATATCCAACATAAAACATTTGACAGGATTGCGATATTGCATATAACAGCCAATTTCCTGATAACTATTGTATCAGAAGAAATAATAATTATCATCAAATTCAGAAAATACAGTATAAGTGCAAATATAAGAGGTGATCTTCGGTTGAAATGGAAATGAATAGCAAGACTAAATGTAGCGATTGAACAGTAAACAGCAGTATATATGAGTTTTTTGAAATTGAGAAGGGATATATTCAAGTATGGAATAGTGATACTGTCGCATATATATAATGCTGCCAAGCATGTGGCGATGGAATAGCATAGATAGGCCAGATTCTTCTGTTCTATCATTGTTGATAAAAGCAAAAGAAGTAAAAAACACAACAGAAGAATACCGATCGCCGCTGTATAAAATCCGGTCATGAATCGCAGCCAGCCTGTTATGCGTGATGCTTCGTTCATATCAGTGATGAAAGGCAGAAATGATAGATTGCCAATCTCATATTGTCCGTAAAGTTCTATAGTTATTGTGTTGTTTTTATCAATTGTATGCGGATCGATTGAGAAATCTGCAATGCTGTTCCATATAATCGAGTTAGTATCAGCTGTATTGCCGTATGAACCGATTAAATGACCGTTGAAATATACTTTGTACCAATTACATGCAATACGGTACATGACGAGTTTATAAGGCTCTGAGCTGCCTGATAGTTTATAAAATGAAGTGTCAGGAATATTCATTGAATAAATTTCTTTCCTGTCTGCATCCATTGCCAGAATATGATACTCAAAAGGAAGTTTTGAGTCATCATTAATGAGGTTGTTTAGTATAATCTTACTGTCATCACTATGAACAATTGATTGGAATTTACCTAAAGAGCTTACTAAGAATATGACTGCGAGAATGAGAGAAACAATCATTGTGCCGAATGGTGATATTCTTTTCATTTTTTTTGACCTTATTAGTTATTGATGATTATATAGGTAATTTTTTTTGTGATATATGCCTATATAAAGGAAAATCGGATAATAAATCTATAAAAACAAGTGATAAAATGATTTTTTTACAAAAAAAATGAAAAAATATGCAATTTTCTATAGAAAATTGCATATTTTTTCAGCCGGTTTTTCAATTCGTGCGTTATATATAAGGGGTGATTAATTTTTAGAGGCAATGATTCATTTTTTAGGAACACTGCATAAAGGAGTATAATTATGAAAATCTCAAAACACTTTCAGGCATTGAAGGATTATATCGGCGAAAAA
>JAFYAI010000011.1 GCA_017540815.1 Spirochaetales bacterium
AAACATAAATAAAATACAGGAGTACACAATGGCAAGGACAGTTTCAGACGAAGATTTGAATCGAATCGTATATTCGTATCATTGGGATCCGTTTCAGGTATTGGGTTATCACGAAGCGGAGTTGGATGGCAAAAAGGTTGGTGTTATCAGAGCATTTACGCCTGAGGCACGAAGTGCGGAAGTAGCAGTGCAGAAAGGCGGTAAGAAGGAATATCTGATGATGGATAAGATCCATGATGACGGATTTTTTGAGGTCGTTTTGGATAAAGCCGAGAAACCGGATTATGTATTCAAATTAACGAATTGGGAAGGTTATTCTTGGGAAATCGATGATCCGTACAAATATCCTCCTGTATTAACAGATTTTGATCTGCACTTATTTAATGAGGGTAATCATTATAAAGTATATAATAAATTAGGTGCACATGTTATCGAGTTGGAGAAGACTCAGGGTGTATTCTTCGCAGTATGGGCACCGAATGCTAAGCGAGTGTCGGTTGTCGGCAACTTCAATAATTGGGATGGTCGCCGCAATCCGATGAGGACTCGCGGATCAAGCGGTGTTTGGGAGCTGTTTATCCCGCATATCCAGGAAGGTGAGTGCTATAAATATGAGATCAAGACTCAGGATGACCGCATTCTGGAGAAGGCCGACCCGTACGCATTCCGTGCGGAGCTTCGTCCGAAGACAGCAAGTATTATCTATAAACTCGGTTCTTACAAATGGAATGATGCCGAATATATGAAAAAACGAGACTCCGAGTCGCATCTTGATAAGCCGATCGCTGTTTACGAGGTTCATCTCGGCAGTTGGAAGCGAAAAGGCAATAATGAATTCCTTACATATCGCGACTTCGCTGATGATCTTGTAAATTATGTGAAGTATATGGGCTTCACGCACGTGGAGTTGATGCCTATCGCAGAACATCCGTTCGACGGCAGCTGGGGCTATCAGGTGACAGGTTACTATGCACCGACGAGCCGATTCGGAACGCCGCAGGACTTTGCATACTTCGTCGATAAATGTCACCAGGCAGGTATTGGTGTCATCGTCGATTGGGTTCCGGCACATTTCCCGACGGACAGTTTTGCTTTGGCTCAGTTCGATGGCACAGCATTGTATGAACATGCCGATCCGCGCAAAGGTTTCCACAAGGATTGGACGACTTATATCTTCAACTTTGGAAGAAACGAAGTTCGCAACTTCCTTATCTCAAATGCGTTATTCTGGCTTGACTATTATCACATTGACGGATTGCGTGTTGATGCCGTTGCTTCAATGCTGTATCTTGACTATGCCCGAAAGCCGGGTGAGTGGATACCGAATGAATACGGCGGCAATGAAAACCTTGAAGCCGTTGCTTTCCTTAAACGACTCAATGAGCAGGTTTATCAGGAACACTCAGGTGTGCTGATGATCGCCGAAGAGTCTACCGCTTGGACAGGTGTATCTCGTCCGACATATCTTGGCGGACTCGGTTTCGGTCTCAAGTGGAATATGGGCTGGATGAACGACTTCCTGCGATACATCGAGAAAGAGCCTATCTATCGAAAGTATCATCATAACAGCTTGACATTCTCAATGATCTACGCATTCAATGAGAATTTCATGCTTGTCTTGTCGCACGATGAAGTTGTTCATGGCAAGAAGTCGCTTATCAGCAAAATGCCAGGTGACGATTGGCAGAAATTTGCTAACCTTAGACTTGCATTGTCATTCATGTATGCTCACCCCGGTAAGAAACTCAACTTTATGGGAACTGAGTTCGCACAGTGGGCAGAATGGAATGCTGAGCAGAGTCTTGATTGGCACTTGACACAGTGGGATAGGCACAGACAGACTCAGGACTTCTTCAAGAATCTTAACCGTGTTTATCAGGAAACTCCGGCTCTGTATCAGGTAGATTTCGACGGACGAGGATTCTCATGGATCAACTGTAATGATTGGGAGTCATCGGTTGTCAGTTTCATTCGACGAGGTGACAATCCTGATGACTGCGTAGTGGTTGTTGCAAACTTTACGCCTGTTATAAGACATAATTATCGGGTAGGTGTACCGAAGCACTGCCATTGGGAAGAGTTCTTCAACTCAGATGCACTTGAGTTTGGCGGAAGCGGTGTAGGCAACTGCGGCGGTTTCTGGTCGGATCAGATTGGCTGGGATAATCAGCCTTATTCGCTTAACCTTACACTGCCGCCGCTGGCTGTAGTAATGTTTAAGCCGATATACGAAGAACCTAAGAAGACAGAAGGTTAATAAACCGAAAAAAAACAGCAAAAATCTATGATTTTTGCTGTTTTTTTTCGGTTTATTAATTCTAACTTTCCATCTCGTATTCTCGGATTACCTTCCGATACAGTTCAAGCATTTTGGATGTCGTGTTTTCAATGTCATATTTTGCAGACAAAGCTATTGAGCGTTCGGAGTATTGCCTGTGCAGTGCAGGATCATTCAGTATACGCAGTATCGCATCGGACAGCAGAGCAGGCTGATTAGGTTCGACTATAATGCCGTTGTCTTCGATAAGTTCCGGCACACCTTTGGCATTGACACCAACGATCGGAAGTCCAAACGCTATCGCTTCAATAATGGTCATTGGCTGGTTTTCCGAGGTGCTCGGTGTGACGAAAAGTTTCATTCGTTTAAGCAGACCTGACTCCAGCAGATTTTTATTTGGTATCATACCGGTGAAGATTACATTTTGCCTGATACCGAGATTGTCGGCACGCCTGCGAAGTTTGCTGATAGACGGACCACCGCCGACAATGACGAGGACTGTATTAGGTCGCTGTTTCACAGTTAGTGCCATAGCGTCAAGGAGGACTTCGAGACACTTTTCTTCGGAGACGCGTCCGGTATATATAATGTAATCTTTAGCCGGATCTTCGTCGAAGAATGTCTGCCCTGTGAATGTGAAATTCTGATATTTTTTGACTTCTACACCGTTTGACACAATTGTGATATGTCCGTGAGTGTTCTTGTCTTTGAGAATACTTGCTGTCTGAATGCCGGGACTAACAACCTCATCAACTCTGTCGAAGAACGCATTTGAGTATGCCCAGCCCCATATCTGGAAGAGTTTGACTTTCTCGCAGCCGATGACTTTGAAATACTCCGGTTCTGCGAAAAATGTGTGGAATGTCCCGACTACAGGGACATTAAGTTTGCGTGCAATGCGAATGGCCTGATACCCGAGTGACATCGGAGCATGGAAATGTATCAGATCCGGCTTGAAATCCCGCACCATTCTAAGTATTTTATTTGAGAATGGGTTACAGAAATAAAAATCCGGATAAAAATATGCCGGCAGAGCAGGTTTCTCCCAATTAAGATGCTCAGGGAAATAATCAGCCGGGAATTTTTTCATATCGGACTTCTTAGGCATCGGAGCAAATGCAATAACATCATGTCCAAGCCGTTTCATTTCGTTAAAGGTATTGATCGATGAAGTTACAACACCGTTAATCTGCGGATAAAAATTATCTAAGAAGTAAACAACTCTCATTTTTTTAATTAAACCTTTTGTTTAGGAAGTGTGTTTTTTGTCACCCTGAACTCGATTCGGGGTCTCATTACAAGAGATGCTGAAACAAGTTCAGCGTGACAGACTATTATTTTACAATAATCCTCATAACTTTTTTCTTGCCGCTGCGGAGGATAATCCCGTCTGCAGTGATATTAGCATTTGTAACAGTCATTTGCAGATCGGTGATCTTCTCACCATTTATAACAGCACCGTTGCCCTGTATCAATCGGCGAGCTTCGCCTTTCGACGAGCATAAGCCGCATTCTGCATAGAGGTCAAGGATACCGAGTCCGCTGCCCAGTCTGTCGGCAGCTATCTCAAAAGTCGGCATATTTTCCACATTATTGCCGCCGCCGAATGCTGCTTCAGCACCTGATTTGGCAGCGTCTGCTTTGTCTTTGCCGTGAACAATCTTAGTCACTTCGTAAGCAAGCACTTTCTTAGCTTCGCGGAGTTCTTCGCCCTGCAATGCTTCGTAGCGAGCGATCTCTTCCAGCGGCAGGAATGTATAGAGTTTCATAAATCTAATGACATCCGCATCGGTTGTGTTGATCCAATACTGATAGAAGTCATAAACAGGTGTAAGTTCTTCCGACAGGAATACAGCACCTTTCTGACTTTTGCCCATCTTCTTGCCTTCGCTTGTCATAATGAGAGGATAGGTCAAACATTCTACATCTGTCGAACGCTCCATTCTGCGGATAAGTTCAACTCCGGAAACCATATTTGCCCACTGATCATCACCGCCGGCCTGCAGCACACAGCCGTAATGCCTAAACAGATAGAGGAAGTCATAAGCCTGCAGAAGATTGTAGTTAAACTCCAAGAATGACAAACCGACTTTGAGTTTTTCTTTATAAGTCTCGAATGTGAGCATTCGATTGACGCTGAAATTCGAGCCAATATCTCGCAGGAAGTCAAGATAATTGATATTGCGCAGCCAATCGGCATTGTTGACTATAAGTCCTTTGTCAGGATTGTCCAATGCGATAAACCGCTCAAACTGCACTTTGAGTTTGGCTACATTATCATCGATCTTTTCCTTAGTCATAATCGGACGAGCCTCTGTGCGTCCTGTCGGATCGCCGATCATAGCCGTTCCACCGCCAATGAGAACCAATGCACGATGTCCCATTTCCTGAAGGTGGTGCATCGCCAGCATCGGAACCATGTGCCCGATATGGAAACTGAAGTTCGTCGGATCATAGCCTGTATAGAATGTGATTTTATCGGAATTTAATAATTTAACAAGGTTTTCTTCATTTGTTGTGTTCTTAAAAAAGCCTCTCGCTTTGAGCTGCTCCAAATGATTTTTTGTGTCGGATAGAGACATTTTTAACTCCTAATTATTTTTTGTCACACGGATTTGTGATTTACTACGTAAATCACTTTTTAGCATTATCGCAAATTCCGTAGGAATTTGCAAATCCGTGTGATTTCATTTTAATAAACAAATTCAAAGTAAAAATATAATTTGAAATTTATCATAAATAATAAAAAATATCAACTATTATTAAAAATTATTTTTTATTAAAATTCTTCTTGAAAATATCGATAATTTTATATAAACTATATTGTGGTGCATGGTTAATACATCTAAGGTTTCGGCATTATGGAAAAACTAAAAGAAATATTGAGTAAAATCATCGAAGATGAAACATCTAAATCGAGCGTAGAGATACACGAAGCATCTCTTGAGGCGGCATTGCAAAAGGCGGCAGACGAACTCGGTGTTGATATAAGCCAACTTGATTATGAGATCAAGGAATTTGGCGGCAAAGGTTTGTTCGGACTCGGCAAAAAAGACTTCGTTGTCAATGTTTATAAAACAAATAATGCCGGCGAGATATATCAGAATATTATGAGTGAGCAGTTCGGTGAAGAAAGCGAGCCGATCCCTATCGTCGAGGATCGCAACTCCGAAGCGTTTGTTCGTGTTACGAGCCGCGGTGTTCTGCTCAAAGTTACACCGCCGTCGGGTGAGGGAACTCGCATTACAGAGCCGGAGGTTCTCAACAAGATCGCTAACCGCGGAGTAAAAGATTATGATGCAGCAGCAGTTAAGAAGATCATCAAGCAGGCTGCCGGCGAATATATGAAAATCGGAGAAATGCCGATTAATGTCCTTAACGATTCAACAGCAAGTATTCAGATCTCTACTGATGATATGAAAGCATTCCTTGTTATCACACCTCCGAAACAGGGCGGATACGATTTGGAGCTGGAAGATATTTATACCATTCTTAAGAATAACAGTGTCGTCGTCGGGCTTAAAGACGATGCACTTAACAGACTTATCGATTATCCTGTCTATAATGAGGCGGTTCTTGTCGCAGAAGGTATCAAACCTGTCAATGGTGCAGATGCTGAGTTGGAGTATCAATTCAATACATCGACTAACATTAGGCTGACAGAGGCTGAGGGCGGCAAAGTTGACTTCAAAAATATCAGCAATGTCGAGAATGTAACGGCAGGACAGCTGCTTGCTACCAAGAAAGATCCTACACGCGGTGAACCTGGACGCACAGTAAAAGGTGAACTCATTCCGCAGAAAATGGGTAAAGACTTTGAGCTTGTTGCCGGCAAGAATACTCATATCGAGGGCAACTGCATTATCGCCGATGTAAGCGGTCAGGTTATACTCTCTGCAGGCAAAGTCAATGTCGAGCAGGTAATGACTGTTAATGGCGATGTCAATCTCAAATCCGGTAATATTGATTTCGTTGGTAGTGTAGTTGTTACGGGTAATGTGGAAGACGGTTTCGATGTCAAGGCGGCAGGCAATATTATGATCCATGGCACAGTCGGCAGGTCAAATATTGAAGCCGACGGTGATGTTATTATCAATCAGGGCGTTATGGGCAAGAATGAAGGCTTCATTAAGGCCGGTAAGAATGTTTCTGCTAAGTTCTTGGAGAATGTTAAGATCGATGCCGGAGAAACTGTCACCGTGCAGGACAGTGTTATGCACTGCTTTATCGATGTTAAGAAGTCACTTCTCGTTACAGGCAAACGAGCAGCGATTGTCGGCGGTCATATTCGTGCCGGTGAACTTATCTCTACGAAGCAGATCGGCTCCGTATCAGGAACTGAGACTGTTCTTGAGGTTGGTTTCGATCCTAAGATGCGTCAGCAGCTGCAGGAACTTGAAACTGCACGGGAGCAGTATTACAAGGAGCAGCAGACTTTGGAGCCTAATCTGGCAAATCTTGAATATATGAAGAAAACAGCGAAGCAGCTCTCAGACGAGAAGGAAGAACTGCTGCAGAAGATGATAGAAGAGTCCGCAGTGCTTAAGAGTAAGATTACTAAGAATCAGCAGCAGATTGATGAGATTAACGAGCATTTTATGAATCTGCAGTCAGAAGGTCGTATTATCGCATCGAAGATCGCTTATCCGGGTATAGTTGTTTATATCCGTAACTCATATCTTAAAGCGAAAACAGAGTATAAAAAGTCAGTATTCCTGCTGCGCGGCACAGAAGTCGATGTCGAAGCGTATGTTGACGAAGCTGCAGAAGCGGCTGCTAAAGGAAAAACCAGAGGCAGAAGGAGATAAATAACAGGAGAACAATAACATGGTAACACCGCTTGATTTGCAGACTAATTTTTCTCATGTCGGAACTATAGGCAGGCATGTATCTGCCGAGAACGAATCACAGGTTGTTCGTCAGGATGTAATAAGCGGTCATATTCAGAAAGAAAGTGAGAAGAATGCCGAAGATGTGCCGCAGGTCTTGAAGAATGATAAAGATTATGCGAAGATCAAAGACGATCCGAATCATCGCCGCCACAACAGCGGTGCCGGCAGTGATGACGATGATGATCATTCGGAAGAACAAAACCGCAGCAGCAGTGCTCAAAAGAAAAAAACTGTTCATCGGATAGAAAATCCTAACGAAGGAATAAACATCGATATAATGTGTTAAAAACGCCGATGATCCTTGAATGGAAAACCGGCTGAAAAAAATTGCAAAATTCTTTCAAAATTTTGCAATTTTTTTCAGCCGGTTTTTCATTTCGTGCGTTATATATAAGGGTAAAATTTAGTGAGGTGAATAACACGATTTGCGTGCTAACATCTCACATACAGGAGCCTTTATATGAAAAAAAACGCACTTTATTTAATTGTTTTGATTTTGGTTATGACAGCATGCAGCGACCGCACATTCTATGACATTACTCCGCCGAAACTGCTGTGGTCTGTTCTGACTGAGGATAATCAGCTGCTTATGCAGTTTAACGAGCCGATTCGACGGCTGCAGTATGCTGTCGGACAGTATATCGCTGACGCAGTGATTAACTTTCCGAAGAATAATATCATTATCCCGGAAGAAGAACTGACTCAGATTAAAGCCGATACGCTTATCATAACTGCTGATGATACATCGGGACACAGTGCTGAGTATCGCATTGGTGTGCCTAAGATCAATAATCATCCTGCTGCACTATCGATTGCATCGCTGCAGCTGCGATACTCGGACAAAAGTCCGCAGACAGTTACATTTCGCAGTGCCAACAGAGGTGAGACGACAGGTTACAAGGCTGTATTCTTCATTCGCAATGAGTTCCTTGCGATACCGATGGATTCGCTGCACCTAAACGCCGGTCAGAATGTCTCATTGAGGTTTATTCCTTCGGAGATGCAGGACTATGACGGATGCCGAATTCACAGCATGATGCAGAATATCTCATTTGACCGAGGCCGATTGTCACCGTCATGTGCTGCGGTCTACATCCTTGACAATCATGACAATATACTTGATTATATTTTCTATATCGATACGAAGAAAAATGACGAGACATACTATCGTGAGAAATCCCGCTCATTTCATAAGATTTCGCAGCATTTGTCAGATCTCATTGAAGACATTCAAATAACGGATGTTGTCGGCAACTCCATTCGCCGCCCCATTGTAAAAAGAGGAGAGCAATTTGTTGTTGCAGAGCAGCCAAAGCAATCAAATCCCAAGAAAAGCAAAAATAAAAAATAAAAA
>JAFYAI010000083.1 GCA_017540815.1 Spirochaetales bacterium
ATGACTATATATCGGCACTGCATAAGTCTATGCGTAACTCCGATCCGGATGCAGCGGTCTACTATGCGACGAAGATGCTGGAGTCCGGCGAAGATCCTATGTATATCATGCGGCGTGTGATACGGTTCAGCACTGAGGATGTCGGTCTCGCCGATCCCAATGCACTGCAGGTCAGTATCGCTGCCAAAGAAGCGGTGATGAGTATCGGTATGCCGGAGGCGAGCCTTGCCGTCCTTGAGGCAGTTGTGTATAACGCAGTTGCTCCGAAGTCCAATGCTTTGGATGTCGCATATATGAAGGCCGTCGCTGATGTCCGTAAATATCCGGACCTGCCTGTACCGCTCATCATCCGCAATGCTCCGACTAAGCTGATGAAAGAGTCCGGCTACGGAGAAGGGTATCAGTATGCTCATGATCTCGATATTCCTGTTGCTCAGATGCGATGTTTGCCGGATCAGCTCGCCGACGCTAAGTATTACGAGCCGAAGGGACTGGGCTTTGAGAAAAAGATCAAAGAGATAATGTCTAAAATCGAAGCGATAAAGAGCCATCAATGATGCACACATTATATCAAAAATTGGAATTTGACAAAATCAAAAATCAGACTGCCGAGTTTGCTCTAAGCAGCGGCGGTAGGCAGGCTTTGCTGTCATCGCAGCACAGCACTGATTATCAGACTGTGCAGAATGCGACAGCGATGCTTAACGAGCTGGTTAAGGCTTATAGTCAGCCCAACAGCACATTCGGCTGTGAGATTTTTTTTGATATTGGTCAGCACATTCTGCGGACAGCCAAGAATGATGTGCTGCCTGCGGTTAATATCTACGAAGTCGGAGTGACAGTATCTCAGTATTTCAGATTAGAGGAGCTCACATCCGGCGAAGAAGCTGTGCTGCATAACAGATTTCCGTTGGTGAGCAGGATATTCTCGGTGACTAAACTGGCTGATCCCGTGCAGAATGATATAATGCGGTTTATAGATGGTGACGGCAATGTCAGCAGCAAGGCTTCACCTGAGCTGTTCCGCATTCGGCAGGAGCTTTCTCGTATTGATGATCACATTATGAGAACTGCTAATGAGATACTGAGTGACCTGCGTCAGAAAAATATGCTTATGACAGACAGCGTGACACTGCGAGACGGACTGCCATGTGTCGGAGTTAAACCTTCGTTCAAGAGAGCCGTGCCGGGGATGGTGATGGCCGCATCGGCGACAGGTCAGACGATATTCATTGTGCCGGCTTCCGTGCTGCAGATATATAATGACGGCAAACTGCTGCGTGAGCAGGAGATCTCCGAGGTGAACCGCGTTCTGAAAAGTTACTGCCGCCGTATCGCGGATCAGGCTGACATCCTGCAGCTGATCAATGACGAGATGATTCGGTTTGATGTGGTCAACGCTAAGGCTCGCTGCACAATTGTGCGGGAATGGCATGTGCCTAAAGTGACTGATGATAATCGCATCGTCATTATCAATGCCAAGAATCCGTTCCTGACAGGCACTATCGTGCCGCTTAATCTGGAGATAGGATTTGACTACAATACTCTGATCATAACAGGTCCCAATACAGGCGGCAAGACTGTAGCACTCAAAACTGTCGGACTGTGTGCCCTCATGTGTCAGTGGGGACTGGGTGTGCCGGCTGATGAGCAGTCTTCATTCGGGGTCTTTGAGAATATCTGTGCCGATATTGGCGATGACCAGTCCATTGAGGCTTCGCTTTCGACATTCTCATCTCATATCAGTAATCTTATCCGCATTATCGATGTGACAGACCATTCGGCAGGACATTCTCTTGTGTTGATTGATGAGCTGGGGACAGGCACCGATCCGAGTGAAGGTGAGGCATTGGCTATCAGTATCATCGGCCATCTGCGTGATCGGAATGCGATAAGCATTGTGACTTCGCATTTCAACGGGTTGAAATATTTCGCGACGCAGGAGGACCGCATCACTAACGGAGCTATGGACTTCGATGCGGAACTGCAGAGACCGACTTATCGGCTGACTGTCGGCATCCCCGGATCGAGTAAGGCGATAGAGATCTCTGCACATCTCGGTATGCCGCCGGCGATCATTGATAATGCGAGAGACATCCTGTCGCACGGGTTCTTCGAGATTGACAAGATCATCGAGAATCTTAATCACCAGCAGGCCGAGCTGGACAGAATGAGGACCGAATGTGCCGAAGCCACAGCCAAAGCTGAGAGGAAATTTGCCGATGCACAGCAGAAACTCGCAGCTGCGAAAGAGCGTGAGCATCAGTATCTGACACTTATTAATGATAAAAAGCGTGATTATCTGAAAACTGTCCGCCGCGAGTTCGAGCATCTCGTGCAGAATATCAAAACTCACGAAGCAGATAAAACTTCTGTTGCGGCGGCGAAGGACTTCATCACTAATCTGGAGAAGAATGTCGAAAATGCTGCGGAGCATGTCAAGCATCACAAAGTCAATGCGGAGAAAGTGGATAACTGCATTAATACTCCGCTGGAGAAAGGCGATGCCGTGCGCATTATCTCTAAAGATATAAAAGGCACTGTGATCGATACTGCCAATAAGTCTAAAAACGGCATCGCTTCATATATGATACAGGCCGGTATTATCAAGATCAAAGTCGATGCCGATGACCTGCAGAAAATCGAGCAGCCCAAAGCTCCGCCGACTCAGCCGAAGAAAGTCGTCTCGTTTGTGCCTGATACTCAGTCGATGACGCTTGATCTGCGAGGATGCAGAGTTGATGAAGCAGAGCGTAAACTCGACGACTTTATCGAAGCAGGTATGCTCAATAACTACAGCGAACTTCGCATTATCCACGGTATGGGGACAGGAGCGTTGCGAGACTTCGTTGCTCAGTATCTGAAGATGAACAGTCTTGTAGTGGACTTCGGTTATGAGAAAGAGACAAACGGCGGTCTGAACTACGGAGTGACCGAAGTGAAACTGAGATAAAAAGAAAGGATTTTGCGGCAGCAAAATCCTTTCTTTTTATCTTGTTTTATCTTAGTCAAGATAATTTTTTTGTTTATTTTTTTATGCAAAAACATCAGTTTGTTTTTTACACTAAATAGTGTAAAATATTCTTGACTTTCTGTATAAAATATATTATACTACTTAGTGTAAACTAACAAATAGGAAGCGAATATGCTCATAAAGCGTGACAGACTTAAGAAAGGCATGGCTAAGGAAGTGATCCTGCAGGCGGCAGAGTCTGTTTTTGCTCAGAGCGGATATGACGGCACAACTGTCGATAAGATCGCAGAGCAGGCAGGAGTGACCAAGAAGCTGCTCTATTATCATTTTAGGAATAAACACGAGATCCTTATCGAACTGCTGCACCGTCATGCTGATGATCTGTACTCTCATATCGACGAGATATTTCCTCAGAATATGAGATTTTCGGATAAGTATATTGGCAAACTTGTGGATAATCTGCTGACATTCCTTAAAACCAAGCAAAATATCATCAAGATATTTCTGATAGAGTTTGTAAAGGAGAATGAACTCGGCGATGATCGGCTGCTTTTCAGTATTATGCAGCCTCTTATGTCAGGATTCTCCGACAGGTTTTTGAAGCTCTGCCACCGCAGAATGAGATCCCCTTGTGAGGTTTCAGTGACTGCTTATGTGTATCAGATTTTTCAGGGGATTGTCCCTATATT
The DNA here is from genome assembly GCA_017540815.1 of Spirochaetales bacterium. Lineage (GTDB taxonomy): Bacteria > Spirochaetota > GWE2-31-10 > GWE2-31-10 > MWDO01 > RGIG6909. The sequence goes on from JAFYAI010000083.1 coordinate 3,664, forward strand.
CACATTCTATGCTTATGGTGACAAGATAGGCAGTTGTCTCGGTCTGTCATCAGAAATGCTTGAGAAGCAGTTTAGCACGCTGCTTAAAAAAAATATGAAACAATTTTTATTAATATCAAGAAGAGGTCAATATGAGGAAAATACTAAAATATCCGATTGTCATTATTGCAGTCACTTTGATAATCACTGTATTCTTAGGCATAC
>JAFYAI010000084.1 GCA_017540815.1 Spirochaetales bacterium
ATATGTTTTTTTTTGATTTTTCTTGCAAGATGTGTATTAATCCTTTATAATATATTTAATAATTATAGAGGATAAAAATATGAATAGAATTATAAAAATATTCATTGGCATATTATGCTTTCTTGCAATTTTCTCATGCAATAATATGGTCTCATTATAGTATAGATGATTTTTCAAAAGACTCCCCACCGGAGAAGTTTAAATAAAAAAGGATAAGTTACAATGAGAAACTTTGATATTTTTATCTTTATAATAATCATTATTCTTTTACTTTGCAGTTGCCGTGCAGTTGAGCATAAAGATGAGAATCCTGAACCCGGTACATGTGGTTTGCCGAAAATTGATTATGATTACAATCCTAAAGCAGCCGGTGCAGAGATTGTCCAACGCATTGATGCTCCTGCCGGACTTTTTGTCACTCGGACAAATGGTCATTATTATATGATTTCGGCAGACAAAATCACTGTCTTTGACATTCAGAATAACAAAATGCAGATAATCCGAGAAATCCCGTATCAGCTTGAGCAGTTGTGTCCTAATGTTGACAAAAATTTTCTGCATGCTGCCAAGGGTATTTTTCAGATAAATAATAAAATTTATTTCGGATTACATACTGACTTGCGAGGGTTGCGTTATAATGCAAAAAAAGAGTTGGTGATGGTTCTCTCTGCTTTAGAAGCCGGAAGACCTGTTTTTAAAGGTATGCTGTCATTGAATGATGACGGAAACCGGTTGGAATATGCGGATATAACGACTGATTTATGCAATGATCAATATTTTAGCGGAATGTATTATGACAAAGCTTTGCAAGATCTCATTGTTTATGATAATAACATTTTAGATAAAACATTATATCATTATCATTATAATTCACAAACGCAGCACTTTGAACAGCAAAATGAGCAAAAACTTCAATTTCGTAGCTATAGTTTATTTATTACAGATAAATATTTTGTATCAAATAGATTTGGCTTCCGTGCCGGTTATATTTTACTAAATAATTATCTCGACATTCTGCTTCACGGGGAAACAGAAATACATAAAACTATTGCTTTGTTTAAACTCGGTATTCATTATCCTCTGCTCTCCGCATTCTCCGATGATAAAGGCAATATCTGGCTGTATGTGAGAGAATATGACAGCGAGACACAGCAGGATAAATACGAACTGCTCAAACTGAGACTGCCGGAGTAATATAAATGAGAATTGCCGATTATGAATGGTATCATTACAGTATAGATCAGTTTAAGGAAGAATGGAAGCCGGAGAAGTTCAAATAAAGATGGGAAAAACACTATGTACAACTTCAAGTCTTGCTTTATTATTGGCATAATTCTTATTTTACTATTCGGCTGCCGTGAAATGAAACCTCAAGAAGAAAAAAACGAGGCTGAGAAGAAAACTGTAATTCAGCAGACTTGCGAGATTGGCACAATAGTTTATGATTACAATCCTCGGAAAGCCGGGGCAAAGATTGTCCGACGAGTTGATGCTCCTAAAGGGTATTATGTCACTCGGACAAATGGTCATTATTATATGATTACGGCAGATAAAATAATCATTTTTGACATTCGGTATAACAAAATGAAGATAATCCGAGAAATCCCGTATCAGCTTGAGCAGTTGTGTCCTAATGTTGATAAAGATTTTCTGCATGTGATGGGTATTTTGCAGATAAATGACAAAATATATTTCGGATTATATACTGACATACGGGGGCTGCAATATGACTCGAAAAGAGAGTTGGTTATCTCTTTCGCTTTGGCAGATGAGAGTCCGCGATTTAGTGGTATTTTATCATTAAATGATGATGGAGTACAATTGTGTTATGCTGATATAACGGCGGATTTGTCGGATGAAAAATATATGAGGCAGATATATTATGACGAAATATCAAGAACACTGACAATTTTTTGCTTTACCAATACAAGGAAAATACTTTGTTATAAATATAATATACAAACGAAGAGTTTTGAGAAAACCGATGAAAAAACATTTCGTGATTATGGTGTTAGTGATTTTATTCGCTCTATATATTTTACAGACAAGTATTATATTACACAAAGATTGCATTTCCATTTCAATGCCTTATTAGTAGAGAATTATATCGACATTCTGTTTCGCGGGGAAACAGAAATATTTAAAACCATTAATTTGTTTCATCTCGGTATTCATTATCCTCTGCTCTCCGCATTCTCCGATGATGACGGCAATATATGGCTGTATGTGAGAGAGTATGACAGTCAGACAAAGCAAGATAAATACGAACTGCTGAAACTGAAACTGCTGGAGTAATATAAATGAGAGTTGCCGATTACGAATGGTCTCATTACAGTATAGAGGATTTTGAGAAAGACTACCCGCCGGAGGTGTTTCAATAAAAAGGATAAGTTACAATGAGAAACTTTGATATTTTTATCTTTATAATAATCATTATTCTTTTACTTTGCAGCTGCCGTGCAGTTGAGCATAAAGATGAGAATCCTGAACCCGGTACATGTCCGCTGCCTGTCATTAATTATGATTACAATCCGCAGAAAGCAGGAGCAGAGATTGTACAACGCATTGATGCACCTGCCGGACTTTTTGTCACTTGGACGAATGGTCATTATTATATGGTTGCGGCAGACAAAATTGTCATTTTTGACATTCAAAATGGAGAAATGAGGATAATCAGGGCAATACCTTATCAGCTCGAACAATTGTGTCCTGAAATTGAGATTACGAAAGAATTTTTACATTCATTTGGGATTGTTTCATTTGATGACAGGTTTATCTTTGGTTTATACACTCCCAAGATAGTTATGCGTTTTAGACAGGAAAAAAGTATTGCAGAAAAAATTTTTCCACAGCTTAAACCGGGGTATCGATCATTTTACGGTATTCTGTCACTGAATGATGACGGTTCTCAGTTATGTTTTGAGGATATGACATCGGATTTGACGGATGCACATTCTATCAATGCAATGTATTATAATGAAATTGCCGAGCAGTTGTATATTGGAGAGATAGAGAATAGTAATAGGGTGGATAAAAGAACGGTGTGTTATCATTATAATACCGGAACATCATATTTTGAGAAACAAAATGAATATAAAATAAAGAATATCGGGTATGAAATATTTATTACCGATAAGTATTTCATTACAGCAAACTATGGTTTTCGTTATCGTTACTTGGTGGACAATCAGATTGATATTAGGCTTTTGGACGAATTGGATAAGCTGCGGACGGTTGATTTATTTGCTCTTGGTCTTCATTATCCGCCTCTCTCCGTATTCTCCGACGACGACGGCAATATATGGCTGTATGAGAGAGAGTACGACAGCGAGACGAAACAAGATAAATACGAACTGCTTAAACTTAAACTATTGGAGTGATAAAAAATAGTGATACTTGGGATATAGCAGCTTCTCATAAAATGGAAACTCTTAATGTAATTCGTAAATAATATGGAAAAAAATCAGTTTTTATCTAAAAACTGATTTTTTTCATTTTTTCCAAATTTTTCTTGACTTCTACCTGACATTTAATTATCATTGTTATTGAAAGAAATATTAAGGAGCTGTAAGATGATCGGCAAATTGACTTTAATTTTATATCCGCTCAACAAGAAACGATTGGGAGCGGTTCAGAAGAAATATATTATCAAAACTCTCGGATTGGAGCCTGATTTCGACTTCGAGGAGCTACGGTATGCAGACATTATGGACGAGGATCTGACTAATGCTGTCGGTGAGGTTAATCCTGATGAGAAAGCAGATATATTCAAGACTGCATACAGTTTAGCAGAGCATATCTTCGTTATAGATTTCGACAGAATGGTGAGACTCGCCGAGGTTTTGTCTCTCAATGCAGCTGATACAGGGCTGGATTATGATATTTTCGACAGTGCAGCGATCACAGACCGCAAGTATGAGATAGTCAGCCGCAATTACTCGTGTATATCAGCGGCGATCGGATTTATCCCGTTCGTGCCTGTTGCAGACTTTTTTGTGCTGACTCCGCTGCAGGTCGTGATGTGCAATCAGATCTTCGCTATGTATAACTTCGACTGCGATACCAAAGAGTTCCTCAAGACTGTCGGTGCTGCCGTTGGTCAGGGACTGCTGATGAGACTTACATCGAAGCTGTTCTGCAGTCTGATACCGGGATTAGGCTGGGTGATCAATGCTTCTGTAGCATTCACGGGAACATATATAATCGGTCGCATCGCAAGAGAGTATGCTATGAATGGAGGAACTCTGTCAAGTGAGTCTATACAGGCTATATGGTGTCAGGCAAATGCCGAGGCGAAGCGTGAGTTTCCTAAGATGAAGGACTTCATCTTCGACTGCAAAGACATGATCGTCGATGCGTGGAAGTCTGCGACTGATGCCTATAAGGAAGCTGCGGCTGAGGAAACTGCCAAAGATGAGGCTGATGCCGCTTCCGAAGATATTAATGACTGATTGATCATACATATTCTGCGGCTATCCCGTAGAATATGTATAAAATTTTATAATATTTGTAAAAAAAAGACTTGACATTCTGCGTCGAATATGGTATTATACAATCAAGTTCGACGCAGGGTGGAGCAGTTGGCAGCTCGTCGGGCTCATAACCCGAAGGTCGTAGGTTCGAATCCTTCCCCTGCTAATTGAAGTCACGGTCTTTTGTCTGTGACTTTTTTTATGATATATTAGTGTTGAAGAATAATTATTCATGATTGAAAGCACCGTTACTATTCAATGGCAGCACGGACTGCACATGAGACCGGCTTCTGAGTTGGCTAAGTTGTGCAAGACATTGGACTGTCAGGTCAAAATATCTTATGGCGAATCTTGCGTTGATGCACAGTCCGTGCTTGGATTGGCTATGTTGGCTGTTCCTTGCGGAGCGACTATTAAGATATTTGTAAGCGGTGCAGCTGAGAAAGAAGCACATACAGCACTCAATGAATTCTTCCAATCTGATTTTGATTAAGTTCCTTGTCCGCATCTTAACCATTGTTTCTGCATTCTGTCTCTGTGCATGTGACAGCAGTTCGCAGGATGATATTCAGTATTCATTCCATTCTGATAGCGGGCAGACTTACCTTGATATTAGCCTTGATAAACATATCTTGTCTCGGTTCAGCGATGACAGGCTGCAGCATTTCCTTACGGAGTCATCGTCTTTTGGTTCGGATGTCAGACTGTCATACAGCGGGCAGTCTGCCGTATTTCATCGGGAGTGTCGGTACGACCGCTGGAATGAGCGTTATATGATAGAGGATTATTACGGCGGGAAGGATGTCAGGATATTTCACTCATTTGAGGAGTTCCTCGCACAGATGCTTGTTTTTGGACATATCCCGATGGACAGCATTCTGCCTGACGGACATTCGGAGCAAACTGTGCACGGCTGCCGTATCAGAGTGGAGTATAGTGTCAGCCTTATGACATTCCCGCCGCCTATCAATCTGCTGATGTTCGACAGGTATAAGATCCGAGTCAGGAGTGTTATAGTTCCATAATCGATGAAGAATGAAGTGAAATATATGAAGAAATTTAACATTAAGGCTTTTATAAAAAACAATCTGCCGCTTTTCGTTTCGCTTGTATTTTGGCTGCTGCTCTCGATCATCCTTGTCGGATTTGTTTCGGAAGTGTTCCGCACCAGTGACGAGTCATTCCTGCAGCGAGAGAAGATCATGCTTGTGTTCTTCATTGTGCTGTCAGGTGTGCTTTTCGTATTTATCACATTATACCTGATACGGCTGTTGGTTCGATACATTCGGCGGACATTCGGCGAAATGCTTAAGTTTAAGATAACGATCTTCTTTATATTCGTCATAATGCTGTCAATGCTGCCGACATTGTTCATCGGAGTCAGATTTATACAGGCATCGATGAATGTGTGGTTTTCGGATAATATCGGCAGGGCATTCGACCTCTCACAGGAATTGATCACATCATACTATGCCGAGAAGAAGCACGACTTGTTTGATGAATTCGATCGTATCGATGAGTATCTGTCTCCGCAGAATGTCACGGCAGACCGACTTGCGTCTATGACAGATATAATACTGTCTCATACAGGTGCAGACTGTATCGCTATCCTGACTAAAGACTCTCATCTCGTGAGTCTGTCGGGTGTGCCGCTATGGGTGATGCCGTTTGCTCAGGACGGATACACTCTTCCTCAGAGCCGATTCATCATGATAAGCAATGATGATGATATAACAATGCTGCGTCACAAGGCCAATCATCGGCTATATCACATTCTGCCTGTGAAGATCATTGATCAGAATGGCGACATTATAGGATTTATCAATATAGCGAAGGAGATACACTTTGCATTTGCGAATGCGATGACTGAGATAGATCAGTCTCTGCGAAGCTGGACAACAGTTTCGATGTATCGTCGGTTCTTTATGTTTGGTTTCATTATATTATTCCTTGCACTGCTGTTCCCGATCATCCTTGTCGTGCTGCTCATCGCGATCGTTCTGTCTAATCAGCTCCTTAAGCCGGTTGCTGATTTGTCTGATGCTACGAAGCAGATTGCTGACGGTAACTATCAGATCATCGATACGAGTCAATATACCGATGAGTATGTTGTTCTGTCCGAGTCGTTTAATGCCATGACCCGTGAGATAGAATTGTCGAGAAAGAAAATAAGTCAGAATGAAAAGATCCTCGCTTGGAAGGATATTGCAAGAAGGTTTGCTCATGAGATCCGCAATCCGCTCTCATCTGTGCGGCTTGGCATTGAGCGGCTTATTCTGAAACATGATAAGCATGCCGCTGACTTTGATGAGGTGTTTGACAGAGGTGCGAATGCGATTATCCGGGAAGTGGAAAGAATGGATAAGCAGTTGGGTGACTTCTCAAGCCTTGCTAAGACTGACGGTCAGATTGAGCTTGCTGCAGGCGGCATCAAGGACATACTGAATGACTCTGCGGAACTCTTTGCATTGAATAAAAATAATGTCACAGTCCGCATTGCACCGAATATAGCTGATCTGAGAGTGCTCAGAGACCCCAATCTTCTCAAAAGCGTATTCAATAATCTCATAATCAATGCGATAGAAGCGAGCCTGCCCGGACAGGAGATACTGATCAATATGACTCAGGTCGATATTGGCTTTACAAGTTATGCACGCATATCTGTGCAGGATTGGGGCTGCGGAGTGAAAACTCAGGTCGCAGGAGTGGCTAATCCTGATATTTTCGAGCCGTATTGGACGACTAAGGCAGACGGGCAGGGCTTAGGTCTTGCAATGTGTCAGCGAATAGTGCATCAGCATAACGGCAGGATATATTATCAGTCATCAGAAGATGAAACTAATCACGGCACGACATTTTTTGTCGAGATACCTTTACTATAACCTGTCCTGTCGAAAACCCATGATTTTGATTTTGATGTATCAGCATTCTTCTTTATTCTCTATCGCCGGCTTAAATGCGATCTTGCAGTCTAAGAAAAATTTGATCGTGTAGCCGATGGACAGACCGACTACAGTGCCGACGAGTTCAGCCCATTGATCTGCGAATATCATTTTGAATACAAGTACTATGCCCCAGAAGATAATCGTCGTAACAAATGAGAACAGCAGATAAAATCCAAATTGGCGGAGTTTCATTCGCTTGGAGTCGAGAACTCCGTTTACCTCAAAGACGATCGCTTTATCGATAATATACTTAAAGATAAATGCAACACCTGTTGCGATAAGTATCTTCAGCATAAAACCGAATGTGACATTGTGGAAAAACTCTCTGTCGAGCATAAGACAGTCAATGTGATTATATACAGTCTGAACAATAATCTGTGTAGAAGTATTAATAATGATAGAAATTACTGCAAATGCAATGTAAATAATATATTGTGACTTAACACTTTTCATAGAAATTATATTACCAAAAAAAAAGTTTTTTGTCTACAATTAGAATGGCAATTCTTCATAAAACTTTTGACTTTTTTCAAAAAATTTTGTATAATACGGCATAATTCAAAAGCAAAAGAGTGTTCTCATGGGTAATACAATTCCTGTTATTATAGAAGACGAGATGAGAAATTCGTATCTGACTTACGCGATGAGCGTTATCGTCAGCCGTGCGATCCCTGATGTTCGAGACGGACTTAAGCCTGTTCACCGCAGAATACTTTACTCAATGGATGAGTTAGGCATTCGGTCTAATACTCCTTATAAGAAGTGTGCCCGTATCGTCGGTGATGTGCTTGGTAAGTACCATCCGCACGGAGATGCGTCTGTTTACGATGCTCTTGTCAGAATGGCTCAAGACTTCTCACTGCGTTATCCTGTCGTAGACGGGCACGGTAACTTCGGTTCTGTGGATAATGACCCGCCGGCTGCTATGCGATATACAGAGTCGAGGATGTCTAAGATTGCTGAATTGATGCTTAAAGACATCAAGAAAGAGACTGTAGACTTCGGACCTAACTATGATGACTCTCTGCAGGAGCCGGCTGTGCTGCCTGCTGCGATCCCATTCTTATTGGTCAACGGTACTTCCGGTATCGCTGTCGGTATGGCGACTAATATCCCGCCGTATAATCTTGGTGAAGTAGTGCAGGCTATCTCTGCTCAGATAGATAATCCGGATATAACATTGGATGAACTGATCGGCTATCTGAAAGGACCTGACTTCCCGACCGGCGGTATTATCTATGGACTTGACGGGATTAACAAGGCTTTCAAGACCGGACGAGGTCATATTGTAGTCCGAGCGAAAGTCAGCATAGAGCAGATTAAGCGTGAGCGAGAGGCGATCATCGTCGAGGAGCTGCCTTATCAGGTGTGCAAGTCGGCATTGATTGAGAAGATTGCTCAGCTTGTCAAAGAAGAACGCATACAGGGTATATCAGACATTCGTGATGAGTCAGACCGTGAGGGTATGCGTATTGTCATAGAGTTGAAGAAAAACATTATCCCGAAGATAGTGCTTAACCAGCTGTATGCCAACACAAGTTTGCAGATAAACTTCAGTGTCAATAACCTTGTCCTTGACAAAGGTATGCCTAAGATCCTCAATATCAAGCAGACTATCGCATGTTATATCGATTTCCGCAAGGAAGTCATATTCCGACGAACGAAATATGATCTGCGTAAGGCTGAGGAGCGTGCTCACATCGTGCAGGGCTTGCTCATAGCTCTTGACAACATTGATGAAGTGATCAAGCTCATCAAGGAGTCTGCTGATACTAATGCGGCTCGGCAGGGCTTGATGGACAGGTTCGGTTTGTCGGAGATACAGGCTCAGGCGATCCTCGATATGCGTCTGCAGAAACTGACCAACCTTGAGACATACAAGCTCAAAGAAGAATACGAAGAGTTATTGAAGACTATCGCATATTATAAAGAAGTTTTGGCAAGCGAAGCCAAAGTGTTGCAGATCGTTAAGGATGAGCTTATCCAAGATACACAGCCGTTCTTAGACAAACGTCGCACACAGATAGTGCCGAGCGAGGTAGAGTCTGTTGCTCTCGAAGACATTGTTCAGAAGGAGAATATGGTCGTTACGCTGACTCACCGCGGATTCATCAAGCGAATGTCTCTTAACGAGTTTAAGTCGCAGTCCAAAGGCGGAGTCGGAGTCAGTGCCGGCAATGTTCGTGAGGATGACTTCATTGAACATTTGTTTGTAGCCAGCACTCATGAGTATCTGCTGTTCCTCTCGAATAAAGGTATGGTATATCAGGTCAAAGTTCACGAGATACCGCTGCTGTCTAAGAATGCCAAAGGCGAGACGATTAAGACTATGATCGGCATAAGTCCCAATGAGGAGATCACGACGGCTATCGCAGTGAAAAACTTCGATCCCAACCGTAATCTCTTCTTCGTTACGCGACAGGGCGTTGTCAAGAGAGTGTCGCTGTCTGAGTTCGAGAAGAATAAAACCTCCGGCAAGAGAGCTTTGGCTCTGGATGAAAATGACAGCGTAGTCGAAGTGAAAGTAACCGACGGCAGCCAGGATGTGATAATCTGCACGCGTCAGGGTAAGGCTCTGCGCATGAAAGAAGAGTCTGTCCGCGTGATGGGACGAGCGGCAAGAGGTGTTGCCGGCATCAAACTTACAGACAATGACGAAGTATGCGGAATGTGTGTCGTCAATGATGACACTCTTATGCTGCTCGTTACAGAGAACGGTTACGGCAAGCGGCTTGACTGTGATCTGTTCGCTCCGCACGGCAGAGGTACAGGCGGTCAGAGATATTATAAGTATAATGAAGCGAAAGGCGAAGTCGTTGCCGTTAAGCAGGTCGCTCAGACAGATGATATAATGGTCATCACTTCATCATGTAAGATCATCAAGATCCACGCTTCGACTATTTCACAGCAGGGACGCACAGCCAGCGGCATCAAACTTGTGAAGATCGTCAAGCCTGACTTCGTAGTCACTGTTGCTCAGTCACCTACAGGAGAGGACAATCCGCCTGAACCGCAGGAAGATGAATTGCCTGAGCAGGATGAACCGAGTGCAGATGATGACTTCTCGGTAGCGGATGAGCCGGATACAAATGATCCTGGACTGGATGAGAATGAATAATTCATAAGTCCTAATTATATTTCCCAAAAAAAAATCAGAAAAAACTTGTTTTTTCTGATTTTTTTGCTATACTAATATTAAGGATTTATTTATGAATATTAGCCGCACAATTGTGCTGTTACTTCTGTTTATGACATTCTCAACTTTGTCGGCACAGACTGTCCGCGTAACTGCGATCGGTGATATAATGGCACATATTGAGTTACAGAAGTTTGCTCAGTCGCAGCCTGACGGTTATAAGTGCTTATTTGCCGATGTGCAGCAGTATTTTACCGATGATGATCTGACGATCGCCAATCTCGAAGTCCCTATCTGTGACAAGCGTCCGATCTCCGGCTATCCGCGGTTCAATGCTCACTCCGAGCTGACAGAGGCGGTTAAAGCTGCCGGCATAGAGCTGGTGTCACTCGCCAATAATCATGCTTACGATCAGACAGCTGACGGTGTGCTTGGCACTCTTGATGCCGTGAATCAGGCAGGACTTATGCACTGCGGAACGGGCCTGACTCCGAGTGAGGCTCGCACTCCGTTATATATGAATATTAACGGCATAAAAATATCTTTCGTGTCTGTGACTTTCTCAGTCAACAATATCAGGATGCCGGAAACTGATGACAAACCGTTTGTACATATCATAGATATGTATGGCAAAGAATACTCTGAATCAGAGCAGACATTTTTGGAACTGGTCAGGACCACTAAGAAGCAATCTGATGCTTTGATAGTCGCTCTGCATTTCGGTGAGGAGTACACATATCGTCCTAATGACAAAGACACGCAATACCTGACAATGCTTGCCGAAGCCGGAGCAGATGTGATTATCGGCAATCATCCGCATGTGCTGCATAAAGCGGTTTGGCATAAGACATCAGACGGACGGAATGTGTTTATAATGAAGTCGCTTGGCAATTTCATCTCTGCACAGGCTCGGTATTTCAGCCGCAAAAATATTACATTCGAGAGACTGAAAGACTGCATCGAGATACGGACGGCGGAGAGTGCGATAGTGAAGTTCGACATTGTTAAGGACGGCTCATCTGTGCGTGTCGTCAATCCTGCGATGATCCCTATATTTAATATCAAATACCCGATAGATGATGCTCAATGCGGCTTTCGCCTTGTGACGATGCAGCAGATTATCCGGGATGATGTAGATGATCCGCATATCACGGAGATGGAACATTATGACCTGCTTAAGCGGCTTGTGAGATTTCGATACAATCATCTGCCTGGGATTACGGAGTTGCCGTATTATAAGTAAATATATAGTCTTAGCTTTGTATAGTGTGGAGAATATCATGAAACGAACAATAATTGTTAAAATATCTATATTATGCTTTGTCATCTTCCAATTATGCAGCTGTATCGCAGTGTCTATCCAAGACAGAGATATATCTGCTATGGAGATCCGGCTTAAATACCACGGACGGTATGCTGACAGGACTCTTGTTCCGGGGAGAGTGTATACTGCGGAAGTGTATGTCTATGAATATGAAAAATCACGTCCGATTAAGCATCCTGATTTCAGTGAATTTTCCGTTGAATCCAATGGCAATCTCGAGATAGTTACATTGAAGGACTATAAGTTAGAAGTTCGTGCCAAATATCCGTCGGGTGAGTGGCTGTTTGATGACTCCTATGTCCTGCGGCTGACTATACCTGACAATGAGTTCAGAGGTGCTGTCAAGAGCTACACTACTGATTGGACGAGTTTCCACAGTTTAGACTACAGCGGCCGCAATGGTGCGAATGGCACGACAGGTTCTGCTGGACACAATGGCAGCCGTCGTGTCGGTGGTTTGGGCGGTCACGGTCAGAATGGAGAGAACGGACCTGATGTGTCTCTCCATGCATCATATCTTCGTTCTGTACCGCCTAAGACGATGCCTGACGGATCAGACTGTATGATACTGCTGTATTATCCGGGAACAACCACAACATATCTGATGAGTTGTGCTCCTATCACTATCGATGTATCCGGCGGCAACGGCGGAGACGGTGGCACAGGCGGCACAGGTGCCAATGGTGAGGCTTACAATCGATACGCATCGCTTGACGGCGGTCCCGGCGGAGATGGCGGAGACGGAGGTGACGGTGGAGATGGTGGTAATATATATCTGACACTGCCGGTTGGTCAAGACTTCGTTAATATATTTAAGATCAATGTCAGCGGAGGTCGGGGCGGCAGCGGCGGCAGCGGCGGACCCGGTGGTAATGCTGCACGCCGTGTCGAGCGAGACTCCGAAGGCAAGATAATACGAGAGGAACGAGGCCGCCGCGGGTATCATGGCAACTCCGGACGAAGCGGACGCTCCGGTCGTATGGGAACATATAACATATACCGCAGTCCTGTCGATCAGATGTTCGGCGGCTGCACATTCCTTGCGGCTCACCCGGAAGTGAGAGAGATGATGAGGTAATTTTCTTACAGAATTTTTACTGAATTCATTTTTTTTCAAATTCAACTTGATTTTTCTCCGTAATTGTTTATAATCAAAGTATCTTTAAATTTTATTTCACTTATCAGAGGATTCAATGTCTGCTATAGAAAGATATACACTTCGTGAACTGAAACCGCTTATCCAGAACGGTGCTACTTTTAGATTGTTTAAGCCATTATATATGAATGGACAAGTCCTGTTCAATATTGAGAAAATACTGACTGTCAAAGATATTGAGCGTCTTGAAGGCAAGATCTACGCTCCGATAGAAGTTGTTCGAGCGGTTGAGCATAAGAGCGACGATACGAGCCGCAGTGTTATCATTGATTATTGTATCAAGATATTGAAGGCTTCCAAGTTGTTCCACTATGATGAGAGCCGTCATCTTGACTTTACGCTTCGTAAGGAGACAGAGAAACTGTTTTCAGGTATTCTTTCCAACAGTCCTCATATAGCGGAGAAATTGGAAGATATACTCAAGTTCTCCAAGAAATTGTTCATTCACAGCGTGGATGTAGCGATAATAGCGAGCGTTATTGAGCTGAGTCTCCAGCAAAAGACTAAAAAGCCCAATGCTTTAAGGAGCGAGGAGCTGCTTGTCGGTGCTTTGCTGCATGATGTCGGATTCCTCAATTTGCCGAAGGTGCTTGTCGAGAAACGCCGTGTCGAATATGATGAGAATGAGAAGCGTCAATATCAGAAATATGTCGAGGAGAGTTGCAAGATCGCTAAAGATCTCGGTGAGAATGTCCGCGAGAAGTCTCATCTGATCATCGCTCAGCATCAGGAGCGTTTGACCGGCACAGGCTGGCCGCATAAGCTCAAAGGTAAGATGATCGAGCCGATGGCGATGATAGTCGGATTGGCAGATGAGTTTGATCTTGTGATGTCTAAAGAAACCGTGCAGGCACAGAACAGATCTGCTTCCGAAGCGATGAGCCGTTTCTCGCGATACGGGTCATTTATAGGACACGATATAGTTGACGCATTCTATAATGCTTTCCGTTATCTGAGGTAAGATGCCGCTTATACCATTTCGCCGTGCAAAAGATATTATTATCAATGATTGTCTTATTCTTCGCACGCAGGGGCGTTTTGTCGAGTTGGAGTTTTATCTGAAGAAGTATAAGAAACTCCTTCTTTTCGGAGCGTCGAAGTATTATCGCACATATTATCTGTTCTACAATGGACTAATCCGGTTTAATCTCGGCTGTTACCGTGATGCAGTGAAATTGCTGCAGGATTTCCTGCTTCGTATAGATAATCCGTCTGCATTTCCGACAGATGAGGCGTATTATTATCTGATCAGGTGTTATCTGATATTAGGCAACGAAGCAGAGGCTAATGTCTGTCTGAACCTGCTGACAGAGCGTCTCAATTCTCCGCTGTTTATACTGATGTCGCTGTATTATATGAAACTTTACAAAGTTCGTCATCAGGTTAATCTCAATCTGTTTTTCGATGCTCTCGGCGACTTCGATGATGAGCCGGATCTTGCAGTGACAGCACTCATGCGGATATTATCTGATTTTGTTCGTGATGATACATATTCTGCGGATGTTATAAGTCAGACGCGTAAAAGTTTTGCACAATACGCTGCTTACAATACTAATTATTATTTTTCGCTTGTTCGTCTTTCATTTATGTTTCATCATGGTTTCTATGATGCGATATTGGAGAAGACTGACTACCAAACAGTGTCCAACTCATTTGAACTGCTTAATATATATTGTGCAGCGTTGTATAAGAAGGGATTGACAGATGAGTGCATCCAGTGTCTCAAAAAGGCAGTAATATGCAACGAAGCTTCATTTTTTCATATTAATCTTGCGAAATGTTATATCGTCAAGAAGGATTACAGCAATGCTCTCAAAGTCTTGGCTAATATAAAAGACAAATCCGCTATGGATTATCGTGATTTCCTTATCGGGATATGTCAGCAGAAGTTGGGCAGCTTTAATGAGGCTGTCGCTGCATATAAGAGGATACAGCAGCACTCTCCGTATTATGATAAAGCCCTGCTTAATCTTGCGGCGATATACTATGATGACTTTGATTATCGGAGCTGCAATAACATCCTGATGAAGATCACGCAGCCTCGAGTGCGTGACCATGAAGTGTATAAGTTTTTGATCGGCAAGACTAACGGTTCTGCCAATACGAAAAATATCTCAATACTTATATTCTTTATGAGCGGGATATTGGCGGTGCTTACGGCACTTATTATTATTGTATTTATATTCTTACGGCTGATAGGGTAGTGTATGGAACCAAACGATGAAGCGGTGATAAATTCTGATTTTATTCTCTGGGATGAACTGAATACATATTATGGAGAAAAATTCTTCTGAATGTCATTCCGAGTGCAGCCACAGAATCTTACAGATTATCACATTGACCAATTGGGAAGCGGAGCAATAAATTCTCCGTATTCCGGCAGTTCTATCTGTGCACAGTGCAGCATATATGTCCGAATGCCATGCTCATCACTGAATTTTTGGGACTTGGCAGTAAAATACTTCTGATCACCGACGAGCGGATGCCCGATCGCCTGTAAGTGTGCTCTAATCTGATGCTTTTTACCGGTGAGCAGCTCTATCTCGCAGAATGTTGTCTGACCATCAAATTTTTTCGGTGACACAATTGTTACACAGCCGCTGTATTCAGGCGGAATATCGGTGCGGACAGAGAGATTCGATACGGCAACTTTATTCTGCGAGTTCTCCGAAGTGTCTATATCGGAACAAATCACAATGTTATCCTCGATATTGCCAAGCACAATCGCATTATATATCTTGCGGCACGAACGCTCGCGAAAAATCGAAGTAATACGGTTAAGACTCTCCTGTGTCTTGGCGAATATCAGAACTCCGGTTGTGTTAGTATCGAGCCGGTGACACGGAGAAGCCTCAAAAAGTAGTCCATAAGGACTGTTTTTATACAGATACGCCCGAACCATATCGGTCAGATTATGCCTGTGGTCATTGTTGGTCGCATGAACAGGCATTTCAGCCGGTTTATTGATGACGATGATCCGCTCATCTTCATACAGAATGTCTAATCTTGTTGATACGCCTTCATATTTTGGTTTGACATTCTTAGGCAGGATAAGATCATCAGGCAGATAAATTCGGATTTCATCGCCATTCTGCAGAGTATAATCCTGCGGCTTCTTCCTGCCGTTTATCTTGATCTTGCCCTGCCGGATAACGCGAAATATATCGCAGTTTCGCATTTCTGTCAGGATCCGCTGCTGCAGAAATCGAAATAGTTTTTTGCCGGATGATGTTTCATCGATAATGATCTGTTTCATAATGGAAATGTAATACTTTTTTGCAAAATGGTCAATAAAAAAATTTGATTATTTTAGAGAAAAATAAAGAGATTTTCCTTGACATTTAGTATTATTTTTGGTATTATATGCACAATCCTGTTGGACTTACGGGATGTGGCCTAGTCCGGTTCAAGGCGTCTGCTTTGGGAGCAGAAAAGCGGGGGTTCGAATCCCTCCATCCCGATGTAAGCGCGTTAGTAGCTCAGTTGGATAGAGCAACAGCCTTCTAAGCTGTGGGTCCCGAGTTCGATTCTTGGCTGACGCAATACTTGGTGGTCGTAGTTCAGTTGGTAGAGCGCCAGATTGTGGATCTGGTTGTCGAGGGTTCGAGTCCCTTCGACCACCCGTTCTTTTGATATTTTATGCGTTCGTAGCTCAGTTGGATAGAGTAACGGACTTCGAATCCGATGGTCGGGGGTTCGAGCCCCTCCGGACGCGATAATTATAATATGGGCCGTTAGCTCAGCTGGTAGAGCAGCAGACTCTTAATCTGCGGGTCAAAGGTTCGATCCCTTTACGGCTCATTTTTATTTATTTGTCGCGAGCGTGGTGGAATTGGTAGACACGCTAGACTTAGGATCTAGTACTTCGGTGTGGAAGTTCGAGTCTTCTCGCTCGCAAGACGCAGGAAGGTAATGCTGCAGAAAATGAGAATAAAAAAGTGAAAAAACTAAAAGAAAATTAAAAAAAGTTCTTGACAAATCAAAGATAATATGGTAATATAACACCATAAAATAAATGCGAGAATAGCTCAGTGGTAGAGCTCCACCTTGCCAAGGTGGATGTCGCGAGTTCAAATCTCGTTTCTCGCTCATAACCCTCAAGTTTACTTGAGGGTTGTTTTTATTTATAATGCCGGCTTTAATATTATTCCGGTAAAATCATAAGGAGGCAGACTATGACAACTGCTAATCAAATGATCGCAGAATGCGATAAATATGTGATGAATACTTACGGACGATTCCCTATCTGTTTCGACAGAGGCGAGGGCGTATGGTTATACACAGTTGACGGACGGAAGATCTTGGATATGTCTGCCGGCATTGCTGTTTCTTCGCTCGGACATGCCAATCCTGCATTGCTTGCTGCCATTCAGGAACAGGCTGCTAAACTTATCCATGTGAGCAATCTCTACTACACAAAGCCTTTTATTGAGTTGGCGAAACTTCTCGTTGAGAATACTCATTTTGCGAAGGCGTTCTTCTGTAACTCAGGCGGTGAAGCTAACGAAGCGGCTATTAAGCTGGCTCGCAAGTATGGTAAATCTCACGGCGGTGAGGATAAGTACAAGATCCTTACAATGAAGAACTCATTCCACGGGCGAACGCTGGCGACTGTTACTGCAACAGGTCAGACTAAGTATCAGCACGGATTTGAGCCGGTTATGCCGGGGTTCGATTATGTTGAGTTCAATAACATCGATGATCTCAATGCCAAGATGGATAAGAATGTTTGTGCCGTTATGCTGGAAGTTGTTCAGGGTGAGGGCGGTATCAAACCTGTTACGCCGGAGTTCTTCGCTGCAGCTCGCAAGGCTTGTGATGACAATGATGCACTGCTCATCGTTGATGAGGTGCAGACAGGTATCGGACGAACAGGCAAACTGTTCGCTTATCAGCATTATGATGTTGAGCCTGATGTGATCAGCATGGCTAAAGGTATAGCCGGCGGACTGCCAATGGGCGGTATCCTTGCAACATCTAAATGCTGTGATACATTCCAGCCGGGAGATCATGCTTCGACATTCGGCGGCAATCCTGTCGCTGCTGCTGCTGCATGCGTCGTGATAAAGACTCTGCTGTCTGACGGATTCCTAAAGAATGTGACAGACACAAGCAATTACTTCGCTGACAGTGTGCGTGCATTGCAGAAGAAATATCCTGTCATAAAAGATGTGCGTGGCATGGGGTGGCTGCGAGGCATTGAACTGACGATCGAGAATCGTGATGTCATCAATAAATTGATTGATGCCGGAGTGGTTACCTGCCCATCAGGCAAGAATGTGATCAGGTTTATCCCGCCATTGATTATTACTAAGGATGAAGTTGATTTTGCATTGGAGAAGTTGGAAAATGTATTGAAGTAGTAAAAAAGCACGAGTTTTGCCGCCGCAGGCGGCGAACACTCGTGCTTTTTTTATGTCATATTTTGTAAAAACACGAAAAAAGTCTTTGACTTTTTTCGTGTTTTTGATATAATTTATATATGGCATTGAATAGGAGCTTTAATATGCATAAATTTTTTATTACAGTAATACTTTTACTCACATTGATCGGTTGTCCGATTAGTCAGCAGGCACAGAATACGGCAAATATTGATGACACAACATCGACAACGAATCCAGAACCAACACCTGCGGTTTATCCTGATACGATGACTGCGGCGGATAAGGCTGCGATAAATGGTGTCACTGTATCTGAGACTGACATTCAGCAGAATAGGGCTGCTGTCAAGACGATAATATCTGTGCTGAATAAATATAAGAATGAAACCGCTGTATCAGACATTCTGACTAAGCTGACTCAGATAGCAGATAATACAACAGATATGACTGCGGATATGGCAGTGATATTCAGCGAAGAACTGCCGCAATATCATGAAAAATCCGATGAGGTAGCGGCTCTTTATCATAATGAGAAACTCAATGCTGAGAGTGCGGAAACATCATTTATAGAATACAGAGATACAACTCACGATAATGCTGTCAAGGCATATAATAATGCCGTTACATCTTGGCTGACCGGCGAAGAATATATGGCTGTGAATAATTATATCCTAAGTATTATATCAGATGTCCGCAGTAATTGGCTGCTGGACGAAACGCATGATGTAACATTCGATGATTTGATTAATGCAGCGATAGAGGCGAAGGTCACTGCCGGTTTAACATCATTATATGAGACATTTGTGGCGACAACTAACACTGTGAATGAGAAATACGAAGCGGCGTGTGCTGCTATCGAGGCATATAATGACTGTGGAGAAGTGCAGGAGAAGAATATTGTTATATACACAGAGGCAGATCTTGCAAGAATTCATCCGACTATAAATGAAATTGAGAAGATTGAGTGTGTCAAAATCGCTGTGCCAGAAGGAACTACACAGGTCGATATTGTTGAATTGAATCGTCTATATAGAATGGCGAGAGAAAGAATGTTTGACAGGTCACAAGCGGAGCGAACCGGCTGGATTCCTTATGATAATATATTTCAAATGGATAAAGTGTCATACGCAGAATATCCTGATACCGTGACAGGTTTCTTGCTTGACCTATCTCGAGATATTCCGAATGATAATTATGTGAATGATGATCCTAATTCTGGCTTATGCAAAGATGTATACGGCGCAAACGGAAATATCATGAATGCTATTTCTCCTGCTGTTCGTGAAGTATATTCTCGTGACAGTTATGTTAGTTATATGCTTCATACACAAATGACTTCCGGCCTTACTGAAGCAGATCAGACCAGAGTGGATGATGTTGTTCCAGGTGTTAGATTGATTACATCTTTAACAGAGCCAGACGGTTCACAGTTATACCAACAGGCATTTATCCTTGATGGTACAACCAATGCGATGAATTTTGAAATAAAACTTCCAAACAAATACAACCTTACTTGTGCATACAAGGGTGGTATTATCAAAGGCGATAACGTTAATAATGTAACAGGTCTTGACGATCTTCGAAATGTTACATTCAAAGGTGACCTTTACAAACCAAGTATCGCCGGCATTTATGATACTTTCATCGCTGGAAAAGAGCACGATAATTTACCAACAATGGAGATAGGACACGTTACCGCAAGATCTAGAGATATTGAAGCTGCTCATATCTCCGGAGGCTACCCTGACTTGAAGAATCGTGCTAATTTATATGGTTCAAAAATCGATAAGATTATTGAGCAGTATTATACCCAAAATAGTGCAGAAAAAATTTCAATAGATTCCATTAACAGTTGGACATTTGATGCTAAAGAATATCTTAACGGTAATACAATGTACAGTGGTAATGACTATAATAACAATGCATACCTATTGAATGTAAATGCAGCATTGTTGATTGGTGATATTGCTAATGTCGATGTTACTGGAGATGTATCTTCTGCTCGTGCTGAGGATTCTTTTACTCAGATGGCAAATGTGCGTTTCGAATCCGATTTCATTGGACATGAATTCGGCGGAAATTATTCTGGTAGCTTTGGTAGAACCAATGCTTTCGGTGTTATTGAAATTCTTGGTCGTGCACCTGCTTGGCTTCCTAATGGCGAAAATTATAAGCTTGTATTAGGGGCAGGATCAATTGACAACGACTCCCCAGCTGTAATAGATTTAGCAAGATCGTACGAATTGGATGCATCTGCACTTACGGATAGTCAAATAAATCGTACTGAAGGTGATGGACCATATTATATTCGTACAACTTCAAATTGGTGGCCTGGTGCGAAGAGGATAGATGGTAATCAAGCTATTGATCACTCGAGTGGTTATGTCTATGGTCCTTACTACTTGAACTCTGAAAAGTTTGAAAATTGTGGTAATACAGGTACTGATCCACGTACTCTTAAGGATCAAGCAGATTGATAGTGTTTTGTACCCGCACAGAGTTCGCCGCCGCAGGCGGCGAACTCTGTGCGAGGGATTATATCTTTTGTAAAAACACGAAAAAAAACTTGACATTTATCCCAATATAATGTTATATTATAGTCAATGGGCTGGTTGCGAGACCCAGGTCCATCTTTCGGCGAGGAAGTTCCTCGCTTTTTTATTTGGAGTGGCTTTTTGAAAGAACTTAGTGTTTTCATAGATGAATCAGGTGATTTTGGTGATTACAGTTTTCATTCTCCATTTTATATAATAACAATGGTATTTCATAATCAAGATGTGGATATTCAAGAGAAGATTACTCATCTTGATACGGAATTATCATATCTTGGTTTGAATAGTCTTTGTATTCATACTGGTCCGATTATCCGCAAAGAAGAAATTTATAAAAATATGGATGTAATTGAGCGGAGACGAATCTTTAATAAAATGATGGCTTTTATCCGTTCAATAAATATTCAGTACAAGTGTTTTTACATCGAAAAAAAGCATATTACGGATTCTGTAGAAGCAACAGGGAAACTTTCAAAACAAATATCTCAATTCATAAAAGACCATTACAATGATTTTTTGGAATTTGATGATGTTAAAGTTTATTATGATAACGGACAAGTTGAAGTGAGCAAACTTTTATCATCTGTATTTAATGCTTTGCTCCCAAATCCCATTTTGAAAAGAGTTATGCCTGCCGATTATAAATTGTTCCAAGCGGCGGATTTTATCTGTACTATGAAGCTTGTAAGCCTAAAACTTGAAAATAATCTTTTTTCAAAATCCGAAATGAACTTTTTTGGTAATATGAGAGACCTAAAACAAAACTATTTAAAACCATTAAAAAAGAAAGAATGGAAATAGACGGAGATATAGTTGGCAAAGTAATATGAAGAATATGTCCCTATGTTTGTAAAAAAACACACAGTTTGCCGCCGTAGGCGGAGAACTGTGTGTTTTTTATAATTTTAGTACTTATAATGCTCTGACTTATAAGGTCCTTCTACAGGAACGCCGATATAATCAGCCTGTTTCTGAGTAAGTTTGGTCAGATGAACACCGATCTTCTCAAGGTGGAGTCGTGCAACTTCCTCATCGAGCTTCTTCGGCAGGATGAGAACTTCGCCCTTCTTAAGCTCGTCCCGTTTCTCCCACAGCATGATCTGAGCAAGTGTCTGGTTAGTGAAACTGTTAGACATAACGAATGACGGGTGACCTGTTGCACAGCCGAGGTTTACTAAGCGGCCTTCTGCAAGCATGTAGATACAGTGACCATCCGGGAAGATGTACTTATCAACTGTTCCGCCTTCGCCGCCCTGCTTGATGTTGAGCTTCTTAATACCCGGTATCTTG
>JAFYAI010000085.1 GCA_017540815.1 Spirochaetales bacterium
GCCAAAGCTCACGGAGTCCGCATCGTTGCATGTCAAATGTCTATGGATATTATGGGCATTCACAAAGAAGAACTTATAGATGGAGTTGAACTTGGCGGAGTTGCGACATTTATAGGTTCGGGAGAATTGTCGGATATGAGTTTGTTTATATAGGGAATGGGATAAAAAATTGCCACATATGTGGCACGACACGATGTCGTGTCCATTGCTGCCGCAAGGACGCATAGGCAGCGATGAACCCTTATAAAAAATTGCCACATATGTGGCAATTTTTTATATTACATCTCCTTCCTAAATCCAATATCATTGAGCATAACATACAGAGTCTCCATCGGCAGACCGACGATGTTGGTATAAGACCCTTCTATCCGCTCGACGACAAGACTAAACAGCTGCTGAATGGCATATCCGCCTGCGAAGCCTCGCCAATGACTGCCATTAATGTAATGAGCAATGAACCGTTCGTTAAGTTCGGCGAATTTTACTTTAGATGTGCATGATGTCTTGTGAAATATGTTTTTTTTGCGATTGACGATAGCAATGCCTGAAATAACATCGTGCCACTGACCGCTCATTCTGCGAATGTTTTGTTCCGCAATAGTGGCATTCTCAGGCTTACCGAGAATCTGCCCATAAAATGCGACAATCGTATCAACACCGAGAATGTATCGGCTGTCAAACTCATGATGATCTGATAGAGATGCTGCTTTGCCCATAGCAACACGCTCAGCGAAATCAGCCGGAGATACATCTTGTCCAACGCTGTGCTCATCGAAGCAATGCGTTGTCAGTTCAAACGGAATCCCGGACGCAGTTAAAAGTTCCTGTCTCCGCGGTGAAGCGGATGCTAAATATAAAATATCATAATCCATATTGATAATTTATGAAAATAATGTAATTTTGTCAAATAATATTGCAAAAATAATAAATTTTGTTATAATAAAAGTATGAATACGAAAATCAGAGTTGCAATATTATTGCTGACATCATTGTTAGTCGGCTGTTCTAATCACAACACGGCTAATATTGAGAAAACAATAAAATACCGTGAGAGAAATGCTGTTTCTTCTGTTTCTTTGGACAATATCAAGGGAAATGTCCATGTTATCGGCTGGGGCGAGGATTTCATCGAGATAAATACGAACAAGAAGCTGATGTTTGGTCTTCAGTCTGATATGAATCTTTTCGATACTGTTTTTTTTCGTGATAATTCCAATGAGTTGATTATTCGGACGAAGATTCCCGCTCGGCTCAATGCGAGAATTGACATGACGATTTATGTGCCGTTTGTTCTGCCTGAAATCAGTATTCGGCAGGAGAGTGGCAATATTACTGTCGAGAAATATCTTGGCGATTTGAATATTGTATCTGAATCAGGAAATCATCACATTTCATTTATGGGACAGATGCTGCGTATGAATTGTCATAAGTCTCATGTTGATCTTGACATTCTTAGCTATAGACCGGCGGATATTGTGTTAATCGGCGACGACGGCGAATATAATATGCGAATGATTAAGGCTGCAGAACAGACATATCTTGATGTGAGCGGTCAACAGACAAATGTTAATTTGAATATCAGTGAGAATATTTCGCATACGCTGTTTCTCAAGAGCAGTGAAAAACGCATTCATCTGAGATATAAACCTGACGATATGCAGATTTTTAACGGAACGAATATGGCAATAAGCGGTACAGTTGGCGACAATCCGCAGAATTGTGTGATAGATATTAATGCCGTTGGCGGGAGAATTCAAATGCAGAGAATGAAGAATACTAACCGCAGTGGTGATGTCAATTAGGACTTGATATGAATGATGTTAAATCTAAAGTAGTTGTGCTGAAATGTGAGGACTATGAAAATTGCCACATATATGACAAAATTAAAGAAGGCATCGACCTGCTTGGCGGCATTGAACAGTTTGTTCATCCCAGAGAGAATATTCTCCTGAAACCAAACATTATTACCGGACGCTCGCCTGACGCAGCGGCAACAACACATCCTGCCGTATTTGAAGCGGTCATTCGCATTTTGCAGAATGCCGGTGTGAATGTAACTTATGGCGATTCTCCTGGATTCGACAATCCTGTCGCCGCTCTGAAAAAGTCCGGTCTTACCGAGGTCGCCGAGCGTTATCATATTGAGATGGGGGCCTTTCAGTCGGGGCAGATTATTCAGAATGAGAATGGCGTTGTTGCGAAAGAGTTCTATCTGTGTAATGGTGTGCTGAATGCTGATGGAATTATCAGCCTGCCGAAGATGAAAGCTCACCAAATGACACGGCTTACAGGTGCTGTGAAGAATCAATTCGGCTGTATTCTTGGAGCTCATAAGGCGGCATATCATGCGAAATTGCCAAATGCGTCACGATTCTGCAAAATGCTTGCTGAATTGAATATGCTCCTCAAACCGAGATTGTACATAATGGATGGCATTCTCGCTATGGAAGGGAATGGTCCGAGCAATGGCAATCCTATTAAGATGAATACGATTCTCATATCGGCTGATCCTGTTGCATTGGATGCGACATTCTGTCGGCTGGTTGGTATAAATGCCACATATATGGCAACGAATCCTGCGGCTCAGGAAGCAGGACTTGGCACTTACCAGCAGGAAAATATCGAACTGCTTGGTGACAATATCGAAGAATTGATTAATATGAATTTTGACTGTGTGCGGCTGCCTGTGAAGGATAAAGTATTCTTTAAGGAATTCGCATTTTTGGAGAATCTTGTTTCGCGGAAGCCGAAAGCTGATAAATCGAAATGTAAGAAATGTCATATATGCGGCAATGCGTGTCCCGTTAAAGCGATCACATTCGACAATCATGACTATCCTAAGTATGACTATCATAAATGTATAAAGTGTTTCTGCTGTCAGGAAGTTTGTCCGCATAAGGCAATACATTCGACAAATCCGTTATTCTTAAAGTTACTAAAGTAGGCAAATATGAACTTCTATGGTTTGATCAAATCTACACTTATCGACTATCCCAATCGTGTAGCGTCTGTTCTTTTCACGAAAGGCTGCAATCTTGCATGTCCTTACTGTCATAATCGAGAGCTTATTGACGGCACTGATATAGAGCCGTATGCTTTCGAGGATATTTTAACTCATCTGCGTAAGCGCAGTCATGTCCTGTCAGGAGTTGTGATCTCCGGCGGTGAGCCGCTGCTCTATGCTGACGAGTTGCAGCCGTGCATCGATGAGATACACAATATGGGATATAAAGTCAAACTTGATACAAACGGTCTGCTTTATGAGCGGCTTATCAGGATGCGGCATATTGATTTTATCGCAATGGATATTAAGACTTCTATTGATAAGTATCATCTTGTATGTCCGCATTTCACAGACTCTGTAAGACAGAATATTATAAACAGCATTGATTACATTATGCAGAGCGGGATTGATTATGAGTTCCGCACAACTGTCGTGCCTGAGATCGTGACTATGGATGATATTAGCCGTATCTGCGGCAAGATCCGCGGTGCTAAGAAATATAGCCTTGCACAGTTTCGGCCGAAGAACACGCTTGACAGATCTTATGAGGATGTCATCCCTTACGGAGACTCATTCTTTACACAGGCGAAGCAGATTGTCGAGGCTGCCGGCATAGAATGTGAACTGAGGGTAGGGTATTGATATTGGGCAGAATAAAGATTGCCATATATGCGGCAATATAATTTTACATATTACATGATATTGGGGACGACAGATGCATGAAAATCTTCGGGAATTTTCCAGTTATATAAGTTCAATGATACCGATAATGCGAGTCAGGATGATCGTTGCTCCGACTCGTGTGAACTACGGCGATAATAAAGCTCAATATTTTCTGCATTATGCTACTCCGATCTCATCAGAGCATATCTTGGTCGTATATATTCATGGCGACGGCTGGAACAGCGGTGCTCCGTCTGACTTTCATTTCATCGGTCAGAATATAGCCCTGCAGGGGTATGACTGCATAATGCTTGGGTATCGCAAGACTCCGAAGTTTAGATTTGACGATATTCGGGATGACATATTCTGCGGATATAAAGCGGCACTTGACTATGTGGTTGAGCAAAATCTTCATTATAATAAGATTGTGATCATGGGGTCGTCTGCCGGTGCTCATCTTGGGGCTCTGCTTTGCTGCGATACATCTTCGCAAAAGAAATACGGCATTGCAGCCGATAATATCAGCGGATTGATCAGCATCGCCGGACCTCTGTGTTTTGGTTTGCAGCAGACCGGCACTCTTAATCGCTGGACAAGAGATCTGTTCTATGGAACGAGGAACAGAGCGGAGGGCGATCCGATAATGCTGCTGTCTCAGGGACAGCGTATACCGATACTTATCGTGCATAGCCGTCATGACGGGTTGATCGGGTTTGAGCAGGCTCAAACATTCTGCAGTAAGGCTGCCGGACTTGGGATACCTGCCGAGATGTATGAAGTGAGCAATGCGAATGAAACTCATTACGCATATTCGGTCGGGCTTTTCTTAAAAGAGCGAGGTGAAAGCGAGATCTTGGAGAAGATGTATTCTTGGATAGATGAGTTATGAAAAGAGAAATTGCCACATATGTGGCAATTTTTTATGGAGCATCGCTGACTTTGATCCTTGGCGGTAGCCTGTCGTGCCACATATGTGGCAATATTAACCTTACAAAAACTTCTTGCTTTTTCTTAATACTTATGCTATATTACAATCATGATTGGTATAATTCTAAAAATATTTCAATTCGTCGGCAGTCTATGCATTCTCCTTTACGGAATGGAGTTAATGTCCAGTGGTATACAGAAAGGTGCCGGTGCAGGACTGCAAAAACTATTGCAGAAGATTACAGGCAATCGCTTTACAGCGGTACTGACAGGTATGGCTGTGACTGCGATTATTCAGTCAAGCGGTGCGACAACTGTAATGGTTGTCGGATTTGTCAATGCCGCACTGCTGACGCTGCCTCAGGCTATAGGCGTAATATTCGGTGCGAATATAGGTACGACCATAACAGCGTGGATTGTGTCACTTTTGGGATTTTCGTTTAACATTGCAAGTTTGTCAATACCTATATTTGGTGTAGGCTTTTTGCTTAAATATCTAAAGAAATCATCTATACATAACTTTAGCGACTGTTTCCTCGGATTTGCACTGCTTTTCTTGGGATTGGGATTCATTAGTGACTGTCTCAATCTCGGTCCTGAGTCAGTGTCTTTCCTTAAAGTCATATCACAATGGGGATTTGGCGGGATATTGCTTGGTGTTTTGATAGGAGCATTCATTACATCACTTATACATTCTTCGTCAGCAATGACTGCGATAGTGTTGACGATGGCATCCAAGGGTGTTATCTCTTGGGAACTGTCTGCCAGTCTTGTATTAGGCAGTAATATCGGTTCGACTGTTGATGCTATCATGTCGTCGTTTGGCGGAACTCAGAATGCGAAGCGAACTGCACTTGTTCATGTCGGTTTCAATACAGCAGGGACAGTGATTGCTTTGATAACATTTGGACCATTTTTGGGATTGGTTGATATGTGTGTGCCCGGCAGTGCAGATCTTGGTGAGAATATAACTATGCACATTGCTATGCTCCATACCATATTTAATGTAACTGCAACATTGATTTTCCTTCCGTTTGTTAATGTTATAGCAGCAGTTGTATCGAAGATTATCCCGGATAAACATTCAGATCAAGATTTGCACTATATCGCACCTTTCGTTGCTCCGAAGAATAATTACGGTGTCGATTTCTATATTCCGCAGATACGGCAGGAGATAATGCACATGTCGAAACGAGTCCAATCTATGTTTGATGTGGTCATTGTCGGATTAAGCAATGATTCATCACCTGATGAATTGGTTGAACAGCTCGATAATGCGGAAAATTATATTGATGAGATGAATGAACAGTTGACTGAGTTTCTCATACAATGTTCCCTGCTGCCGACAGCCAATCATCGTGATCAGCTTCTGCTTGAGAGATTTCGCCGGATCGTTGATACCATTGAGAATCTGAGTGATGAATGCAGCTCCATGATGTATTCCGTAGCGAAAGTCCTTCACAAGCAGGAGCACCTTGAGCATGGAGCGATTGACAAGCTGAAACGCTATATTGCTGAAGTGAAATCAGCTTACGATTATGGCGTGAGTATGATCGTCAATGGCACAAAAGCATCAAAGTCTGATGGTGAGATATTTGAACAGAGACTTGCGGTTCTAAAAAAGCAGTTGAAAAAGCAGACTATATCTAGAGTGGAACACGGCGAGAAAGTCAAGTCCGGTCTGCGTTATCTCGATGCTGTTAGAAAAATTGACAAAACAGGCGATTGTGTTGTTGATTTTATTAATGTCCTGTAACTGCGAGGTATATTGTTTTGCCATATATGTGGCAATAATTCACCGAATGAAAAATCTCTAAAGATTTCGCTTGTTTTTTTTTCTAAACAATAGTATAATGTTATTATAATATTTAAGAATGGAGTGAGCATGAGAACATCCATTGCTGTGTATTTTGATCTGGAGAATATCGATAAAAAACTGAGCCTTAAGAAACTGCTTGAGTCGATAACTCTCAATATCGAAGATTCTACGCCGGTTTTTGCCATTAAATTGGCTTGCGGTGATACTAAGGCTATATCTAAGTTTCGCGAGCAGCTGCGTGATCTGAACTTCGACATTCGCGAAGCTCCTCATGTATCGGGACGCAATTTCAAAAATCGTGCAGACCTCATACTGACTGTTGAGGCATTCGAGAGTCTGTATCAGCGGTCGCCTGAGATCGATCTGTATGTGTTTATCACTTCCGATACTGATTTCACAGTTATTATGGACAAGCTGCGCAAATACGGCAAGAGTGTTTGGCTCGTGACCAAAGAGGCGGAGAAAGATAAGGAACTGTTTACGAGCAGTTCCGACAAGATTCTGACTATCGAGAATAATTTCCCGGAGAGCAAAGAGCAGTCTGAGGCTTCTCAGATTGAGAAGATCTTGGCTGATTTGGGATTTGCTCAGAAAGAGTGCAATGCGATTAAAGAGATCGTCGAGTCGTTCGAGAAAGACATCTGGTTTGATGCCGGCATTTTCGGAACGAAGATTAGGAATATGATAAAAGATTTCTCATACAAAGGCAAGAAGGCAAACTCTCAGAATAAGCTGTTTGAGGAATTGAAAAATCATGGCATCCTTGAGACGAAGAAAGAGGGACGCTCGGACAGTTTCAAGGTGATCAAGTAGTGTTGGATAATTATTAAAAAAATGAGGTATAATAATGAAAAAGATTGGTTTAATTATGTGTTTGATAATGATGGCATCTGTGATATTTGCACAGGAGCGGTATCTGCACGGAGACCGAGGTCCGGGTGGCGGAATGGTGTTCTATTATTCGGAAGTCGGATTTGAGGTGTATGATGAGCGAGGCAAGTCAACGCTCTGCCACTATCTGGAAGTCTCTCATGTGCTGGGCAATCCTGTATCGTGGTGTCCGCAGAAACCGGGTAAAAAGTGCTGTGATCCTAAAACGGAAGCAACTATCGGCTATGGCAAACTGAACACTGCGAGGATCCTTGCTGCGAAGCATTGGTGCGGCAAGGCGGATAAGTTTAACTGTGCGGCAGCATTGTGTGCCGAGTATGCGACATCTACTACGAAGCCGGGAGACTGGTGGCTGCCGAGCAAAGATGAGCTGGACTTTATCTATACTAATCTTGCTCAAAATAAGCTGTTCCCGCAGACGAAGTGGTATTGGTCATCAACCGCTTATAATAAAGAGAATGCGTGGATGCAGGACTTTGAATACGGCTATCAGCTGTATGAAAGCTGGTCTACCAAGAATAAAAAGGGTTATGTATTGGCGATTAGGGCTTTCTAAATGAATCTGTTCATCGGTTTAATCATCCCATTCTTAGGAACGACACTCGGAGCGGCGATTGTATTCCTCATGCGGGATACTATCAATGAGAAAGTCGAGAAGGCTCTGTTGGGGTTCGCTGCAGGTGTAATGGTCGCCGCTTCGGTATGGTCGCTGCTCATCCCGTCGCTTGATATGACTGCAGAGCAGGGCGGTATCGGCTGGGTGCCGGCGACTGTCGGATTAATGCTTGGTGTAATTTTCCTGCTTGTGCTTGATATGATCATACCGCATCTGCACTTGAACAGCGACGAGCCGGAAGGCCCTCATGCTAAGATACAGAAGACTACAATGATGGTGCTTGCCGTTACACTCCACAATATCCCAGAAGGGATGGCTGTCGGCGTGACACTTGCTGCGGCGATGGCTGACAGCAGCAGTATCACAATGGCTGCAGCGATAGCATTGTCTGTCGGTATCGCCATACAGAACTTCCCGGAAGGTGCGATTGTTTCTATGCCGCTTAAAAGCGAAGGCAGGAGCAAAAGCAAAGCATTCCTGCTTGGAACACTGTCAGGCATTGTCGAGCCAATAGGGGCTCTTATAACTATTGCACTGACTTCGCTTGTCGTGCCGGTCCTGCCGTATCTGCTGTCATTCGCTGCCGGAGCTATGATCTATGTTGTGATTGAAGAGCTCATCCCAGAGTCTCAGATTGGTAAGCACTCCAATATAGGCACGATCGGCTTCGCTGTAGGATTTGCTCTTATGATGGTACTTGATGTGGCATTGGGGTGATTATAATTCATAATTCATAATTAAATATTTAACAAGAGATGTTGAAAAAAATTGCCACATATATGGCAAAATAATGAGGATCACAATACATGTCTTACGAAAGCGACTTCTTCAAGCGATATAATCCTGACTTTGAGAAATTAGCACTGTATGGATTTCGGTATACTGAGAATGGATATGAGTATTCTGCTGATATGATGGACGGTCAGTTTCGTGCACAAATATATATTAGTGATGATTGCCACATATGTGGCAAAATCATTGAGACTGAACTTAACGAAGAGTATATAGGTTATCGTATTGCCAATCAGTCAGGGACTTTTGTCGGTCAGGTTCGTCAAGCGTACAATGCCTTGTTGGATGATATTCGTCAGAATTGTTTCACCAAACAGTATTTCCTTACAGCTCAGGCTAATCGCATTGCCGGGAAAATCATAGCCAGGTATGGCGACATTCCTGAGTTTATGTGGGATAAAGCACCGGGATTCGGGGTGTTTCGCAATCCGAAGAGCCACAAGTGGTACGCACTTGTGATGAATATTGACAAGTCCAAACTTGACGGCGGCAGCGAAGCGAAAGAGTCAGCTCCGAGTGAAGTCGAAGTCATCAATCTCAAACTCACTGCTGATTTGGTGCAGACTTTGCTCAGTCAGAATGGCTATTATCCGTCGTATCACATGAAAAAACCGGATTGGATTAGCCTAATTCTCGACGAGACGATTGATGACGATCAAGTGATGAAACTCGTTGAGATTAGTCATGCCCATTCTGTCGGCAGGACAGATAAGTCGAAAGAGTGGCTCGTGCCTGCCAATCCGAAATATTATGACATTGAAGACGCATTCAGACAGTCAGATGAGATACTGTGGAAGCAGTCAGGCAATATTATGGTCGGTGATATTGCCTATATGTATGTGGCTCAGCCTGTTTCGGCTATTCTGTACAAATGTGAAGTGACACAAGCGGATATACCGTACCGCTATCATGACGATAATCTTGTCATGACCAAGGCTATGAGGATTCGTCTGCTGAAAACATATTCGCCGGATGCGTTTACATTCGCTAAGTTGTCAGAATACGGCATCCGTGCTGTTCGCGGTCCGAGAGGAGTGCCGGAGAGTCTGAGCAGAGACTTGAACAGGTAAGCATTTGAGCATTGCCACATATGTGGCATTTTTTTACTCACTGTTTTTTTCGTCTTCTTTATCACATTCATCGCATTCGTTATCCCATTGGCTGAAGATGTTGGCGAGGAATGTTCCTGACATATTGTGCCAAACGCTGAAAATTGCTCCCGGAACTGTTGCCATGGCAAGCGATGGAAAAGAAGTGGCGGCAAGGCTTGAGGCAAGCCCGGAATTTTGCATGCCTATTTCGATGGAAATAGCTTTGGTCTTTGCCGGATTGAGCCGCAACAGTTTTGCAAGACCAAATCCGCATCCGAATCCCAACAGGTTATGCAGAATCACGACGGCAAATACGATCGCTCCTGTGGTTAGAATTTTTTGTGCATTGCGGGCAATGATAGTTCCTATAATCAATGCTATTGCGATTATCGAGACACCGGGCAAAACAGATTTGATTTTTTCGATGTATTTGCCAAAGAATTTATTGATAAGCAGTCCGAGTCCGATCGGGATTATTACGACAGTAGCAATGGAGAGAAACATTGATGCAACATCAACATGGATGCTCTCTTTCAGCAAAAGATAAGTGATTGCCGGAGTGAGGATCGGAGCAAGCAAAGTATTGATGCTTGTCATGCCCACTGACAAAGCCAGATCTCCTTTCGACAGATAAGTGATGACATTGCTTGCCGTTCCGCCGGGGCATGTTCCGACGAGGATTACTCCAACCAAAAGTCCCGTCTCAAGGTTAAATGCTTTACCGAGTGCGAATGCCAAAAGCGGCATAATCGTAAACTGAGCAGCACAGCCGATGATGATGTCTTTCGGTCGTGTGAAGATGAGAGCAAAGTCTTCAAACTTTAATGTCAGTCCCATACCGAACATCACGAGCATCAAAAGAGGGTTGATCCATTTTGGATTGATCCACAGACAACTCTGCGGAACAAAAAGTGCGAGTACAGCCACCGCCAAGATTATCAGAGCCATAAATTTTTCAAAGAAATTGCCTATTTTTTTCAAAATTGTCATTTGTGTGCCTCTGCGGGTTGTGTTTTGTTTTTGGGTATTATAGCATATTATTGTGTTTTTTGAAATTGATAATCGTATGTTTTTTGACTTTGATTGATAAAAAAATTGCCACATATGTGGCAATTTTTTTAATGATGTTTAGGAATTACTTTGGAGACTCAATTGCTCCCCAAAATAATTCGTCATTTTCATTTTTATATAAAGTCCAAGTTGCTCCTGTTAAAGTATTGGTTAGATAAGTACCTTTTGCGGCTATTCCTGATAGTGTTATTTGATAGACGGCTCCTGTATATCCATCAGGAATCTTGTCATCAACGTTTTGTTGTTTGTATATCTTTTCCCAAGCATAGCTATAAAGTGACTTTACAAGCTGCCATGTATCACCTGTTTCTCGATTTAACATGTAAGTATCACGCATTGTTAATGAACTTGTTATGATTTCATATTTCCCATTTTCAGGGAATGTCGTTGTTGTTTGTCGATTCGTTTTTTCTTGCGAAAATACCAAAATTTGAAGCAACAATAAAATAAAAGTAATTGTGATTTTTTTCATAGTTATAGTTCCTTGTATAGTATTATAATTTTAGATTATTAAATGAAGGTAATTTGTTTAATGTACTAGAAATTCCATCTCCTACAACATATATAACATTTTCATCCATTTTTTTGCAAAAATGAGATTCGTTGTGTTTTCTTGCTTCGCTTGGAAATAAAACTTTCTTTTCAGAAAGTAAGATGTTATCAGCATTTCGTAATTCTGTTTCTTTTGGAAGTATCATATTATATCCACAACGAATACGAGATCTATTCTTTTCATCGAAACAGAAGAACACGCATTTTTTACAAAAACTTAGATTTACGAATTCTTTTTTATAAAGACATGGTATTGCTGCGTGATAATAAATTGGAAGTTGCTTGCCGTATTTTAATAAAATATTTCGTCTTTTTGAGATTTGTTGCTCATCGTCATCATAGATAATAGTGATATTTTCTTTCTGATAAATAGCATTCCTTACATCATCTCTTGACAAAAAAGTTTGACTTGACAAGTTTATTTCAACTGCTGAAATTTGATGTTGTTGTATTTTTTGTTTTTTAATTTCATCAACTTCATGTGTAACAAGAATTTCAACTATGAAAGGACGAGCTTCGCATAGTGCATATAAATCTGGAATAATATCATTCATATATTTTTCTTGTTCAACTGTATCAGCTTGGTAAA
Organism: Spirochaetales bacterium; assembly: GCA_017540815.1. Taxonomy (GTDB): domain Bacteria; phylum Spirochaetota; class GWE2-31-10; order GWE2-31-10; family MWDO01; genus RGIG6909. The sequence goes on from JAFYAI010000085.1 coordinate 12,016, forward strand.
ATTCAATATTTCCATTGCGTGGAATAGGAACTTTTTTTTCTTCTGCGATTATTGCTTTTGCCAATAAATGTAATGCAGTCTGACTGCATTTTATATTATCGTTTCCACTTGCATGGGCAAAATGATGGATTTTTATGTTTCCTTTGTTTTTTGCAATCAAATTTTCCCCACATTCCGCACAAACACAACCGCAATCCTTCCCATTTGGAACATCGTCGATATATACTTGTTTCCCGTTAGCATTTATAGCTTCTAATATGTAATATTTAATCATTCTTTGTCTCCTTATTCTTTAATTTCTTCTATAATTGTATCTGTAATAAAATGCAGCAGTTTGAGTGAAGCATCTTGTTTGACTTGTTTTTTTGAAGCACTATCAGCTGAGAATTCTCCGAAGCCTTCCAAAAATGCTTTGCAATTCCAGATTGGGTTGCCGTTTTCGTCATGGTATTCTGTAAACTCATAGCGGACTTCCATAATAACTTTTTTTTGTGTCAATTCATGCAGAGTACTTGCCGGATTTGAATAATCTAAGTTTTGAAATTTTCGTTTTATTTCTTCCTGACATAAATAATGGTAAGCATTCTTTTCTGCGTCAAGTTTTGCCTGTAAAGGACCGTCACCTGTTCCTTTTAAAACTTTCTTTCCAATTTTTATTTCATATTCACATTTTCCTGTTTTGGGATTTTTTGAAGATTCAAAATTAGATATGCCCCAATAAGGATTATACATATTAAAAGGCGGCATATCATTATCATTTTGGTATTCAACAGGGTGATAAATGGGGTTGCCAAAACCAAGCTTTATAGATTTTTCTTCCAAAAGTACAAAAAGATAATTGTTTATAGTTTCCATTTGAAGCATTGTTTTACAAACTTTCTCAAGAATAGAATAATCCCAATTGCAGTCAGCAGCCACTGCTCCGATTAGTGCCTCAAACAAATCTTCGTTTACGGATTCCGTTTTCCATACTTCGTTTTGAATATCACTGTTCCCAAGATACAGATATTGTGAAAATCCGAAATTATACATACATCGAGCCAGACTATTTTTACTGACGATAATTGATTTTAGTTTTGTCAGTTCATCTTCATTTTTTTCTGAAATAAGCTCGTTATTTACGATTTTGGAAAAACGCTCGTATAACTGTTTTGTAACAAAGAAATCAAGGATTCCATCTCCGTAGAATTCAAGTACTTCATTGTTTTGAACTTCAGGGTGTTCTGCTGAATACGATTTGCGAATAAAAGCCTGATGTAATAGGCGAAGGTTTTTAAAATTGTAATTGATACCGCTTTGGACATAATCCATTTCCGGTCTTGTCATTAATGTCTCCTAAATATAAATTTAGGCACAATAATCCCGTCAAAAGAAATTTGAAAAATAAAAAATGTCTTTGATAGGATAAAAAGAAAACAAAAACGAGATAAACTAAGAAAACTCTGATTGCTATGCTTAACTTGCATCAAGACATGACAAGCAAAATAATTTTAGAATAAGTATTTTTGGCTTCTTTTTGTGCCTATAAATATAATATAATCAAAAAAACTTTTTTTGTCAATTATTTTGCCACATATGTGGCAAAATAATTTATAAAAGATTTTCGTTTGCAATAAGTTACAGTCTGATTCCCATCGCAACGGTGAGTTCTTTGTTGTCCCAATCGTAGCCGCCGCCGATACTTGTGCGGCTCAGGAATGAGAAAAGTTTTTCTTTTGCTGTTTTTTTGTAGATGCTCGCTGTCTTTTTGGCATTGGAGAAACCAACCGCACAGCAGGGAGTGACGATAAGACCTGCAATAGTAAACATGGTTCCGAGAACGGTGGCAGCGATAGATCCTGCTGCTACGCCTGTTATATAATCGGATTCACCCCAAAAATCAAACACTCCGGAAGCAGCAAGCGGAACAATAGAGTATATTCCGTATACCATTACAGGCAGACCGATACAAAAGAATGTCGAACCCAATGCTGCACAGACGATACCGCCTGCAAGATTGCCGCCAAATGCTTTTTTCATTGCTCGTTTGTCTGTGAGATCGATTCCTTTATTCATAAGTTTATGAGCAAACTCTTCTTCGGAGTAAGTCAGACCGCTGCCGGAGATGACAGCATCGTCGTATGTCTGCCGTGCAGGTTCGCTTTTGTATGATTCTGTCTGAACAGTCTCGGTTTTGCCTGTCTGAAACATATCTTTCAGTTCGTCAACAAGTCCTGCCGGAGTCCATTTGTCCATACCTGCTTTCCACACAAGAGTTTTGGCATTGAACTTGCCGTCAAGCCGCATTTGGAACAGTGTCTGTGTATCGAACGGACCTGCCTGTTCGCCATTGAGACCGATATAGTAACTCGGCTGTGCATTAGGCAAAGGCGGCGGAGTTGTCGGCAGCGGAGGAGGTTCCTGTGCCGTTATCGACATTATCGCACCCAAAATTAGCAGTGTTGTGAATAATATTACCTTGATTTTATTCGTTTTATTCATTTTACGCTCCTTTTCAAAAGAAAATATAATGTATTGTAGAATAATATATTGATTATGTCAAGATATTATTTATATTTATATAATTTTAGATAAATTGCCACATATGTGGCAATTTTTTTATCCCGAATATCCTTGACAATCCTGTGTTTTTGCTTTATTATATAAACATCTCATTACAAAGGAATAAACTATGTTTACATATCACCGCAAGGCACAATATCACGAAACTGACAAGATGAGCATAATCCATCATTCCAATTATGTGAAGTGGATGGAAGAGACGAGAGTCGCATTTATGGACAGACTCGGCTACAGTTTTCGCAGAATGGAAGAGACCGGCATAGCGTCGCCTGTTGTCGGCATAACGGTTGATTACAAAAAGCCTGTTGAGTTTGATGACGATGTTGAGGTGAGATTGTCTATTCTCAAATACAGCGGTGCTGTGTTGGAGCTTGGTTACGAATTCTTCAATGTTACGAAAGGTGAGGTTTGCACGACTGCCACGTCGAAACACTGCTTCGTCAAGGACGGCAGAATTGTGTCACTGAAAAAGGTTTTGCCTGAGTTTGATGGGATATTGGCATCTTACAACGCATAAAAAATTGCCACATATGTGGCAATTTTTTATGGATTTACATTCTCATCCTTTGAAATTATACACCGGCTTAATCACATTTTCAACCGAAACGGTGTCGCCGATCTGCGAGAGAATCTCTTCCATCGGCTTGTAAACCATCGGTGCTTCGTCGAGAGTGCCTGACGAAATGCATGAAGTATAGATGCCGTTCATCGACTGTTTGAATTCTTCCATATTAATAGCTTTTTTAGCCTGCGTTCTTGTGAGAATGCGGCCGGCACCGTGCGGAGCAGAGCAGTTCCAATCGGGATTGCCTTTGCCGACACAGATAAGTGAGCCGTCACGCATATTCATCGGAATAATGAGTTTTTCTCCTGCCTGAGCCGAGACGGCACCTTTGCGGAGAATCATATTATCCAAGTCGATATAATTGTGCATAGTGCGGAAATGCTCGTCAATGTCAGATTCATTCAGACGCAGACCAATCATAATCGTCTTCATCATCGCTTTGTGGTTCAGTGCGGCAAAATGCTGTGCAATCCTCATATCGTGCAGATAATTCTCCATGTCTGTGCCTTCCAGATAAGCCAGACTGCTCGGAGTCGGATCGTTTTGGGCAGCACATTTCTTCGTTGCCAAATTCTGATACCAGTCGCAGACTTCCGTTCCTAGATGACGCGAACCAGAATGAATAACGATGTATATATTATCGTTGTCGTCTTTGTCAATCTCAATGAAATGATTGCCGCTGCCGAGTGTTCCAAGAGAATATTCTGCCC
>JAFYAI010000086.1 GCA_017540815.1 Spirochaetales bacterium
CACATTCTGCCGATATATAAGTCTTCATCCTCGACTTTCTCTTCGATCAGCACATTCTGAGTCGTTCCAATGAAGCGAGCCATCCGCTCATGCGAGATACTCTCCGCAAGATCAAGGATCTTATCAAGCCGCTGTTTCTTCTTCTTCTCCGAGACTTGTCCCGGAAATGTGACAGCCGGCGTATCGTCTTCCGGTGAATAAGTAAAACCGCCTACCCAGTCAAGCTGAGCGGCTCTGATAAACTCCAAAGTCTGCTTGGCATCCTCATCAGTCTCACCCGGGAATCCGGCTATAAATGTAGAACGGATAACAGCATCCGGGAACACATCCCGAATGTCATGTATAAGCTGCAGATAATACGCACAATCGTGCTTGCGTCCCATCATCTTCAATATATGATCACTGCCATTCTGGAAAGGAATGTCGAAATACGGAACGAAGTTCTTACAACTGTGCAGCTGCTCCAACAGAGTCCGATCAATATGATCAGGGTGCATATATAATACTCTCAGCCAATCAGTCGGCTCTAACCGCTTCGACAGCATATCTGCCAGCGTCGCAATATTCGTGCCGTCACGGAAATCCGCTCCGTAGAATGCAGTATCCTGAGCAATCAGGCAAATCTCGTGCGGATGACTCTTCATAACCGATGCTAATTCTTCATCTATAATATTACTTGGACGGCTGCGATGTTCTCCCCGTATAATCGGGATAGCACAGTATGTACAGTGATTGGAGCAGCCCTCGCTTATCTTGAGATACACAGAGCCGGGGTAATTCATGATATGACGCTCCGGCTGAATGTCGCGATACGGCGGCAGGACGATTTTCTCCTCGGTTTTGACCGCTTCGGCGATCTGTGCCACATCCCCCACTCCGAATATCAGATCCGCTTCGGGTATCTCATCCTTCAGTTCCTGCGAATACCGCTGTGCAAAACAGCCTGCTATTACGAATTTTCTGCATTTACCGGACTCACGGCAGGGCAGCAGCTCAAATATCGTCTTGATTGCCTCATCCTTGGCACTCTTGATGAAAGCACAAGTATTGACGATAATTAACTCTGCCTGCTCAGGATCATCAGTCATTGTCCAGCCGCAGCCTTCCAAAGATGCAGCCATCTTCTCCGAGTCAACCTGATTCTTGTTACAGCCTAATGATTCTATGTAGAATGTCATATTTACTCCCGCATGAAACTATTAAAAATAATAACATATTTTTAATTATTTGTAAAAAGAAAATGAGCGATATGCAACGCAAACCGCTCATTTTTATAAAATTTTAATTCTTTTTATTGTGTTTCAATTACTGACGTTTGTATGTAGTTGTAACAGTTGTAGACCCCGACTTTGCTGTAATAGTCAAAGTATCGCATGACAACTCATAGGTAACAGGATCGGCATCCTCAACTGTAAGCTCATTACAGGTACATTTCGTAATACTAGCCTCACTAACCTTAACACCTGCAACAAAAGTGCATATTCTGTCATCAGATGTAATCTCCATATAATTACCTGAACTTGCACCTTCAACAGCCCACTTACCTACAAGACCTGCAGGAGCACCTGCTGCTGAGCAGCTTGACAGTATCATTGCCAATGCCATAACTGCTGTAAATAATCCGATAATTTTCTTCATTTTTTACCTCCTAATATTGTATCTTTTGAAAAAAATCGAATTATTGTAAAAAAAAAACGATTTCTGTCAAGCAAAATCGCAAAAATTTCGTAAAAAAAAGAGGTTTTCTTTGAAGAAAACCTCTTTTTTTCATATTTTTATTCTTAGCCCGACATTGACCGCATAGCCGTCATTACTGCCCTTTTTATCATCGCGGACAATCGACACTTCGGGCAGCGGTATTTTATCTGCACGAATGCGGTGCAGCCCCATACCTAAAAACACAGCCCCACAAGCAATATGTGCAAGAGCAATGATACCTGTAATCACATCAACTGCAATCGGAAATAAAAAAGCACTGAGAGCGGCACAGCAGGCAGTCGGTATCAGAGATGTCACCATAATGACAATACCGGCATTACGCATCATTTTACCGGCTTCCCAATAGTAATCACCTCTGACATATTTCCTAACCGCATAATTAAGCATCAGCGATCCGGCGATAACTGTTTGAAGTGACAAAATAAACGGAATACTGATCCCCATTAAAAATCCGTCGGTTAGGAAACCCAAAAATCCCGTTGCAGCTACAATACCACCTGCAGTAAATAGTGTTAATGGTATAGACGGAAGAGCCATCATGATTACACTGCCGATTATAAGCCCATTGCCTGAATAACTGTTATCCCGATACTTAACCTCTTGACTGCAAAACGCTGTATGCACGGACAAAATCATAACTATAATAAACAATGCTTTTTTCAACGGTTATTACTCCAATCTAATGCAATATTCTGCATTATGAATTATACATTGTGCATTATATTTTTATCCTCACCCCAACATTGACAGCATAGCCCTCATTATACCCCTTTTTATCGTCATGGACAACCGACACTTCGGGGAAGACAATCTCCGCCCACTCATCCATCTTCGCGATGCCGACTGCTAAGAATGTAATACCGAGGACAAGCTGAGCAAGGAATGCCAAACCGTTGACAGGAGCGAGTATAAATCCAATCCCACCTGCAGGGATCACAAGATATGGGATCATCACAGCTAATGGGATAACCGAAGTACTTAGCGTCACTATACCTATATTACGCATTGCTTTGCTCATTTCATATTTATATCGAGGCGCATCTACCCCTTGCTTCATCAGCTGAGACTTCTTAACTCCGAGATATATCATCATTACACCGGCAATAGTCATTTGTGAACCGTACACCCACGCAGGACTTATGTAAGCAGATACAAAAGGACTCATAATTGCATTCATTGCTATAAACACAGAATGCGGTATAACAGACAGAACCGACAGCACAATACCTATGGCACGCTCTGCAATCGATGCTGACATAACCTGCTGAGGATCATACAGCCGATATATATCATCATATTCATCATATTCATCGGACAGCCGCACTGACATATCAGGCATTCTGAATGAGATATTGCCGTTATGATTCTTCGCAGAATGCGGCAGTTGGTTAGCGAAACACATCCCGACAGACGAGATCAACATCGCGATAAAAATTATTTTCTTCATTGTAATAATGATATTCATAGCTCCTCCTGTTATGATTATATTTTACCACGCATTCTGCATCTCGTCAATGATTTTAATTGAGTAATTTTTGAGTAAATTTTGATTTTTTGACTACTTTATCCCATACATTCTTGCCAGCTCCATCCGCGATGACAAGCCGGACTTCCTGAGCATAGTGCGGATCTGCGTATCGATAGTGGCTGTGCTTTTGTCCAACTGCACAGCGATGATTTTGGACTCCGTATCGCCGCTGCCCATTATCTGCAGTATCTTAATCTCTGCATTGGTCCACTTTATCTGCGGGACATCTGCATTCTCAGACTCCTGCGGCTTGTCAATCGGTTCTGACGCGGCTGATGCCATTCTGCGATACAGTGTCATCTCCTCGATCACCTTCCACACCGAGAAAAACTCATACACTGCCACATACACGATGAATCCGATCGCCCAATAATACGCATACGGGATATGCAGCACATCGAAAAGCAGCAGCATTGTAAAGCAAACCACCATAAACAGCATCGCACACAGCAGAATGCGATACCACCCCGGCAAGTCACTCCAGCAACGAATCAGGAACCCGATATACACTGACAGCGAAACGACACACAGCACAAACATTGCCGGGAAATAAAATCCCGGTATAATGTGCAGCAATGAAAACAGAACCGTCATCATAAAGATCACACAGTCAGCACATATAAGGAAGATCGTTATCCGGCGAAAAATGCGGTTATCCATAAGATTGGACACATACCACACTCCGAGCAGCAGAGCCGCCGAGATAAGAGCCTGCGAGACTATATCAGGCAGATTATTGATGAAAGCAATCCCTGTCGCACCTTTCTCCAACAGGATGCACAAAGCATAACAAACGAAAATGCCGTAAATGATAAACTGATTGGTATCATCCTGCGTCAGCTTAAAGAATACGAGATGAAACACAAGCAGTATCGCCATTATAATGATTACAACAACACCTAAGTTCATAGCAGTATTATAAATCAGAAAGTGCATTTTAGCAAGCATAATCAAAAAAATTATAGAAAAAATAAAATAATTAGAATTCGCTTGACTAATTTTATGAAAAACAGTAAACTAACTTATTATAAGTGGGATTTACCCATATTCAGCCAATCGGCAAAAATTATTAGGAGACACAGATGAAATATACTGCTGAAGTACAGCACATGTGCCCGCTGGCAAAAGGTGCTTATCACGGTCCGGCTCCCATTCCTGAAGAAGGCAAGTGGGTGCAGGTAAAAGAGGGGAAAGATATTTCCGGTTTTACACACGGTATTGGTTGGTGTGCACCGCAGCAAGGTGCGTG
>JAFYAI010000087.1 GCA_017540815.1 Spirochaetales bacterium
CATCGGAAACATACCACTGATACGATACGACTCCTCCGGCAGTCTCGGCTTCACTCTCATCACTCGGAATGTCATCGGCATACAGATGCACAACGAACCTGCCGCTGTGATTATCGATAAATGCACTCTTTACCAGCACATCTTTTTTGCAGTGATAGATCACATAACCGTCTGCGGTAAGTTTGTCACCATCCGTGCATTTCGGAGTTATCGAGAAGTGTGCTTCCAGCGTCTTGCCGTCGTTATTTCTATCTTTCAGGAATGCGATCATATCGGCATATTGCCATGCTTTTGTATCAATGGCGATCTCATCACGGGTATCGGGATTGTTGTATCCTTCTGTCTTGAATACTTTAAACCATTTCTCGTATGTCACTTTGTCGGCATTGTAATTCTTAAGCGTAAACTCCGGAATGACATAATCATCCGCTCCGCCGTTATATATCATAATCTCATCCGGCGAGTCTAACTCATAGCTGACTGTCGGCCAATATTCTATCGTTCCTTCGCCGCGAGAGTACCCTTCTACTGCAAACTCAACATTATAAGGCTTGCCGCCTTTGATACCTGCATAAAAAGGCGAAGAGAACACAAGACTAATCTTGCCGCCGGCTGCAACAGCCGATTCTATGCGACCATTGCATTTGAGGGAGACCTGCGTTCCGTCTGTCACATTTACATTAGCCGACAGGATATAAGTCGAGCTGTTGAACTGAATATCACTAACGGACAGAGTATTAACTTTCGGACCGGACGAAGAGTGAGACTCTCCTGTATTATATACACACGATGACAATATAAGCATTGCAGCAGCGATAACCGATAAAGATATTTTTTTCATATTCAAACACCCAATAATTAAAGAAGAAACTGATTAAAAAAACACGATTATTAACGAAAATACATCATTTTCTGCATATTACATATACAACTTTTTGTAACTTTTGTCAAAATAAAATTTTTAATAATCAAAGAATTTTATAAATTTTATAAAATATGCTATAATCTTTCACATGAATAATTCAGCACGACGCTTATTATATCCGGATCTGACTAAAGACCGCATTCTCCATTCCCTCTTGGCTTTCACCATACCGATTATGTTTGCATATTTGTTCCAACAGCTGTATCACGCAGCCGACACTGTGATCGTAGGACACTTTCTGGGTGAGAATGCTCTTGGTGCGGTAGGGGCATGCACGGCAGTGTTTGAGCTGCTTGTCGGATTTGGCAACGGATTTGGCGTTGGGCTCGGCATTCTCGCCGCGAAATCTTACGGTGCAAAAGACGAATATCTGTTGAAGAAAGCTGCCGCCGCCTCGGTTATCCTGACAGTCTGTATCTCCGCCGTAATAATGCTTGCCGGTCACTTCGGGCTGCGTCCGCTGCTGCGGCTGCTCGGCACGCCTGCTGAGATTATCGATGCAGCTCATGCTTATATATGGCGGATAGCGATATTCTCCGGAGTGCTGTTTGGTTACAATCTGCTGGGCAGTCTCCTGCGTGCGATCGGAAACAGTATTGTGCCGCTTTTCTTCCTTATAATATCTTCCGTGCTGAATGTTCTGCTCGACATTGTGCTGATTAAGACATTCGGGATGGGGGTTGAAGGCACGGCGGCTGCGACGGTCATTGCACAGGCGATATGTATCATTCTTTGTCTGATATACATTCTCCGCAAGGCAAATATTCTCATTCCGCGGGCACAACATTTTCGCTTCGACGGACAGCTGTATCGGTCTCTTGTCGAACACGGACTGTCAATGGCTCTGATGAGTGCGTTTGTCAGTGTCGGCAGCATTATTCTCCAGTCGGCGATTAACCGATTCGGCACGATGATTATCGCCGGTCATATCTGTGCGAGGACGATTTTTATGGTCAGCATTATCCCGCTGTCTGCTTTGGCTCTCTCTTCGGCGACTTTCGTCTCTCAGAATCTCGGTGCAGGCAGGATTGACCGCATTAAGAGCGGAGTGAGAATGTCGTGGCTGCTGTGTATTGTGTGGGGAGCATTATGCACAATTGTGCTGCCGCTGACCGCCAGACCACTCATCCGACTGTTAAGCGGCTCGCAAGACTCAAACCTGCTCTCCTACGCCGTGAAATACATCTGCTTCATGCAGCCGTTCTATGCCGTCTTGGGCATTCTCCTTGTCACTCGCAACAGCCTGCAGGGACTGGGCGAAAAAGTCCTGCCTATCGTATCAAGCATTATCGAACTCGTCGGCAAAATGCTCTTTACATGGCTCATTATCCCCATTCTCGGCTTGTGGGGCATTATCCTTGCCGAGCCGCTTATCTGGGTGGCGATGACGGTGCAGCTGCTGTTGGCATATCGAGGAACAATGAGGGAGATGCAGTGAGCAATGAGAAAAAGGATAAATGAAAATTTCTCATATAACATAGTTTTCGTAGCCGACAACGCTGTCAAGCAGCGTTGCGGTACAAAACAATCGTTATTGAGGATAAATCACGGCTTTTTTACCACTGTTTATTTTCCACTGCCCTGTTTTTTATCAGGATAATTCTCTGTCAATGTATGATTTCAATCGGAAAATCACATAAAGCGGAACATTCCAAACATGAGTACAGCCGACATCATAAACACCGACATTCTTCAAAGAAGTTTTGAATGCAAACTTTGATTGGAAACGGCTGCAAAACAAATGAAGACTTTTTGCCTTTGTATTGTCGGCAGATTTCACCTCAATCGGGAAAATCGAACCTTCATAATCCGAAATGAAATCCACCTCGGCATCGGCTTTTGTTCGCCAAAAATAAACAGGAATGCCGAGACATTTCATCTGACACAAAACATAATTTTCCGCAAAAGCACCTTTGAACTGAATATAAGTATCATCTCCGTTCAAAACAGTTCTATAATTGACATTCGACTTTTTGCGAAGCAGACCGACATCAGCCATAAATACCTTAAAATAAGTGTTATCCTTCATACTGTCAAGCGGAAGCTGCACAACAGGAACAAGGTTGAGCTTATAAACCAACCCGCCGCTGACAAGCCATTCCAAAGCATCTTCCAAATCTTTAGCTCTCATTCCTTCCTTCACATGCGAAAAAACAAACTTGTTATTCTCTTTGGCAATCTGAGAAGGAATAGCATCCCAAATCAGCCGAATCTTGACCGCAGTCTCAGCACTCGTATGCTTACTGAAATCATCAGCATAATCTTTCAGAATTCGTTCCAAAACCTCATCTGTCTGATGATAATCATGCGTGTCAATCCAAGTCTGCACTGCTTCCGGCATTCCACCGACGATATAATAATTCTTCAGATATTTTTCCATCGGCACGGAATACAGCTCAGAAATCTCTCGATCCGGTGCAAAATCAGACAAAGCATTTATATATTTCTCACCGCCGTCTGCAATCACAAATTCTTCAAAACTCATCGGAAACATTTCAAGCCGCTCAACCTTACCGACCGGGAAAGACACCCCCTGTTCCCTAAGTGCCACACCAAGCAGAGATCCGGCAGCAATAATATGCAGCTCAGGAATATTCTCGCAGAAATATTTCAAAGACTGAATCGCCCTCGGACAATCCTGTATCTCATCCAGAACCAACAGCGTTTTGCCCGGAATAATGTCCTGACCTACAACGACGGAACTTAACTCACTTAAAATGCGTCGTGTGTCAAAATCATAATCAAAAACGGACTTCAAACCGTCGTTGCCGTCAAAACTGCAGTAAGCCATATTTTCAAATTCTCTATTACCGAATTCCTTAATCAAATATGTTTTGCCGCACTGACGAACACCCAGAACCAAAAGAGGTTTTCGCTTTGTTTTATTCTTCCAATTCAAAAGGTTGGAATAAGCTTTGCGTATCATGATCTTTTATCCTTGTTTTTTTGAGATTATTATAACATTTTTCGACCGAATAATGCAAGCAAAATCGCATTTTTCGACCGAATAATGCAAAATGTAAAAAAAAGATAAAAAAAACGGCACGAAGTGCCGTTTTTTTTACAAAGACTGAATGTGCAATGATTAGCTTGCAGCGGTTGTCGAAAATTTTTCGACAAACAGTATTATGCAATTTATCGAAGTTTACATCAAAAATTTATGTAATTTATCGAAATAAAATTGATGTTTTTATGTAAATTATCGAAGTTTATAGCTGTTTTTTTTGTAATTTATCGAAATAAAATCAAGATTTTCTTGCAAATTATCGAAGTTTGTGTTATGCTAACACTTGTAATGTGAGGTCAAATTATGTTGCTACAAGAATTACTGCCAATCGCAGCAGAACAAAAAGAAGAGTTCCTAAATGAGGATTTTTCACATTTATGCTCTCGTGCAGAAGAAAAGCAAATAGATCTTAAAAGCAAATTGGCACAAGTAGTTATAGGTGTCCGTCGAAGCGGCAAATCGACTCTCTGCCGCAAAGTCCTGCGTGAATCAGGAGTAAATGCCGCATATATCAATTTTGACGATGAGAGACTTGAAAACGCAAACAGTGCTGACTTAAACACAATACTCGAAGCTCTTTACATCGTTTATGGTGAGTTCAAATATCTGATGCTTGATGAAGTACAGAATATTGACGGATGGCCTTTGTTTGTCAATCGGCTGTTGCGTCAAAATATGCATCTGATTGTTACGGGCAGCAATGCCAAGCTTCTGTCAAACGAGCTGACTACACACCTCACAGGTCGACATCATAAAATAACCCTTTATCCTTTTTCATTTGCCGAATATGTGCAGGTAAAGCAAACAGATACTCAATTAATCACAACACGCGGAATGGCAGAATTAAAACGAACGCTGAGTGAATATCTGTTTGATGGCGGATTCCCTGAACTTCTGACAGAAAGCAGCAAGAAAGATTACATTATGGGACTGCTTGATGCAATACTTAAACGCGATATAACCAAACGTTTCAATGTGCGTTATCCGGAAGTGTTAGAACGATTGGCAACTTATTTGCTTGACAATTTTGCTCAGGAATATAACGCTTCAAGGCTTGCCGAGATGCTGGGAGTATCAGACCATACAATAAATACATATTGTCATTATCTTCAGGAAGCGTTCTTACTGCTGTCCGTGCACAAATTCTCATATAAAAGCAGCGAACGAATCAGAGCAGAAAAAATGTATGCAATAGACAATGCTTTTATATCCAACAGACAAAATACTTTTTCTACCGAAAATATAGGTTGGAGACTGGAAAATGCCGTCTATGTGGAATTGCGTCATCGTGCAGACATAAAATATGCCGATGTGTTTTATTACAATGACAGAAGTTTTGAAGTTGATTTCCTTGTAGCCAAAAGCGGAGTCGTTGAAGAATTGTATCAGGTTTGCTATGATATGAGCAATGATAAAACCCGCAAGCGTGAGATAAACTCAATCCTGCAGGGTGCAAAAAAATTCCATTGCAATAATCTTACAATCATCACATTCGCAGAGAATGAAACACTAAAACAAAATGATTACACAATAAAAGTTGTCTCTGCCGATAAATGGATGCTATACATACAGGATATGCAGTGACTTTGTTTATAACCTGTTGTCACAAAAAGGCAAAAAAACGACACTTTCGTGTCGCTTTTTTTTACAATATTTACTTAATCCTTTCTTTCACATTCTCCCCAACTGTAAATATATGGATCGTCGGCACCTCCAGCATCCTTGCGTCGCCGGCAGCCCCGACATTCTGCCGAACCGGATAACTCTCCACAACTTTGGCGGCCTCCCCGTACAGATGACTGCCGTCTGCCCAGCGAACAAGTTCGATTGGCTTGGCTTCATTGTCCAAGAGTATCTCCGTCACTGAACAGTTGCAGTTGGGAATGGCATCGAATGCATGCCTGTCGTCAATATGAAACAGTTCCATTATCCCGAATGTAAAAATCCCTGCATGGCCGACAATGATAATATTCTCCGCTCCGCTGCCGATAACCAGCTGCAATCCGCGAATAAATCTGCCGTATAAACTGTCATAATCCTCGCCGCCGGGGAACGGCACTTCCATTCGGCGATTATACCACGCATCAGACACTCGGAAATATGTATCCCAGCTTTCATCGGTCGGCGGATGCTTCTCCAAGTCACCGACATTTATCTCACGGAAATCCTCGACGACAGTGTAAGGCACGCCGACTGCTGCGGATATTGCATCGGCGGTCTGCATTGCACGCTTGAGCGGTGAGCTGTATATTGCGTCGATTGAGACATTCTTAGACAGCGAGCGAAAATAATCCGCCGTCTGATTCGCCTGCAGCCGCCCTTTATCAGTCAGGTCATAATCCACCAATCGATGAGAAAATTCCTTCGTAATGTTAGCCACATTCTCACCGTGGCGGACAAGATAGATCCTTATCATCTTCGACTCCATATACATTCATTCGATAAATGTGATTTTATGACAATGAAGCAATAAAGTCAAGCAATTTGATGTCCAAACATTCAGATTTCAAGACTTGACACAATTGTGCAATTATGCTATAAATACCTCGGCATCACAGTCGGGGAAGCCGGTGAGAATCCGGCACAGTCGCGCTACGGTGATAAGCAGGTGCTTAAAGTCCGAATACCGGATGCTAATTTTGTCGCGTAAACAAATATGAAAAAATTCATTAAACTATTTGCGGTCTTATTAATATTGGCTGCACTGTTCGGCTGTCCTGTGAATAATGATAAGCCGTCAGAACCATCCAAACAGTTTGTAACTTCTACTACACTTCCACTGTCATGGTCATCTGATCAAACTGCTCCAGCCATTCCGAATATCTGTATGAATGTCATGCCTGTTGGCAGCACAATATCATTCTCATCAGCGACTGACGGAGCAGATGTGTATCTCTGTGTATCGGATAATCCGATAAACCTCTCAGAAAATACTATTATATGGAAGAAACTCGATTCTGTAACGCCGGATCAGAGCGGAGACTGGTATATATATTCCAAAGCGGCACATTCTGAGAAAAGCGACAGTCCGATCGTCTCGATGGCAGTCAAAGCAGTGACATCATTCGACAGCACGACACAGACTCCTATCGGCAAAACAGTGCCGAAAGCGTGGGCGACAGGTTATAAGGATTATAAGATCGGCACATACTGCACATCGAAGTCATTCCAGGATCCGAGCAAAGCATTCGGTCCGGCGAAGGGCGACAGTTATGATATTGTCTGTCTCGGCAACGGCGGCAGCATTACTATGACATTTGATGTGAATATCTGTGACGGAAAAGGGGCGGACTTCGCAGTCTATGAAAACAGCTATAACGGGCTGTTTCTTGAGCTGGGATTTGTGTCGGTCAGCTCTGACGGTGAGCACTTCATTTCGTTTGACTGCGTAAGCCTGACCGATCACACTGTTGACGCATTCGGATTTATCGACTCCAATGATATATATAATCTTGCAGGCAAATACAAACAGGGACAGGGAACTCCGTTTGACTTATCAGAGCTTCGCTATCGGGCTGAAGTGCTGTCAGGACTGGTCGATCTTAACCGCATCCGATATATTCGGATAGATGATATAATCGGAGATCCACAAGGCGGCAGGGATGAGCGGGACAGCTTCGGCAATGTGGTATATGATCCTTACACTGTCGATCCGTCTATCTATACGGCAGGATTTGACCTTGACGCAATAGGAGTCCTCAATGGCAATGAAGCGGATTAGAGCGGCTGTTTTATTCTTAGTCACATTTCTGCTAATCGGCTGCGGCATCCCTACTCCGAAAGCAGTCTCAGGCAAACCGTATCTTGTCACGGTCGGCACAAGCAGCGAAACTCTCGGCTGTCTCGATGAGCCTGACGGCACATTTCAGCAGTCTGTGACACAGACAGGACAAGCTCCGAATGACATTCTTCAATATAACGGCAGTATATATGTACTGAACTCGCTGTCCAACTCGGTGACGGTCTATGATGAGCAGACTCTGAAACTAACCAATGAGTTCTCCGTAGGTGATAATACCAACCCTTATAAGTTCCTCATTCTTAACGAACAGCTGTGGATAACGGCATATATGACGCATCAGGTGCTTGTCTATAGTCTCGGCGGTGACAGGCAGCGTGTGATAAACCTAGACAAATCCGGAGAATATTACGCATTCCCCGAAGGGATCACCACAGATGGGATACGGATATTCGCAGCGTGCAAAGACTCGCTTACAGCAGGAGCAGACACTTGTGACCCGAAAGGAGGGCGAGTCGCAGTTATCCGCAGCGACACTGTAGAATGTTACATCCCGACAAGTGCCGCTGATACCAATGCCGTTTTTGTTCACAGCGGCAGGCTTTACATCATAAGCAGCGGTAGCTGGAGCGGAGGCTTTCGCGAGGACGGCGTTATTGAGTCGATCGCATTAGCCGACATTTCGCCGACAGGTGAGAATGCAACAACCGTTCATGCACGGGATAATTCATTCGGAGCATGTCTGATTAACGGCAGCTGTGCATTCTGCGGCAACCTCGGCAACGGCAAACTGATTCGCTATAACATATCTGATTCTGACTGGACACAGACCGCTTCGCTTGAGTTCGACGGCAATGGTAGTCTCGCATTCGTAAGCGGAATGGCATTCGATAACAGCAGAAATATCCTGTGGATTACGGAATTCAACGGCAATAAGTTGTATCGAATCGACCCGACATCATTCACCATCGCAGACCAGTGGCACACATCATCAGAGACAGGCGGCGATGCTCAGGGAGTGTTGATATTGAGATAAAAAAATAAGGAAAAAATCATCAGCTGATGATTTTTTCCTTATTTTTTTATTATATTTTTTACCAACTTCCTGACGCACCGCCGTTTCATTCTCTATAGTAATGAATTGCTAATCTATCTGTGTTGTTATTTCTTGAATATATCACTATGCGTTTCTGTATTAACTAAAGTTAAAACTAAAACATCTTTATCTTTTAAATATAGCAGCAACCAATCAGGCTGTATATGACATTCCCATATTCCTTTGAAATGTCCCTGCAGCTCGTGATTATGATATTTTGCTTCTAATGGCTGATCGGTTCTCAGTTTTTCGATAATATCTTCTAATAATGATATATTTAGTCCTCGTTTCTTAGCAAGTTTAAGACTTGCTTTGAATCGAGAAGTTTTCTTTAATTCGTATATCATAAATCACAATCCTCAAGCAATTCTTTTGCTGAAGAATAAGATTTTACAGAAGAATCTCTGCTGATATGTTTGGCTTCTTCAATAGCATCTAATGTTTCTTCTGAGAAATCGTATTTAGGCGGAATAATCTCAAATGGAATTCGCTGTTGGTTAATTGCTTGTTTAAGGAAAAGACGAATTGCCGTAGTAATATCAAGTCCCAATGACTCAAAAAGCGATTCTGCCTCTGTTTTCACTTCTGTATCAATTCGTGTCTGTAAAACTGCTGTTGCCATAATTCATCTCCTGATATTATGATTATAATACAAAAACATTCAAATTGCAAGCGAAGATAAATATATTTTACAAAATCATAAAAATAAAATTTGCAAAAATTGTTCGGAGCAATTAATTAAAATTCTTTGTGACACTCATATTATAGGTTATTACGATAAGGCATAGTAAATCTACATTTTGGATAGTTTGAACAACCATAGAATTTACCTGTTCTACCTTCTCTTAATTTTAATTTGCCATTACATCTTGGACAAATTAAGTTTTGTATTTTGATTTGTCTTTCGACAATTGTACTATGAATATTCTCAATATGTTCTTTTCTTTTTTTCTTGTCATCTATGCTTGCATTTTGTATAAATGAACAAATTTTATGCACATTTTCGATAGACATACATGTTTTATCAGAATAATTTTCTATAAAATCTATTAGTTCAGAATCATAGATTACAGGAACTTTAGATACTATTTCCTTTAAGATTGCACTGCCAGCAAAAACAACAACAGGGAAATATGGCAAATCTCTATATTCTCTTAAAAGTGATTTTAACATATAAATATGAGACCAATTCTGTTTTATGGGATTTCTAAAATAATTCCTTTGATTGTAAATTACTTGTGTCCACTTATCAGATTTTTCATTTCCGAAAATCCAACCTTTATAATTCTTTGTTTCTATTACAAATATTCCATACACAGAAATCACGAGGTGATCTATTTGACTTGTATTTCCATTTTCTGATTCCAAAAGAATATCGTTTAATGTTTCATATTTATCTTTATCAAGTTGTTTCAATCGATTAACTATATTTTTCTCACCAAACCAACCTTTTATTTTAGCCGCATTAATTCTTAGAAAAACAGTTAAACCTGAAAGACATATAAAACTAATAATATATATAATTAAAGCATAATCCATAATTGAATGAAAAAATTTATTTCAAAATATAGTAAACAGTCCCTCTTGTTCGACTAACAACAAATCCATGATCTACAGTTGTTATCCAAGCGGCTTCTTGCGTAGATTCTGATTCTCCAAAACCTCTTCCAATAAACCAATCTTTTATTTTACTTTTTGTCCAATAGTGAGGATCTTTATTTGATAGTAATGATGAAAGTTTTTCTGATAAATCCCATAAAATCGAACTGTTTTCTTCTACATTTACATAATATCCATCAGTTGTTGAAATTCCACATGCAGATTGGAATTCAGAGTCTGTTATAGCATTTGTCCAAACTGTATATATTTCTTCATTAGTCACATCAGTAACATCATTTTGACAACCAATAAGATATCCTAAAATCAGAATTATAAATAATGCATAGTCTTTTTTATGTTTCATAAAACTCTCCTGTAGTTAAAAAAGGTTCTAGATAATTTATTCATATTGTTTTTATTACAAATAGTCATTAATTTTATATCACTTATAAAGCACAAGTCAAGCAACTTAACTTGTGTATTATATTCACCAAACAGTTTTTACATCATATAACGAAATTTTAGAATCTTTTGTTATAATTGTTAAATCATTTTCTATTGCCATTGTAATAAGAAGTTTTCTCGTTTGTTTGATAGCAATTTCCCATAATGATACTTTCGTATAATAACAAACCTCATTATTGATGATATTTAATGCTGTTCCTGAAAGGTTTTCATTATCAAATAAATACCAAAGAAGAGCGTGAGTGTCTAAAAGATATTTCACATATACTCCTCAAAATCTTCCAATGGTTCGTCAAAATCAGGAGACATATAGAAATTAGGATCTTTTAGAATACCGGGACAGCGATTGGGAAATCGTTTAGTATTTTCGTGTTGTTTTTTGTAAAGGATCTTGTATTCCAAAAGTTCCAAATAATTGTAAATTTCATCCATATATTCATCAGGAATAGTTTTCAATTTTTCCTGCACAACAGTCAATGGCATAATACACCTCCTATTCTTTTATATTATATCACAACACCAAAAGATTTTCCATAAAAAAATTTGCAAAAAAATTAATAAAATGATACATTACATCAAAAGGTAATAACTATGAGTAAAAATAATACTTCCGAAAATGAGCAAAAGACCGACAAAGATACGCCGATGATGCGGCAGTATTATGAGATAAAACATCAATATCCCGGCACATTTATATTCTTCCGATTGGGCGACTTCTACGAACTGTTTGACGATGATGCACTGGCAGCCGCTCCGATAATGAATGTCACACTGACCCATAGAGCGGGCTCACCGATGTGCGGTGTGCCTCACCAATATCTGTATTCTTATCTTGGTAAGATGATGCGAGCCGGCAAGAAGGTCGCAGTCTGTGAACAGATGGAAGATCCCAAGTCCGCCAAAGGTCTCGTCAAGCGTGAAGTATGTCAGGTGCTGACTCCCGGTACTGTAACCGAAGAGCGTCTGCTCCGCGGCAATGACAACAACTTCCTCATGGCTCTGAATAAGCAGGGACTTGTCATTGAGATCGCTTATCTTGACTTATCTACAGGTGACTTTGAGTATGATGAGATCGACTACTCAGCTGATATGTCCATTCTTAAAGGCGAACTGCTGCGGATAAGACCTGCCGAACTGATCATCCCTGAGAATATATGGGATAACGACAGATATATCCGAGATGCATTCTCCGAATACAAGAACATTCTTGTCAATAAAGTGCCAGAGAGTGAGTTCTGTGACAAACAGTCATTCGACTTCCTGCTGGAACATTTCGGTGTCAATGGCATTGATGAGTTAGGCATTCCGCAAATAAACTCGCCGTTTAGCACACCGCCTGTGCTGCTAAAGTATGTCCGTGACAATGCGAAGAGTTTCTATGGGCATATCGATAAGATCATCGCTCATAATAAAGCATCATCCATGATACTCGACGATGCTACTATCCGCAATCTCGAACTTCTGCAGAATATGCAGGACGGCAGCACTAACGGCAGTCTGCTGCAGATACTTGATAAGACTAAGACTCCGATGGGCTGCCGCCTGATCAAGAAATGGCTCATCCAGCCACAGCTCAATACCGACACGATCAACAATCGCCTCGACAATACTCAGTATTTCGTCGATCATCAGGCAGAAACAGATGAGATTACCCGCCTGCTCAAAAACATCTCGGATATGGAGCGTCTTGTCTCCCGATTCGTGATGAATAAGGCAAATCCGAAAGACTTGGTTGCTCTGAAGAACTCACTGATCGGATGTGCTGATATATATCAGCGGATTAGAGACATTGCGTCTCTGTCGAACTGGACAGCACAATATGTCGATCTGAATGAATTGAGCAGCCTGATAGGGACTGCCATTAAAGATGAGCCTGCCGCTGTTGCGAATGAAGGCAACATTGTCCGGGAAGGATACAATGCGGAACTTGATGAACTGCACAGCATATCACATTCTGCGAAAGAATATCTGGCTCAGATGGAAGCCGATGAGAAGAAACGGAATAACGCCGGCTCACTGCGTGTCAAATACAATAAACTATGGGGCTACTATATCGAAGTGTCCAAAGCCCAGTCTAAGAATCTCGATCCTGATGTCTACATTCTGCGGCAAAATCTCGTCAGCACAAACCGCTATACAACGGCCGCTCTGTCCGAGTATGAGTCGAAGATCCTCACTGCCAAAGACAGCATTAACTCGATCGAAGAGCGTATCTTCAACGAAGTCAGTGACAAAGTTCGCTCTCGTATGAAAGACATCCAGCAGAATGCGGCGATTATCGCAGCGGTCGATGTATTCGTGTCATTTGCATCCGCATCGATCGAATACAGCTATACCCGTCCTACGGTGAATGACTCAACTCGTATATATATCCGCAACGGCCGTCATCCTGTTATAGAGCGGCAGCCCAATCTCGACTGTTTCATAGCCAATGACCTTGACATTGATACCGCTGCGGACTATCTGTATATCATCACCGGTCCTAATATGGCAGGTAAGTCTACATATCTGCGGCAGTGTGCGTTGATCACCCTTATGGCACAGCTCGGCTGCTATGTGCCTGCCGATGAAGCTCATATCGGCATTGTCGATCGGATCTTTACCAGAATCGGAGCCTCGGACAATCTGACCCGCGGGCAGAGCACATTCTATGTAGAGATGGCTGAAACTGCCAATATCCTCGCCAACGCCACAAATCGCAGTCTGCTCATAATGGACGAGATCGGACGCGGAACGGCAACATTTGACGGGATGAGCCTTGCATGGGCGATCGTCGAGTATATATGGAATAAAAAGACTATCGGAGCAAAAACGCTCTTCGCAACGCATTATCATGAACTGACATCGCTTGACTGCAAAGAAGGCATCCGCAACTACAGCGTCTCGGTTGTCGAAGACGGCGAAGAGATCACATTCCTGCATAAGATCATACCTGAGCCGGCCGGCAAGAGTTACGGTATCCATGTTGCCAAGCTCGCCAATATGCCTGATGAAGTAGTCTCTCTTGCCGAGAAGATATTGGCCGAGCTGGAACAGAAAACCGACAATAAAACGGATAAATTTGAACAAATGGCAAGCGGTCAACTGTTCCTCTTCGATGAGCCTCAGTCAGCAGCGGTCAATCAGAAGCAGATTAAACTGCTTGATGAGATCAGGTATCTAAACATCGACCGCATTACACCGCTTCAGGCTCTGAACCTGCTGGCTGATATACAGAAGAAGCTGAAGAAATAGAGATAGACGAATAAAATCTGCGATAGCCAAAGGCTATCGCAGATTTTATTCGTCTCTATTGTTGATATTTCCCGGATATTATGCTATAATCGGCTTATGAACATAACACTTTCCAATCCGTTTATAATCATCTTCTTAGTCGGCACGGTCGGCAGTTTCCTGCTTGATCAGGTGCTGGAGTTCATCGACTATCGTGCAAGGCTCAAAAATGGTGGCACGATACCGCCGGAGATAGCAGCGATACCGGCATCGAAGACATTCGATACGCAGCGGCTGAGCAAAATATGTGCTTATGAGAATGACAAATATTTCTGCTGGATACCGTCTGCAATACTCGGTCTGTGTCTGACAATGGTGCTGGTATTCAGCGGATTCTATCCGTGGCTGTTCGGTATTATCTGCTCATGGACGGGAGAGCCGCACGGCTGGGTATCGTCATGTGTATCATCGCTGTTATTCTTAATACTGAGCGGAGTGCCGTCATCGATTATCGGCATCCCATTCGGACTGTACAGAGAGTTCGTCATCGAGAAAAGATACGGCTTCTCCAAGATGACATTAGGACTGTGGCTGGTCGATATGATCAAAGGCATGATCCTCAGCACTATCCTTGCAGCGATACTTATCGCCGTGATGAGCATACTCATTATAACATTCCCGACACTGTGGTGGATCTTCGTTACCGCAGTAATGTTTGTCTTCACGATCATAATGCAGGTGATATATCCGCTTATCATCGCTCCGATGTTCAACAAATTCACACCGCTGGAAGACGGTGATCTGAAAGACAAAATCACCGCTCTTATGGAGCATCTCGGTTTTCGCTCAAACGGCATCTTCGTAATGGATGCGTCGAAACGAAGCGGTCACTCCAATGCTTACTTCGGCGGACTAGGCAAGTCCAAGCGGATAGTGCTTTATGATACCCTCATCAGCCAGCTCACCACTGACGAACTTGTCGCCGTCCTCGGACATGAGCTTGGACATTATAAACTGCATCACATTACACGCAAACTCCTGATAATGATCCCAATGGAACTTGTGCTGATGTTTGTCCTATACAAATGTGCAACTGCGGTCAGTCTCTACTCCGGGTTTGGATTTAACTTATCACAGGATCAGGTGATGAATGTGCAGATTATAGGATTTTTCCTTGCCAATATAGTATTCGGCGACTGGGGAGATCTTTTCACTCCGATTACGAAATTTTTCAGCCGCCGCGATGAGTTCGCTGCTGACAGATTCTCGGCGAAACTCACAGGTAATGCTGAGTCACTGTGCAGTGCATTAGTCAAACTTAACAGCGAAAACCTCAGCGAACTGCTGCCGCCGAAGATCTATGTGCTGTGGAACTATGACCATCCGACTCTGACAGAGAGAGTGAAAGCATTAAAAGAGACAGTTCAACATTAAACTAAGGAATCAAAATATGATAAGCAGTTCATCACTCAGTAAAAAAATAAGCATACAGAAAGCCAATACTACTTTCACTATAATAATCAGTGCAGCAGTCATAGCTGCAGTACTTGTTATGAGTACTATATGGATAGGACGCAAAACATCAGTCAGCACTCATCAGGCTGTCAGCTCGGTAAGTGAGTTCTATCTCCACGAATTGGCAGGCAGGCGCGGACAGGTAGTATCAGCCAATCTCAATGCAACATTCTCGATGATGAAAGCAGCGTTGGCAATCATAGAACCTGCCGATCTGAAAGATGAGCAGAGTCTGCGAAAATACTTATGGCATGTCAAAACGGTCTGCAGTTGGGATGTGTTCGCTATCGAAGACATTAATCACAATATATACCGCTCACTAAGCACTGAGCACGATACACATAATTACACATTCTTAGACAAAGGTCCTATCACTGCCCCGTCGATCTTTACGGTAAAGACAGATAATGATAATGCCAAAGCATTCCTTGCAATACCTGTAGAAGATCTCTCATTCAACAACATACCTCTCAATGTATGTTTCATTCAGCTGGACATCAAGAGTATGCTCAAAGGCATCGCTATGCAAAACACAGGACATGAGGCAACATTTTGCAATCTGTATAATAAAGACGGCACTGCTCTGACTGACATCGTTCTTGGCGGTGTCAGCAATGGACGCAACCTGCTTGATGCGTTGGCAGAGGCGGATTTCCTGCACGGGTGCAGTTTGGACAAAATAAAGAAAGACTTCTCTAACGGTATCGGTGGTCTCATATCATTTATGTATCACGATACTCAGGAGTCGCTCTATTATATCCCCGTCAGGAACACCGACTGGATGCTGACTTATCTGATCAAAGAACAAAAGATCGACGATCAGATCACTTCGATCTCAGATGGCATACTGAAGCGCAGTCTGATACAGATCATATTGGCAGTGCTTATAACGATCGGGATGTTTATGCTTATATTCCGCATGAATGAGAAGACAAGAGCCACAGAAATGGAGCGAAATGTTGCCGCCGCACAAAACAAAGCAAAGTCTGACTTCCTGTCAAATATGAGTCACGACATTCGGACTCCTATGAATGCGATCACCGGATTTACCAATCTTGCTCTGCGATCTGTCGATGACAAAGATAAGATCAAAGAATATCTTGAGAAGATTCAGATCTCAAGCAACCATTTGCTGTCTCTGATTAATGATGTGCTGGAGATGAGCCGCATTGAGAATGGCAAGATAGAGCTGGATGAGCAGCCTTGCAATCTGCCTGAGATACTCCATGACATCAATGCGATAGTCCTCGCTCAGGTCGAAGCGAAGCAGCAGGAACTCCACATGGATGCACTCAATATCACTGATGAAAATATCTTATGCGATAAACTGCGGCTCAACCAAGTCCTGATCAATCTGCTGTCCAATGCAGTTAAGTACACACCGAGCGGCGGTAAGATCAATATCCGCATAATACAGAATAAAAATGAAACTCTGCCCCAAGGCTGGGGAGATTATGAGATCCGTGTCAAAGACAACGGTATCGGGATGTCGAAAGAATTCTCCGATAAGATATTCGACGCATTTGAACGGGAACGCAACAGTACTATCAGCAATATTCAGGGAACAGGTCTCGGCATGGCGATCACGAAGAAGATCGTAGATCTGATGGGCGGTACTATTACCGTAAACACGGAACAGGGCAAAGGCTCGGAGTTCACAGTCAAAGTCAGATTCAGGATTGTGGAAAGCACCCCTGTCCCTCAGAAGATAGTCGAACTGAACAATATTCGGGCTCTCGTAGTAGATGATGACTTCGATACATGTGACAGCACAACCAAGATGCTCGCTCTGATGGGTATGCGTCCGGAATGGACACTCAGCGGCAAAGAAGCTGTACTGCGGGCAAAGCAGGCTCAGGAGATGGGGAACGGCTATGGTGTATTTATCATAGATTGGAGATTAGGAGAAATAAACGGTATAGATGTCGCAGCACGCATACGCAGTCAGCTCGGTGACAATACTCCGATACTGCTGATGACTGCTTACGATTGGCCGGCTATCAAAGATGAAGCAATCGCTGCCGGAGTTGACGCATTCTGCAATAAGCCTCTGTTCATGAGTGATCTGCACAGAGCACTGCAGCGAGTGATCGGCAACGCAGAAACAGATAAAGATGACGAAAATAATGCAGAGACAGAAGCTCAGCGTGATGCTAACTTTGAGGGGAAGAGACTGCTGCTCGTCGATGATGTAGATGTCAATCGAGAGATAGCAGTAATGCTGCTGGAGATGCACGGATTTATCGTGGAACAGGCATCAAACGGACAGGAAGCCATTGACAAAGTTACATCTGCACAGGCTCATTACTATGATGCGATACTGATGGATGTCCAGATGCCTGTTATGGATGGATACACTGCAACTCGTGCTATCAGGACATTGGCTGACGCTGCCAAATCATCCGTACCGATTATCGCAATGACGGCTAACGCATTCGAGGAAGACAAACGCAATGCTTTGGATGCAGGTATGAATGCTCATATAGCCAAACCGATTGATGAGAAGAACCTTATGAATGTGCTCGGCAATATCCTAAGCAGTGATGCCGACAGGTGAGTTTCAGCCAAAATTATTCTTGAAAAAAACTAAAACCTGTGTTATAATCCCGGCATAATAAAGGATACTATCATGGATAATCTCATCTACACATCAGAGCGTCAGATCTCATCTGCATATATCGACAGCAGCGTGCGGCTCGGTGTTGCACAGACACTGCTCCTTGCTCAGGACAATCTGACAGAATGTTTCGGAATGTTAGGCTGCGACGGAGTTGTTTACCGTGACAAGTTTAACGCATTTTGGGTATTGACCAAGATGATGGTGCATTTCAATGCCCGTCCGGGATGGCGTGATACTGTTACAGTGAGGACATTCCCGATAGATAATGCACGGATCCGCACGCATGTCAATACAGAAGTACTTGACAGCACCGGCAATAGTTTGATCTCGATCAATCAGGAAGCGTGCGTGCTGAGTTTCGACACTCACCGCCCGATGAAACTCACCGATCTGCCTTATCCGGCAGATAACTTTCCGCCTGCCGTTATGAATGAACCTTTCAACCGGTTTGCCGAGGACTTCACCGATGAGGACTTCGTTTTTGAGCAGACAATTCGCTCCTGCCATATAGATATGTCTCATCACATGAACAACATAGAGTATATCCGTCTTGCTCTCAGCGTTTTCACAGACGACTACCGACGGCAGAATGAGATAACCGATATGGAACTCCACTACCTCGGCGAGAGTCAGGAAGGTCAGACGCTGCGAGTCTATCGCCGTGACAGCGACGATAAATGTTATATATACATCTTACAGGACAGCCGCAAAGTTTTTGAGTGCAGTATAACATTCAGATAAGTTTAAGCCCTTACTCCGTCAGCGGCAATGCCGCTGACGGAGTGAGGTCTACAAGGAACATCAGATGATCATCTACATCGCACGCCACGGTCAGACAGAATGGAATGAACGCGATCTAATCATCGGTCGGACAGACCTAAGCCTCACTGATGAAGGCAGACAGCAGGCTGCCGAGTTAGCCAAACTTGTCGCCGAAACAGATATTTCACGGATTATCTGCTCCCCGCTGCACAGGGCATTGGAGACTGCACAGATTGTCGGAGCAGAATGTCATATCCCGATCGAGACTGACTCCCGACTTATTGAGCTGGACTACGGCGACTATGAAGGAACAAGCAAACTCCGACCGGACTTCATTAATTACCGCCGCAATCCCGCATGCCGTTATCCGCATGGTGAGTCACAGTTTCAGGCAGCTGTTCGTGTCTATGCACTGCTTGATGATATTGTGGCTCGTTATCTGGATGAGTCTGTTCTGTTGGTAACTCACAATGGGATATGCCGCATTATCGCCACATACTTCCAGGATATGACCTGCGAAGATTTGTATAATTACAGCCTGAATAACTGTGAGTTGGAGAGATATGAAACAAATCCGACATAAAGTCGGATTTGTTTCAAATTATCTTTGTTTTATGATACAATATATTCTATATAACTTATCAAGGATAAAATATGAAAAAGATTTTGATCTGCTTTTTACTGATTTTCACAGCATTATATAACATTTGTGCCGAGGAAAGCTATCTTAAACGCCTTGTAATATTAAATCTTACACCTCTTGGCGTTGATCAGGCAGTTTGCGAGGCAGCAACAGAATGTCTAATAACATCGGTCGTAAAAACAAATAAATATCAAGTAGTAGAACGAACTCAGTTAAATAAAATATTGGGCGAGCTAAGTCTCGCTTCATCTGATGAATTTGAGGATTCGACTGTTTTGGAGATTGGTTCTCTTGCTAAAGCGAGGATGATTGTCGTTGGAGCTATCGGCAAAGTCGAGAAAGAATATATGATGTCGGTAAGAATTATCGAAGTGGAAACAGGAAATGTTTTGTATGCAGCCAGTTCCTTTGCAAAATCATTAAAAGATTTACTGAAAGTCACAGACGACATCGCTTATAAAATGCTCAATAAAGAGGCACAGTCTCAATATCAGTTAGAGCAAGAGGAAAGAAATGAGAAAAATCTAAAAGCACAGCGAAAACTCGAAAAGAAACTTGAAAAACAACAGCGAAAAGAAGCAAAAGAACAAGACGATGACGATGATGAAGAAAAAGAGCGTAAAAAAGAAGAAAGAAAGCAAAAGCGAGAAGAGCGAAAGCAGGAACGCAAAGAGAAGAAGGAACAAAAGAAATAAAAAATACGAGATTTTGCAAAGCAAAATCTCGTATTTTTTATTTCTTTTAAAATTTTTCTTGACACAAGCGTATCAAATATGATACATTATGTATATGGAACTGAATAAACGAATAAATGCTAAGTTTTATAAAACGGAATCTGGAAATGAGCCAGTCAGAGATTTTTTGAAGTCTTTGTCACAGGATGATAAAAAATCCATTGGTGCAGATATTATGTGTATAGAAATGACTTGGCCTGTGGGATACCCAAAAGTCAGAAAACTTGACACGGATTTGTGGGAAGTCCGTTCTGATATTTCTGACAAGCGAATCAGCCGAGTGTTCTTTACAATTATAAACAAGCAAATGATTTTGCTTCATGCGATTATTAAAAAGTCGCAAAAGACTCCACAAGAAGACATTGAACTAAGCAAAAGTAGAAAAAATAAAATATTAGGAGCAAAATATGAATGAAAATTACATCGGCGATTCTTTTGATGATTTTATTGAAGAAGAAGGTATCTCTGTTGAAGTAGAAAACGAGGCAGTAAAAAGATTAATCTCTTACAATCTGCTTGATGCGATGAAAGAACAACATATTAACAAAACTGAAATGGCAAAACGAATGAACACTTCACGAGCAGAACTCAATCGTCTCCTTAATCCTAATAATGATTCTGTCACATTATCGACATTGAAGAAAGCAGCAAATATTGTTGGAAAAAAGATTATTTTACAACTGCGGTAATATTCACTCCACCATCACGATAAACTCACCTTTCTCTATGCCGTCTTTGGCGATGGCTGAGGCGACTTTATCCGCTTTGCCATAGTATAATTTACGAGATGGCATTGTAAGGTCAAATGGGATATACACATTTCTGCTGCCGGCGAGTTTTTTGAGGAGTTCAAGAGTATTCTGCAGGCGATACGGCGACTCCATGAAGATAATCGTCTCGCGGCGTTTAAGCAGCCGTCCAAGCTCCGCTGAACGCTTATCGTTATCCCGCGTGATGAATCCTGCGAAGTAGAAGTCTTTGATCTCAAACGGAGCAAGTGTAAGAGCGGTAATGATCGAGTTAGGTCCGGGCAGTGAGACAATCTCTGCGAGCGGTTTCTTCGGAGTTTTGTCATTCTCACGGCGAATAGCATCAAGAACGCGATAGCCGGGATCTTCAAAAAGCGGAGTGCCGCAGTCAGACACAAGTCCGCCAATCTCACCTTTGCGGAGGCACTCCAATATCATCGGGATAGCGGACTGTTCTCTCTTTTTATCGCTGACTATATATTTCTTCTGCGGCAGGTGCAGCATACTCATCAGTTTGATGTATTCTCGCTCATGCTCACAGACAATGAAATCAACCGACTTCAGAGCCTCGACTGCCCGCAGTGTAATATCCCCATAGTCGCCTATCGGAACAGCAATGATATAAAATTTGGTGATCGCAGGTGGTGTATTTGTCATTTGTGATATATAAATAGTAATCCAGACATTCGGATAAAATAAATCCCGTAGATGCCGTGGCGAAAAGAAGTTTTAACGCCCGTTAAAACAGGGGGATTCCCTCATCCTTGCCGCTTATTACTGTCTCGGGCAACCGAGGCCGCCTATAATTACCAAGAATATTGCGGGATTCCAAATTAGTAGGTTGAGCAATAAACATTTCAATTCTCACCAACACCACAGGATGGCTTATTCTAACATAATTACTGCAAATTATCAAGCAAATTTTCAATTTCGCTGATACTTTCGCTGTTTTTTCTCTCAGCATCGGGCATTCCGATATTTTTTTTCTTCGCCAATGAAAATAACTCATCAGCAATCGTAATCCCTGCCAGCGTAAGCACTTCTGTCTGTGCCCGATTGGGATTGGCATCATAGATCTGTTTAACCTTGTCCATATAATACTTCACGACACGGATCAGATCATCTTCATTGCCGTCTGTTGTCTGCAGCCGCAGCGTTTTACCGAAAATATCGAATTGATACATATTCTCCATCCCTCCCTCCGATTACATTACGCCCGGTGCATAGCCGTCTTCGTAGTCGCTGCCTGACATATCATCATCAGACTCATCATCATCTTCATCCATATCAAAGTCCACCTCTTCGTCACTGTCATCATCACTGAGCAGTATCGAACTGTAGTC
Organism: Spirochaetales bacterium; assembly: GCA_017540815.1. Classification (GTDB taxonomy): domain Bacteria; phylum Spirochaetota; class GWE2-31-10; order GWE2-31-10; family MWDO01; genus RGIG6909. Next base: position 22,411 of record JAFYAI010000087.1, read on the forward strand.
ATCACTTTGGATGTCATTAGCCTCATAACTGTCCGCCGGCTGATTGACAGGCTCTGATGACTGCTGCTCTGTTCCGAAGACAGACTGATATGATGTATCGCTGTTATTATCCTGATTATTCTGTTCGTCGAAGAATGCCATAGCCGGTTCACTGTCGCTCTGATCACTGAGGAGTCCGGTCTCCGCAGGAGTATCTGTCGATGCAGCACTGCCGTTCCACTCCTCTTCCGTAGGCAGCGTATCGCTAAACAATGTCGGCTGATCATCATTAGAAGACGCAACTTCGTTATCGGTCTCACCGAACAGACCTACATAATCATTAATGTCATTGTCAGAACCGACCTGTTCATTATCATCACTATCTACAGGTACTTCATCAGTCTGCGGCTGAGCATAATCCTGACTTGAAGTATTATCCTGCAGAGCAGGCTCATTGGCAGATCCGATATTGCCGATATAACCGTTATTATTATCCGTCTCTGTATCATAAGACATAAACTTATTGAGGATCGCATCAGCCGGGTCTTCTTCCTGCTGCGTCTCATCTGCTGTCGAAACAACTGACGCTTCCGGATTGGAGACCTGATTAGCAGGTTCGATATTTATACCGACCTGTTCACTGCTCAAAGCAGCACTGTTGCTGTCATCCTTGTCATCGGGCAGTGCCGACAATATAGCCATGAGTTTGGACTCTATCTCGGAGTTCACATTATTCTGACTGCTGACCTTCTCTGTAAGCTCAGCGAGTTTAGCAGACTGATCTGATAACTTCATATTGAGTAATTCGTTATCTGTCTTTAACTGATTATTTTCATTCTGAAGAAATGAGATTTGCTTTTGTGCATTTACTATTTTCTGTTCAAGTTCCGCTTTCTCTGCTTTGACCTTCTCATACAAAGCAACGAAATGCCGAACCTTCTCCAATAGGCTGTCATACATGCCGTTATTGTCCATGATACCCCTCCCGATGTTCATGTCACTATTTTGAAATTTTGCTTGGTTTTTATATATTTTATCAGATTTCTTTAAAAAAGACAACTATTATTTTAAGAATTTATAAAAAAATTTGACACACAATCAAAATTATGATAATATAGTATCATATTGATATGAATATTGGATTGACTCTTGTTAGAGTTATTGCTTAACCAACCACTTCGTATTAAACGAAGAATAACCAGATGTATATAAACATACTTAAACTTTACGGTTATAATATTCATTCTGAATTTACATTTGATTATTACAAAAGATAGAGGCACATAGTATTTTTACATATACTTTATGTGCAGTTTAGTTATGTATCTATAAAAGGAGACAACTATGGAAAATTTCACTCAAGAAGAGATAGAAGATCTTCTCTGTGACGCATACACTGATTTGCAAAATGGAAAAACACCTTTTGAAATCATTCAAGAAAATGATTCGGCACCAGATATTATATCACTTTACTTGGATAACAATATCATATCCATGGACGATTTGAATGAAGCATTTATTATTTTTATAAAACAGAACATTCAATCTATCCACAAAGAAAATAAAAGTATACTTGAAAAACAATATAATATACTTCAACAAATTAGATGGCAATATCAGGCATTTGACTCAATAATAGAAAAAACTAAAATAAAAAAGAATACAACGAAATTGGATAATTATTGTCTATCAACAAGAGATGATGTATTAAATCAATTAATATCTTTTATTAATTCTGAGGAAATAAAAAACATATCTTATAAAGATAAAATAACATTATTTATAATGTATCAAGATTTTGATATAAATCTTAATGAAGAATTATATTTAAACATTATAAAACATCATTTCTTAGAGTTAAATAAATACATAAAATCTCTTTCTCTTAATGGAAAAGGAAATGGTGATTTTATTAGGGCTTGTGGTTTTATGCTAATATATTTAAGGCAACAACATTTAGAACCGTGGATAGTTATTCAACCATTCCTTGATACAATAAGAAATATAAATGATTATCATGATTATTATCTCATTAATCGAGAAAATGAAGAATTTAAAATTACACCCTATGAAAAGTATAATTATACTGAACCGCAGATAAAAAGAGAAAATTTTATAGAAAACATAGTTATGATGTTGTTCAAATTTATTCAAGACATAAACGAATACTATGATGATAATGCACAAAAAAAACTTCGGAAAGAAATAGCTCTTTATATTGCGAAAAAATTAAAAACATATAATGTCAAAAATCCAACATCTAATCGACCTTGTATACCAAAAGACTGTATATATTACATTAAGAATTATTGGAATCCAACATTTAATGAACCTAATCCGATATGGAGATTAGCTTATATCCGTGCATTGAAAATCTTAGCCGTTAATGTTGAAACATGCCATGATCGAGACAATAAAAAGACCATAATAGGAATTCTAAAACAATATTCTGAAAAAGAACAATGGGATCTGGCTAAAACAGAAGCGGAAAACACAATCGATGCTCTATCAAATATTAAAACAGGAATAAAAGAAGGGAATAGTCGAAAAATGATATTACTGTCTCTTTTGGAATTTAAACGAGCTATGATATTATCTTGCGAAAAACATTATTTTTATAGACATTCTTATTATGATGAGTGTTCTCAACTTATAGAAAAAGATAATCATTTCGATCAATATTATTACCAATTTTATGAAGAAGAAATCTCAAAAATTATTTCTGGTTCATATCCTGTGAATAGCTTAAAATCTTATATTCGTTGTGAATTTCATACAAAGAAAAGCATTATCTAAAAAATTAACCCCGATGTTAAACATCGGGGTTAATTTTTTATTCTAATATTTAGTAGACATAATACCAATTTTCGGCGTTTTGTAAAGAATGCCGAAAACATTCCTTACACAATAAAACCCTGCGTAAGCAGGGCTTTATTGCGCATTAATTCTCCGTCAATGGGAACTTACTCAGTTCCGCGTCAGCAACTTCAAAGAACAAGTCATCATTCTGCACCTGAACAACTATCGTATCACCGTCTTTAATGCGACCCTCAAGCATCTCAACGGCAATCCTGTCCGCAATATCTTTCTGCATAGCACGCCGCAATGTCCTCGCTCCGTATCGCTTATCATAATACTTCTCAATAATAAATGACTTGGCATCATTAGACAGAGTGATACCAATGTGATGCTCTGCCAGATTATCGCAGACCTCTCTAAACTGAATATCGATAACACCTTTGAGATCTTCTTCGGTAAGAGGGCGGAATACGATAATATCATCGACACGGTTAATAAACTCAGGATTAAAGAATTTCTTAACCTCACTCATAACATTTGTCTTGATGTCGTTATATTCACTCGACTCATCAGGAGTCTCAAACCCTATACTCACCTCTTTAGTGATCTGCTTAGCACCGATATTGCTCGTCATGATAATGATCGTATTGCGGAATGACACTACATGACCGAGATTATCGGCAAGCTCGCCCTCTTCAAGTATCTGCAGCAACATGTTGAACACATCCGGATGAGCCTTCTCCACTTCGTCAAGCAGCACAACGGAGTAAGGCTGCCGGCGGATCTTCTCAGTAAGCATACCGCCTTCTTCGTAGCCGACATATCCCGGAGGCGATCCGACGAGGCGGCTTACATTATGTTTCTCCATATAGTCAGACATATCGACACGCACAAGAGCATTCTCACTGCCGTATATCAGCTCCGCCAATGACTTAGCCAGCTCAGTCTTACCGACTCCTGTCGGTCCTAAGAATATAAATGATCCGGTCGGACGCTTCTTCGATGCAAGTCCGAGTCTGGAACGACGCACAGCAGAACTGATAGTCGCTATCGCTTCATCCTGACCAACGATCCTCTTGTGCAGCTCATCTTCGATGTGGAGCAGACGCTTGCCTTCCGGTTCACTGATCCTCGATAGAGGTATCTTGGTAATCTCCGATACGACTTCCAATATCGTGTCTTCCGTTACTACCATCTGAGCCGTCGGTGACTCGGCTGAGTTTAGATATTCTTCACGCTCTTTGCGTATTTCATTGATCTGTTTCTTAATAACAGCACATTCCTCGAATGCTTCTTCTTTCTTAAGCCTATCCAACTCGGCTTTCAGTTCTTCAATGCGTTTCTCCATCTCTGCAACTTGCTGCGGTTTAGCCGTATTGGAGAGTTTAAGTTTAGCTCCTGCTTCATCAATGACATCGATCGCTTTATCCGGCAGAAATCTGTCAGAGATATATCGCTGACTGAGTTCAGCTGCCAACTTGAAACATTCTTCCTTATATATAACGCCGTGATGAGCCTCGTAGAGATGACCAATACCTTTGAGGATCTCAGTCGTCGTAGCAACATCAGGCTCGCCGATGATGATCGGTTGAAATCTACGCTCCAATGCGGCATCACGCTCGATATATTTTTTATATTCGTTAAGAGTAGTCGCACCAATACACTGCAGCTCACCGCGTGACAGTGCCGGCTTGAACATATTGGACACATCCATCGTGCCTTCGGCGGATCCGGCTCCGATAATCGTATGCAGCTCATCAATGAACAAGATGATATTACCGCTCTCACGGACTTCTTTCATCAGTTTCTTCATTCGATCCTCAAACTCGCCGCGATACTTCGTTCCGGCAACGATCTGTGCAAAGTCAAGACTTATCAACCGCTTACCCATAAGACAGTCCGGAACATTCCCTGTTACTATTCGCTGTGCCAACCCCTCGGCGATAGCCGTTTTGCCGACACCCGGCTCACCAATCAAAACAGGATTATTCTTAGTGCGTCGGGCAAGTATCTGCGTCAGCCGCTTGATCTCTTCATCACGACCAACAACTTTGTCAAGTTTATCCTTGCGGGCAAGCATAGTCAGATCTCTGCCGTATTCATCTGTATATGGAGTCTTGCGGTTAGATGTCTGTATCGTCTTAGTTTTGTCACTGCTGATGCCAGCCATAACAGGGATCTTGCCTTCTCTGATCACTCCCTGCAGTGCATCTCTGTATCTGTCTGCTGTCACTTTATACGCTGCAAGTATCTCTCCGACACAAGAGTCATCACACTGCATACAGCCAAGCACAAGGTGTGCTGTCCCGACAAAGCTATGCCCCATATTGATGGCTTCTTTGGCAGCAATACCCAACGCCTCCTCAGTTGCCTCAGACGGAACTACATCGCCCAAGTGTGGCGGCATATCATTGGCGTGTAGGTGTGCCTCTGTATCATTAATAAGTCTATCGATCTTAAGATTGAGAGCCTCTAAAGCCCTTATAGACGCACCTTCATTAAGACGCAGGACCGCAAGGAACAGATGCTCCGGTAGAATACGACCACTGTTATATTTCTTCGCCTCAATCTGCGATAGCTCCTTCAATACCTTATTTGCTCTGTTAGTATATCCTCTGCTGCCCATGACTGCTCCCGATTATGATTCTCTGACTTTTTTCAGATATGTTTTGATTATCTCGGCACGGCATTCTGCGATGTCATCACATTTACCGAAGTGCTGTGCTGCGATAACACCGTCGAAAATACTCAGCATAAGATCACAGACTGTTACTTTGGGCAGTTTGGCTGTGCTGTACTCAAGAATACGCAGACGCAGCCCTGTCAAAATGTCATCAAGCATATTGAACGCTTCATTAAAAGTCAAGCTCTTGCTGAACTTAAGAATGCCGAAACTTCTCAATATCTTATCGTCAAATCTCTGCTTATTCTTATTGTAAAATTTGATTAATTCCCGATTTTCCATATCGATAAATGTGCCTATCCCGGCAGAGAACTCGCTGATCAGTTCATCCTCGGACAGTCCATACTGCCGCTCTGACGCTATCCTAATGAAACTTATCTCTTTATCATTCATCATCAGTTTGTCCATGCGATAACCGCGCTCTTTCATCTGAGAGACGAATCTCTCATCGGCGATGACTTTCAGTCCTATGCCGTGTATCATAGATGACAGCGTAATACCCAATCCGGCACGCTCAAGACTCGGCGACAGATACCCATATCGAAGATCAGCCTGATACGGCAGAGACTCCCCGATACACTCCACGACTTTGGCAGTCTCTCGATACACTTCGTCAAAATGCTGACTTCTGGACAAACACACTCTGAATGTCAGATGATCATCTCGGCACATAATGACATATATATCAGCCGGCAGTACTTTATTGCCTGTAATGTGCAGGACAGGATAATCATCCTTCATCATAAATCCATACAAAATATTGAAATAATCCCGATTAGCCATCAATACAGGCCGCTCCAGCAGCTGACATTTGTAGCCGGCATCACTTACGACCTTAATAACTGACTGAGTCAACTCTTTCTTCTCATCTTCGCTCATTGATGCGACGAAAGGATATTTCTTCACATTGCGGACGATCTGAATATTGCTGAAAAATTTTATATTATCTTCATCCATAATAAATGATTCCTTTCAACAGTTAAAAAAAATCCGTAACTTGTTACGGATTTTTTTTAACTGTTTATAAACTTATATTCCGTGATGATAAGTATGCTCATCAGAGTATGCCATATAATCAATCTCCTGAAAGATCGTATCTCGCCACTCACATTCGTGGAGATAGTTCTCCGGCACACCGCCTCTGCCAAGCATATCATACATCTCATTAAACCGAGTAATATGAGACTTAACCTTGCGGACTGCGTATTCTACAGTCGTCCCTGTCGTCATAATAAATGCCCAGCAAGAGGTCTGTGCTATAAGCAACTCACGAGCCATCTGATTAAGCACACGACGCAGATACGGATCCTGCGTATTAGGATATTTATTAGCCAACTCTGTCATCCTGTCTGCACATTCATGATAGTGCTTATATATCCAATCATTGCCGTTATTGAGCCATACTTCCAGATAGCCCTTGTTACCCCAAGTAGACATAGACGGTGTAGACACCTGATTGACATTATACTTCTTCAGATACTCTGACGGAGTGATCATATCCAATTCCGGCGAATCGTATATCTCACGACAGAGGTTATTGATGAAGTCCGGTCCCTCATACCACCAGTGACCAAACAACTCAGCATCATACGGAGCAACGATGATAGGATCTCGATCCATCAATGTGCACAGATACTCGACCTGCTTCTCCCGATTAAATCTAAAGTTGCCGGCATGAGACTTGGTTTTCTCATAAGCATTGTGAGGATTATACGGCTGCTTCTCCACATTGCGACCGGTGATGCGGTAATACTTGAATCCGGTCATCGTCCTAATGCCGTCACTGTGTATATAAGGTCCTATATAATCAAGCGGCAGGTCAAATCCAATATCCCGATAAAACTCTCGGTAATCACCATCTCCCGGATATCCCTCCTGAGCAGACCATACCTGCTTGCTAGAGTCAACATCTCGACCGAATGCAGCAACACCGTTGCGGCAGTAAAGAGGTGCGAAGATACCGTATTTCGGACGCTTCTCTGCGTAAAGTATACCGTGTGTATCTACGAAGAAATACTTGATCCCCCACTGCTTCAGAACACCTTCCAAGCCGGGGTAGTATGCACATTCTGCGTTCCATATACCTTTGGGACTGCACCCGAAATGTTTCTGATAATTCTTAACAGCAGTCTCGATCTGAGCATTAACCGCATTGCGGTTGACATTCATCAGCGGCATCATACCGTGAGTTGCTCCGCATGTAACGATCTCGATCTTGCCCATATCTTGGAATTTTTTGAATCCATTAATGAGGTTTTTGCCGTATTTATTGACGAACACATCGTAAACATTTCGCAGTTTCGACGCATACATCTGTGCCGTCTGATAAAACTCGGTATTCTTGGTTCGCTCCAACTCTTTGTCTGACAGTTCAATGAGTTTATTGAGATTAGCGACGAACCGATCCTGCAGCAGAGGATCACTGAACATCTCACACAAAGGCGGTGTGATCGTCATCGTGATTCTGAAATCAATGTTGTCATTGACAAGACTCTCGAAGACATTCAGCAAAGGAACATAAGTCTCAATGATCGCTTCGTAGAACCAGCCCTCTTCCAAAAATGAATCATATTCAGGATGCCTGATAAAAGGCAAATGAGCATGCAGCTGCAAGCATATATATCCGTGTGCCATTCCTACTCCTTGTTTATTGTTTAGGATTTTACGGTTTTCTCTTCGATTATACTTTACAACATTTTTATCAAATTTCCAAAGGAAATTTGATAAAAATGTATTTTATGAATTTTATTGAATTTTTTTTATTTGGAGAAACCGCTCATCGGAGAACTTGATGAACTTCCGGCAAACATTGAAGAAGACGATATAGCCGACAGAAGAGCTGATGTATTAGCTGCTGCATTTACATCCACATTCTTAGTAGACTCTACATTATTAGACAGGAACTTAACCATCTCCTGACTGCCGATCTGCTCAAACATCTGGTTAGCTCCGCTTGCCTGCAGGATCTTCTTGAACTGATCGTCTGTCATCATCCATTCTTCATCGACCTGATCGGAGACATCCTCTCGCGGAGTAGTCACGGCATTGGAACGCAGCACAGTAACGAAGTTACCATCCTGACCGATATAACCATAATCAGCGATGAAACTGTGATTAGGTGCCGGGAATTTGATATACCAATTGCCTGCTTCGTTATTCAGCTGAATGTCAAAATATGAATCAGGGCTGTTTGCATCGACACTTACAGTGATGTCATACATTCGCAGGACAGGTGTCTGTGCACCGAAATTTGCATTTCGCTTAGTCTGCTCTGATACTTCCCAATATGCAAATCCCCAGAACGGATCGCGAACCATCAATACTAACTTATCTTTGCCATAAGACTGCGGCAGCTCAGGTGTATTCTGGAAGAAATCCTGTTTCTGCGGCTTAGGAGCTTCTGCAGGAGCGGCTGTTGTGCTGCTCGGATTATCTGTCAATGTCTCCTTAACTTTCTCTGCTGTCTTGGAAACCTCTTCTGCTGCTAATATCAGTTTGATCAACTCGTCTTTAGTTGCTTTAGCAGGTGCATTTACTTTTTTGTCTTTTGCCAGAGCCTTCAACTCTGCAATCTTCATTTTTGCCAATTCATCCTTTTTAATCATTCTATACTCCTTGTCGTCATTGGTGCATCTCCGACGCAGCAATGATAAAAATACAATACAACTATCGTAATATAACAAAAAATTGTGAAAAAATCAAGTAAATTATGAATTATGAATTACCCATTCACGAATTGTTTAATCACTTCGGCATCGGACTTGCCTTTGTGATACAGACCGATGACTGTCGGAGTGAGGTTCATTCCTTTATAAATTTCTCTATCCGACATTGATGCTCTTTGTTCTCAGGATCGTAACTCACGCCGACAAGGAGAATGTCACCGCTGTAATGTTCCAATCCGACAAAGTATTGCTTAGACTTTATCTGATCAAGTGCCGTCTCGGCAGTGGCTTTTGCTGTATTTTTGAGTTCGATAATTATTGCCGGCACATTCGGCACGAATGGGATAAATGCAACATCCGCATAGCCTTTGCCTGTCGGCAGTTCGGTTACAATCGTATATTTTGACCGTGCATAGAAATATGAAAGCACAATCGCACTCTGGAAGCACGCTTCTTTATTGTAAGTCAGATTATTCATTACGACAGAATGTGCATTGTCAAGTGCAGCGGCTACCGCACTCTCGTCACATTCCAGCGTCGCTTCGAGAAGCTCCTCGGATGCGTTAATCATCTTCATAATATACGCATAGTCGGGCGATTCTTTAATTGCGATCACCCACTCGCAGCGAATCTCGTAATTGGGAATATAGCAGGACTTGGTTACGCTGTCATAAGCAAGATAGCCAAGATGAATCAGATATGTAAACACATCATCTTTGCCTGCAAAATCAGTCATTGTATTCAAATAAGACATGACTTCGACTTTGACGCGTTTGCCGCCAAGCATTGCAACCACATCATCTTTAATGCCGTCGAAATTCATTAAGATATAGTCTTTTAACGCCTCGTAACTGCCGGTCTTTGCCCAATAATTGCCGTACTCACCGTCAAGCATCGCCGTCACGACTGCATTCGGATTATATATATCCATATCTTTGAGATGATAACCGTTAAACCAGCGGCGACATTCTGCGAAGTCCATATTATACCGCTCGCACAGCGATCTCGTCTCGTCTTCGGTAAATCCTACAAACTCGGTCAGCGAACCTGCTCCAAGCATTGTATATTCTTTGAAGTTATTGAGCTTACTCTGGATTTTGTCCCGCACAATCGGGAGAATGCCCGTCATATATGCAAGCATTATTGCAGGCAGGAGATTAGCATTCTTAAACATACCGTTAAGGAACTGCAGATACTCGGCAAACTCATCTCTGCTGACTTTCTCCCGAACAAGCACATCGTACTCATCTATGATGATGATAAACTGCTCTCCTGTCGCCTGATAAACCGCACCAATCATATCGGGCAAAGTCTGAGTGTCTCTAATCTCAACCATAGGAAATGCATCACGCAGCTCTGCGGCTATTGCTTTAGTAAAAAACTTAACCGTGCTGTAACCGGATTCTTTATTGTTAAACATTCCGTTCATATCAATCATAATAACATTGCATTTGTTAAGATACTTCTCGAATGACGGATCTTTGCCGAATTTCAACTCGGCAAACAGAGAGCGAGAGTCTGCTCCTTTGGAATAATACGCAGCCATCATATTCTCAGCCATACTCTTGCCAAACCTGCGCGGACGACTGACGCAAAGCAGATTGCGATTTGTATTAATCATTTTATTAAGCACTGACAGCAGCATTGACTTGTCGATATATATTTCGCTTGCCAAATCTCTGGAAAAATTCACATTATTTGGATTTAAGTATATTCCCATAGTTGCTCCTTGGAGTAATTATAACAAAAAAAACAGAAAAATCAATAGATATTTCTGTTTTTTTTATATATTTACTACACATCCCCAATAATTATGAATTACACATTCACGAATTGTTTAATCACCTCAGCATCGGACTTGCCTTTGTGATACAGACCGATGACAGTCTGCTTATCTTTGGTCAGAGTCTTCATCTTGCCGATGTTGTCAGGAGCAACGATAAGCAGTCTGCCTGCCCTCTCCAGCCGCAGTGCAGTCTCCAACTGCAGATTATATATATCCGCCCGATGACGCATCCTGTCTGCTGCCTGCGGATAACTGTGCTGCAGCAGACCTGCGATCACACGATCCCGATCCGGCTTACGCCTGTAAGTCTTTGGTCTGGTCAGGATAAGCACTACACGATCGCATCCGGCTGCAAAACACCTCTCAAACGGCAGAGGATCTGTCATACCGCCGTCAAAATACGGAATATCTTCTATTATATATGGGAGATTCACAGCGGGAACGCAGCTTGAAGCCTTGATCGCACCATAATCATCCTGATGCATATCGCTCTTGTCGAAGTAATACGGCTCTCCGGTCAGAGCATTCATAGCAACGATGCGGAAAACGCTCCTGCACGACATCATGGCATTGTAATCAAGAGGATATTCACCGTCAGAGTTGGACAGGATGCCATATATATACTCAAGGTTGACATAGTTGTGCTTCTTGATGAGATTGCCGACGCTCATATACTCCTTACGGAATGCGTATTCCGTATAAAATTTGTAATTGCGTCCGTGCTGTCCTGCCAGATACGAAGTGATATTGGCACTGCCTGCCGAGACACCTACACAGTAGTCAAACAAAATATCCTGCTCCATGCAGTAATCGAGCACACCGGCTCCGTATATTCCCCGCATTCCGCCGCCCATATCTACCAAACCGATCTTATGCTTATTTGACATTGATGTCTCCTTTATATAAGTGCATTATACCATTTTATGCGAGTATTATCAAGGAGAATTATCTAAAAGGAAGAAATGTGAATTATGTGTAATTACTGTTTCATCAATCCTTATTAACTTTCTCGCTAATCTCAGCCAGCTGTGCCGAGATGCTTTGCAGCTGCTTTTTTATGCTGTCGTCAGATTCATCTTCATTTTGGCTGCGTACCTCTTCAATAGAATTGACCAATATACCTATGATAATATTCATAATGACATAAGTTGAAATGAGAGCAAATGAAATAAAATATACCCACGCCCATGGGAAAACATGCAGCACCGGTCGAGTAATGCCGCTAAACCATGAATCAAATGACATCACTTGAAATAGCGTAAGCAAAGACCGCCCAAGAGAACCGAAATATTCAGGAAAATCACTGCCGAAACTGTTTGTCCCGACAATCGCATAAATATAGAAAAATATCATCAGCAGCAAACAAGTCCAAATAATGCCTGGGATTGATTTGATAAGAGCGGTGAATATCGTCTTCAATTGATTGAGACTGTCGATAAAACGAAAAGCCTTGATAGCACGCATTGAACGGATAGCATTAAGAATTCGTGCCGAGCGGAATATCCGCAGCACTCGCAGCACGGTAAAATATGAGAATGATGACAAAATCGATACAGCTACAATCACCAAATCGAAAATATTCCATTTATATTTGAAGAAATCCTTATTGTAAGCGATAAACTTGATGATTATCTCAACAATGAATATCCACAGACAGACCTGATCAATGATAAAGAAAATCTGCCTGTATTCTGATAGCGTTGAAACAGTCTCCAGCCCCATACTGACCATATTGACGATGATAACGAAGAGAATTATATATTCAAAAATGGAATTAGGATTGTCGTCTACAAGACGACGAAGAGATTGAGTAATGTGCATTGAGATGGCTCCTTTTTTAGTTTCTGTTTCTTAGTCTAATCTTATCTCCATACCATACATACAATAATAAATCCTACAACGAAAACATCAAGCGTTATAACAAAAGCATAATACAGCTTTTTATTTTCTTTCCCGATAAAATACAGCAAAACCATATTAATGATGGAAACAATCACCCAAATAACACATATTGGTTTTCCATGAGTCTGGAAAATATTTGCATGACTATCTAAAAAATTAACAACCTTCTCACTCTGTGTGTGATACATCAAATAACCGACTCCACCGACTGCCAATAAATTGAAAACAGGAAATGCAAATCCTGGAATAATTAGTGCGAATAGCCAAATAATAATTGTCAAAAAACATCCAACATCATCGCTATTGCCTGTATTGACACTGCTACTACTGTCAGTGCTGATACTAATACTGCTGCTTGAATAAGAAGATGAACTCCTCGAACGACTGTTCAGCCAGCGTCTGTAGCCCGCCTCGGTTCGTCTGCCGCCTTTTGATTTCACATAGTTTGCGTAAGATTTATCACCGTCATAATTTCTGCTCATAGAATTCCTCCTTAATTGCTTTTGACTGTATTTAGAATTTCTTTTATCAGATTATAATTATATTCTGCATCTTTGTCAGGTTTGTGCTTCCGAATAATCCCAATAATAAGCAAGATAATACCTATCGGAGCAAAAACAACATTCACAATAAACATAATGCCAAACAAAATTAAACCGTTATTTGCTTCACTGCCTTCTTTTAATTTTAGAGAATTAATCTCTTGAAGGATGGCTTCATTTTCTTCAGTTTTTTTGTCTTTTATGGCATTTAATGTTTTTTTCGCCTCTTCATCATCATCCAAGAAAAGAAAGGCATCATCTATTTTATTGTAAGCATCTTCAAATACTTTATCATAATGATTTAAGTGTTCGTTTTTTTGCCGAATGAAATCCTGAAGCTGTTTTTCATATTCTTCCCGTTTTAACACAAATTTATTATATTTTTCATTATCTCCGTATTCTGCAACTAACGACAGCAAATCATTTTTTATTTGTTCATATTCCTTATCACCAGAATACATTTGATTTTGTTTCATTGTGTCAATCAGCAAAGTTATGCCGTTAATTTGTTGTTCAACAAATTCTGTTTTCTCGATGAAAAGGTTCCATTTATTTTCATATTCATTCATTCGCTCATGAAAAGCGACATATTCTTCATCCGTTCCATTTGCGATTGCCGAAGTGATTTCTAATTTTATCTGATCGTATTCAGGTATATCCTGATACACATCTGTATAGGACAATATATTTGTGATAAACATATCAATCTCTTTCTTCTTTTTATCAATCTCTCTCTTCTTTTTATGCAAATCAGTCTGAAATTTAAATTTTTGTTTACAATCACTCAGTTTGTTCCTAAATGCCTGATATTTATCAGGATTATCAGATACAAGAGAAAGCAAATCTTCTCTAATCTGATTTGCGTCCATTTCTGATTTATCAAGACCTGATTGTCTAACAGAAGTTATAAAATTATCTATTTCCTCTCGCTGTCCTTTTTCTGAACACCAGTATTTATGCTCCCATTCTTGTCCTTTATTCGATTCAAGAAACAAATCAAGACAATTTTCATGAAACATTTCGCCATATTTAAGAATACCTTTCTGATTCGCCGTAATAGATCTGCCGCATCCATAACATCTATTTGTACCAGCCATAATATCACTCCTTTTATTTTAAAATTTTTTTATTGCCCTAATATAAGCAGAAAAGGCTTTAGAACTTGTGTCAAGAACTTGTTTACCGTTTTTGCCGGAGTAGATTTTCCAGACTCCTTTACCATAGGTCGATGACGACCAATGATAATCCTGATAGATTCTGTCTGCACTGTAATTTCCTGAATTGTGATTAACAAGACTATTCAGCACCGCATTTACAGTATCATATTTAGTACATATCAACTCTTCCAATTCATCTTTTGCCGGCAGATACCAATCATCACCTAATCCATTTACATAGTTAAATGCACCATAATTACCTGTTGTCTCTTCATCAGTGACAGCATCACAAATTACCTGCCAGTTGCCGCTTCCATCCGTCAGACTGGTATTAAATTCCATATTATTGCCTTCTGCCGAAGACTTACACCACACACCACTGCCGTTTTTTATATGAACCATTTTGCCATGAACTCCATCCGTGCTGAAAACAACACCTATCGGAATTTTTCTATTCAGAGTAGTCGTATTGAATGCCTCAAATGTTCCGTCATAATAATAAACATCACCAACGGTAATCACATGAATTGTAGTAGTTGTAGTGGTTGTCGTTGTCGTAGTTGTGGTGGTCGTGGTCGTTGTAGATGTAGTTGTCGTACTGCTTGTGGTAGTTGTTGTTTCATCTCCATTTTGGATTGTTGTTGTCGTCGTATCATCTGACGAAGACGAATCGTCGTTATCTGATATATTCGCAATACTCGTCGTGGTTGTCGTACTTCCTATAGAATGAGAAGAAGTACCGCCGGTCTGCTCTGCCATCCATTCTTCACCATACTTAGACAGAAAGCCATCATAAATACAACTGCATAATAATAAACAAAATACTATCAAAAAATAGTATTTTATTATCCAATATCGTATTTTCATAAGACCTCTCCTCATAGTTTTATTCCGACACCAACTGACATTTGCTCTGTGTCAATATTATAGCCTGTGCAGAATGTCATATTACACAATGTCATAAGTACACGCTTTCGATGAGATAATCCGCTATAACGATAATACTTTGTATTATTTCTTATATCATTATTATGGGAAACGGTATATAAGAGTCCACCACCCGATGCAATCATTGCTATCGATGTGACGGCAAGCCCAATACCAACACCAAGAAATGCAAAACTAATATCCGAACCAAGCGTAAAGTTTCTTGCAACACAGTCCACGGCATTCGCTGCACCAACAGGGATAAATACTAACGAAAATGTAATGACTGCACTGCCTACTCCGACTAATGAGCCTCCGGCTCGCTTGCGAGTTAATATATCCCAAGATGACAAAGTTTTGCTTTGCTTAGATTTTATTTCTTCTTTATATGAGTCTTTCTTATAATCATTATCTTTCTTAACAGTAATCGTATCTGACACTGCGGCACTGTCAGATAAATATATCTCATCTTCGAGTTCTTCATACGAACCGGGATTTTGCTGATTATTCGTCTGCCGATTTACTTCCTTGCGGACTTCCCTAACAATAGCTGTAAATGATTTGGGTTCAAGAATCTTCTCAGTTAATATCGGCGTAAACACTCCATCTTGTGCTGTCGAACCTGCCTGAGCAGAATAAACAATGAGTGAATTCTTGGGCTTACGACTAATCGGAACGAGACCTCGGCTGGCACTCCTGCCATCGCCTGCTGGCAATGGATTATTACGACAGGCATCAAGAACAACTATATTAGTATCTCCGCACATACTTGTCATCACTTCATCAAGATTGAGTGCTCTCGACTTCGCTAATCTCTCACTTGGAATATCAGCATCAGCAGGTATCAGATAATTCTCTCCGCCAACCTGTACAGCATGACCACCATAATGAAAGAATGCGATCCCGCCCGATTTCTTTACTTTCATCTCAAAGTCCATAAGGCACATCTGCATCTCAGAATATGACAAATCCGACTCAACTCTAACAGTAAATCCGAGTTTACGCAACGATTCTCCCAAAGCATTTGCTTCTGGAATAGGATTTGCGAGACCTGAGAAATTCTGATAATTGCCATTGGCGATAAGCAAAGCATTGCGAGGTTCTGCAAATATAGATAATACACTCAATAAAAAAGAAGCAATGACAAATGTTATTCTAAAAGATCTCATATATACACCATTATTACAAAGTCTGTATCAAATCAGTCAAAGCCTTCAGCTTATAAACTGTATCTTCCACATCAATCAAGCCATTCTTATCTGTCAGCCAATACTGCGTATCTACATCAGCAACAGTCATTGTATTGCCAAGCCGAGTTCGTGCTTTATGAATACCGCTGATATTATTCGTTTTACACAGATTATTTATTGCTTGAAGGGCGTGTTTATAAACTTCTCTTTTATTCGCTTTATTCAGCACAGCAATCTTAATCTTTAGTTTACAATCTTCAAATTGTAGGAAATATTCCGTAGTTTTATTCGCAGTACCATGCCACCCCCAATGAAATCCAAGAAATCCACCGGCTGGCGTTGGAACATATTTCCAATTCGCATCGTCAAAATATTCGGATAATGCGTTATAAAATCCTTTATACTGATCCCATTGCCAATCAGAATAAAGCAGCGACAAATATTTATTCTCATTGTCTGTTTTGTGCTGCATAACATCTGTATAATCATGCAATATTCCATTCGAGCTGTGGCACTCTCTCAAAATCGACAATAACAGACTCCTGTCAATCATTTTATAATCCGCCTTTTCGACTTCTTTTCGCTCAAAAGGACTAATTAAGTCGCTTTTATAATACGCATAGAATGTCTTGCTGATATTTGTCAATTTCGCAATCTCGACCTTATACCGCTCCAACTGGTTATCATGGTCTTTGGTAAATGTCTTATCCTCAATAACAAGGGCGATGTCATCATTAATAATGCATAAAACATCAATGTGATTCCACTGCTTTTTTATCACAATATTATGAGTCTCAACACTCTCATTCGTAAAAAGTTTTACAGCTTTCAAGGCACAATTGTGTAACTCCTCATCATCCGACTTGCACCTGTCATCTGCCCACATAAACAGCCAGCATAAAAAAGCATCCTGCGACAGCTCCGATGTCGCATAGTTAAATAAATTCGGTTTCATCCTTAATAGTCTCCTTATTACTCACATCCTCTGCTAATCCAACGATTGCTTAAGAGAGGAATCATTTAGTTCCCTCTGTCAAGAGGGAACTAAATGTAGTATACTACATTTAATTTTTTATATATTTTTTTAACATTTCACTCTATCATATCACGATATTTTGAAATAAAATAATGATTAAAATAATTATTAAAATTTGATTAAAAGAAAATATTGCATTTTGCAAATAAAATATCATATATGATATTTTATACATATTCTTCACATTTAATCATTCATATATTGAACTTTATTTTTAGTTATGATATAATAATAGCAAGAGGTAAACATTATGACAATAAATATGAGTTTACAGGAGAATGCCATTCTAAAAGAGCTGGCGACAAGAATGAAACAATACCGCATAGATAGTCAAATAACACAGGAAGAATATGCCGACAAGTCGATGGTTTCTGTCAGTACGATACGCAGATTTGAAAACGGCGGTGAAATAAGTCTGACAAATATGATAAAACTGCTCAAAGCTCTCGGCCTTGAATCTAATCTTAATCTGCTTATTCCCGATCCCGACAAGCGGCCTACTCATCACATTCAGAATGTGAAAACACCCCAACGTGTGAGAAAACATTCCAAAAGGAACAATACCGACAATAACGATTGGCAATGGGGAGAAGACAAATGATTAAAGCGGCTGAAATATATTTGTGGGGAACCCGTATCGGAGTTGTTTATCAGGATGAAGGCGATGTTGCGGCAAGTTTTGAATACGATAAATCATTCTTGGGGAGCGGAATCGAGTTGTCTCCGATAAAAATGCCGCTATCATCTAAAATCTATACATTTCCTGAACTATTAAGAACAACAGCATTCCGTGGCATGCCGGGATTGCTGGCGGATTCTTTGCCTGATAAATTCGGTAATGCCGTTATTGATAAATGGCTTATATCGCAAGGGCGAAAACCTGACAGTTTCTCGGCTATCGAGCGGCTTTGCTACACCGGTAAACGCGGAATGGGAGCATTGGAATATGTCCCTGCCAACGGTCCAAATGACATTAATGACGCAGTGGATGTCTCCGAGATGGTTAGTCTTGCTTCTCAGGTGCTGCAGTCCAAACAGAATATATCATTCTCAGGAAATGATATTACCAAAATGCAGCTGATTGAAATCGGCTCATCAGCAGGTGGAGCGAGAGCCAAAGCGGTGATTGCATGGAATGAGCAGACAGGTGAAATTCGTTCTGGCCAGGCGGATGCCGGCAGCGGCTTTGATTACTGGCTGATTAAATTTGACGGAGTAAACGGCAGCGGCGACCACGGCATTGCCGATGGGAAACAATACACTCTGATTGAGTATGCTTATTATCTTATGGCGAAAGATTTGAATATCGATATGAGCGAGTGCCGCATTCTGCACAAAGACGGGCTTAATCACTTTATGACGAAGCGATTTGACCGTCGCAACGGAACAAAAGTTCATACCCAGACACTGGCGGCATTGGCTCACCTTGATTACAATGTGCCTAATCTTTGCAGTTATGAATTATACGCTTGGTATGCAAGACAGCTCGGCATCGGCATGAGCGGCATTGAGCAGATTTTTCGCAGAATGGCATTTGCCGTCATTGGTGTAAACTGCGATGACCATGTAAAAAACTTCTCATTCCTTATGGATAAACAGGGACAATGGAGACTTGCGCCTGCCTACGACCTGACATTCGCATACAATCCCGACAACCGCTGGATCTCGGCTCATCAAATGTCAATTAACGGCAAAACCAAACAAATCAATGAAAACGACATCCTGTCATGTGGAACATCAATGGGATTGAATATTGCAAAATGTAAAAACATCATTCGACAGACGAAAGAAGTTGTAGGTCATTGGAATGACTATACTTCACAATGTGGTATCTCCGAAAAGCGAGCGATGGAGATTTGGGAAATTATAAATAAGTAAAAAAAAATGGTCTCGTTACCGCAAAGTTTTCTGCAAAATAAGTCAGTTTATAACATTTCAAACCTTGCCATGCCTGCTTCGCCGTCTCAAAATCTATTGCGTAGAAAGAGAAAAAACCGAGATTTTCATTAGAAAATCTCGGTTTTTTTTAAAAAAATTTGCAATAAGTATTGACAGAATAACTTTTTTTTTATAATGGTTCGATTTTAAATTATATAGGAGGATTTTTTCAAAATGAAAAAATTTATTATTTCAGCCATATCTTTGGCAATTTTATTAATGGCATTTGCATGTGCAGAGCCAAGTTCAACATCAGACGCGGGGAACAGTAATAATACACCTGCAACTCCGACAAACAACACACCCGAATCTCCAACAGAAACAACCGCCGGTATACCGATGTCATTAGTCGGGACTTATACTCTCGTCCAATATTATAAAGCCAACAGCGGTATTAGTTGGACGCCAGAAGAGGAAAAGCTCACATTGACTATATCCATTAATGCAGATGATACTATATCTTACAGCGGTACACAAGACGCTTCTACTGCAGATCAAACGATAATTAATACAATCAAAGCTACAGAATTTGGAAAAATAACTTTTTGCAGTGATGCAACAAAAAAAATGAAGATCTCAATGCCTGATTATCCATACAGTGCCGAGTGGACTTATTCACAAAGTGGAAACAACCTGAGTATAACTGGATACTTTGCAATTACATCCAATACTTATAATTGCGAAATAAAAGAAATGGTTATAAGAAAATAATCTAATCTCAATCCGAAAAAAACAGGTTTTCGTAGAAAACCTGTTTTTTTCCTTAATTGCTCATTGCACATTCCTCATTGCTCATTACAACTCCTCCAGCTCCGTTTTAGTTATTTCAAACATCGACGGCAAGATCTGCGAGAGGAATCCGAGAATCTGTCCGCTTTCACGGCTGTAGGGATCGGAAGTCTTAAACGTCTCATGTTGGAATGTCGATGGCACTTCATAATCCAGCCGTGAAACATAGCAGGTCATCGCTTTGCCTTTGCCGGAGAAGCGGATATAGACATCCATCGTGATAACAACATCTCCGTTTTTGCTAAGGGCAATCTCCAGAATGGCAAGATCATTCTCAGCGGTAATCTTAACCGAGGTGTTGTCCTTCGGAACAGCGAACAGGTCACGGACGGTTTTATTCGCATACCAGACATACTCCGACAGGAGAATCTTGCTGTCCCACTTCCAATCGGGCATACTGCCCGTCACCTTCGCAAAGCTGCTTGCCGTAACAAAGATAGCCAAAATACAATACACAATTTTTTTCATAAATGAGTCTCCTATAATATAGAATAAAATATTCTAATATAATACAAGACCGCTCTATCAAATTGCGATAATATGGAATAAAAAAAACGATTTTTCTAGCGAAAAATCGTTTTTTTTACATTAATTATACATTATGCTTATGAATTACATAACAACCATTGAATAATATTGCAGTGCTGAATGCCGCTAAGATCGCCGAAATGAATATCGTCAAGCGTAAGAATATATTTCGGATAGTTGTCACGAATCATTTTAAGCGGAGACAGTTCACGTAATCGCGTTTGTTCATCAACAATTGTGCTGCAAATCTGATAATACTCTACCCCGTCATCACTGCGGACAACGAAGTCAATCTCATTATCATCATATTTACCGATGTACACTTCATTGTAACGGCGGCGTAATTCCAGATAAATGATATTCTCAACAATATGTCCGAAGTCATCATTTTTGCCGCCGAACATTATCTGTCTCAATCCTGTATCAACAAGATAATATTTGCCGTTAGTTTTGAGACATTCATTGCCTCTGATGTCGAATCGAGGCACTTCATAAAAAATATAACTGTCGCACAAAGCCTGCACATACCGTTGGACAGTATTGCCGGATATTTTGCGGCCGGCAGAAATAAGTGTATCCGTAATGCGTTTCACTGAAATCGGACTGCCAATATTGGAAACCATCGTCCGAACAATGCGATTGAGCAGATTAATATCGGTAATGTCACAGCGTGCAGCAATGTCTTTCATTATAACTGTATTATATACACCTTCGAGATAACCTTGCAGCGTTTGCTCATCATCCCCCAAGAATGGTATATACGGGAGCTGTCCTTTATACAAATATTTCCTAAAAAGCAGAGAATAAGTATTGGCAGCTACATCATTTTTATCGAAACCGCAGAATGTCAGATACTCGTCGAATGACAGCGGCGTTATGTGTATCGTCACATAACGCCCCGATAAATAAGTCGCAAGCTCTCCAGAAAGGAAGTAAGCATTACTGCCTGTAATATATATATCAAGATTCTCATTGAGAAATAAACTGTCTATCGCACGCTCAAATCCGCTGCACTGCTGAATCTCATCTATAAAGATATAAAAACGCTCATTATTATTAACCTTATCAAGAATGTATTTGTGCAAATTATGATACTCGCACAGCTGCTCATTAGCCATATCTTCGAGGTTTATATATATTATATTATTATCACTGACACCTACAGAATGGAGATATTTTATGTAAAGCATAAATACAGTAGATTTGCCGACTCGTCTCATACCTGTCGCCACTTTTATAACATGTTTATCCTGCCACTTGGCAAGCATATTAACATAACTGTCCCGTGCAAACATTTACAACCTCGTTAATCATAAGTTTTTATTCATTTTAATAAAAACTTATGATTTTGTCAAGTTTTTATTTTATAGGATAAAAACTTGACAAAATCATACAACAATCTCTAATATTGGGTTCGAAAAAGAAATCCGAATTTTGCCGAATGTAAAAATTCGGATTTCTTCCTTTATAATTATGCATTATGAACTATAAATTGCTTACTGCTCATTGCTCACTTCTCATTGACATCGCCTTCACAGTATCAGCCCAGTCACCAACAAACCAAGCCGGCTCGATCGGCACAGCATTGGCACCTTGTGACAGGATAAGCTCTTTGACTTTGAGGAATTGCGTCGCCCGAAATGAGAGGCGGGTTTTATCATCATCATCATATTCGGTAATAGTCTGATCGTCAGCCCAGAGACATTCTCGAATATACGCCCTCGCCTCGCCGTAGAAGTCGATGACAAACTGCTCACGTTTGCCGCCCATAAACACTCCGAACTTGCCGCCGCCGCACCGAGCTGCAAACTCGTAATCATCCGGCAAAGCAAAATTCTCATCGGTAACTTTGACATTCTTCATACGGGACAATGCAAAAATCCGCTCGGCATTCCGCTCTTCCGAAAATCCGAAGAGGAAGCACCGCCCGTCATCGAGTAAAATCTGATACGGACGCACCCGACGATGTGAGTCCTGCGGATGCCAGCGGCCGTTGTAGTCAAACTCTAGGATGAGATTGTCCCGCAATGCTGATGTCACATTCTGCCAAATCGCCTCGTCAATGACAATCTTCGGAGTCGGCGGAGTGGCAATCCTGTCAAGCAGGCTGCTCTTGCCCTCGGACTGCGTATTGGTGATGAAGTCAATCACCTCGCTAATCCCATTATACATCGGAGTCCCTGCAAATGCCGACAGCAGAGTCTTAGCCGCCGCCAGATAGAACAGATCCTTGCCGGTAAAACTGTTTAGAGCGAACTCCCAATCGTCAGTGTAATAATAACCTCCCCGGCTGCGGTCATACTCCAGCGGTGCCTTGAAATACACTCGCAAAGTGTCAATATCGCGATTAATCGTCGCCTCGCCGACCTCATATCCTGTCTGAACCCGATAATGATTCCTCATTCTCGCATTATTGGGGTACTGCCCCGATTTTATCAGATTGTGAATAATGATTAACCGCTCGATCATTTTCTTATTCAGTTTTCGCTCGTTATCTGCCATAAAATACTCCTTGCTTTTCATATTATAGCATATTATAGCAGAGTTGGCTATCATTTGGTGATAGAGAGAGGAAGGATAATTCATAATTCATAATTCATAATGCACAATTGAGGTAAAAAAAAACCAGTTTTGCTTCGCAAAACTGCTTTTTTTCTCGGATAAATCGCAGACGAATTTTTCAGCCGAAGCTTATTTATTTTTCGCTTTGTATTTATCAATAAACTTATCCACAAATCCTGCATCAACATCTGATTTCAGCATATCAATAGAAAAATGAATACTATCCTGCGTTTTATTATCAAACATTTCATTGATAAATGATTCTATAGGAATAATACATGTACATATTGGCTTACCTTCATAGTAAAGAGATACTTTCGGAGGCACAGTCTGAACAACTCCAATATCATACTCATATTTCTTACTCTTATATCCTTTTTCTATAAACTCAATCTTATCCATAACAATAATCCTTTAAAAATAACAATTGTCTGTCCATCTGTGACGGACAAATATTATAGTACAAAATGTTATCTAACAGACAAACTATTTTTTTACAACTTTTGGTTTACATCGGCTCAAAGTTATCACACTTTGCACATGTTCCATCATTATTTGGATCCCAATTTATATTATCCCAATTTCGAAAACCACGATCGCCATCACAACAATACTTACTTGAATGAACCGTCTTTGTATCATAATAATAATGCTTACAAGATTGACACATTATTGAAGGCATATTGGTATATGTTAAGTAGCCATGTATACCCATCTTTTTCTCTTGTTTTTCATTTGTTTTTTTTCTTTGAGAATCATTATCTTCATCCCTCTTTCTTTTCTCATCCGGACTTTTCTTGGCGTTATTTATAATCTTCCCGAACATACCGCCTGTCAAGCCCTTATCCATTTCTTTCATAGGATTTCCGATTAGAGCGTCAAAAACTCCTTTACCTATCGACTTAAAAATTCCCATTTAATACTCCTTGTTCCATTTTATGTTTTTTTAATTCCATATTCTCTCCCACTTCAACGAAGCTAAGAAGAGAATCCTTTTAGTTTCCTCTGTCAAGAGGAAACTAAAAGTAGTATACTACTTTTAAAATTTTTGAATTTTTTTGCGAAGACATTTTCTCAAATCTGTCAAGTTATGTGCGTATTTCACTTAACAGACAAAAAAACAACAGGCAGATTTTCGATAGAAAATCTGCCTGTTGTTTAAGCATTGTATATTGTGTCAGTGCTCTATAAGTTAATGCCGATCTTTTGGAGCAGATCAACACCACATATCACTCCTACCGTGCATGCAATAACAAACAGACAACAGACTGCAAGTACAATCCTGACTATTGTCTTTTCATTAAAATAGTACAATATCACCAACACTGCAGCCACTGCCACAAATATGAAAAAATTAACATCCTGCATTCCAGTGTACACCTGAGCAAATGCCAGTGCCACAGCAGTCAGACCTGAGATACCGTGTCTGATAATCGTCAACAGCCCGATGAACCCGCATACGCCGAAGAAAACATGGGCTATAATCCTGCTATACTATTGAAAGTTTTTACCAATAAGAGAGTTTATCAGAGATGCTCCTGCCAGTACCAATGTCAGCAGACTTATCGCACTTATGACGACGAACATCATCTCCATATCTCTGCACTGACTAACAAAAATATATACAAGTCCTGCGAGTCCTGCGGTAGCTGCAATACCCTGCACTGTTGGACCGTACTTCAGCAGTTGTCCAAGCACAAGCAGATATATATAATAAAATATAACCGCCCCGATAAAATATGATATAGGACCTGGATCACTGCCCGAGACATAACTGCCTTCATCTTCATCCGAGTCGGGTATAAAAATCCACATTCCTTTCGCCATTATCAGTCTCCTGTTTTTTTATGTTTTGATACTGTGGTCACATATCGCCAACTGTAGCCGTATTATGTATAGTATTATAACATAAACAATGCTTTAGTCAAGACGAAATACAAAACTTTGTGTTTTTACTATTTTCACAGAAACATCGCCATATAATGCGGAAGAGTGAGTTTGCCTATTTTGATAATTTTTGCATATTTTTTATCGGCTGGAGACTCTCCTTGCGGACATTCCCTATCCGGCAAATATTAAGAACTGCCCGCCGAATATGGAGTGGAGGGGAAATAATGAGCACGCCCGACACGATGTCGGGTGTACAAGCGGCGGCAGGGTGCGTACGCTGTCGTAATGAGCAAGGAGCAGGGAGGAATTGTCACACGGATTGGAAACGCCTACGGCGTTTCTGGGGAGATGAAAAAATATTTCTATTTAGAAATGTGAGGAAATGATAAAATAATTAAGTAAGAAACTCTGCAATTTTTTTTCAGAGTTTCTTACTTTAGCTTAATCCTAATTCAATATCTACATCTTTCAACCACATTTCAATGGCTTTTTTTGTATATTCAATCATTTCTTTTTCAGACCTTGCATATCGACAACCTATAATCCAAGGCCTGTAAAAAGTAAATGAATTACATGTGTGTTCTTTATTTGTAAAAGTATCATAAAAACCGCCAAAACCAACATGAAATTCTATTCCTTTATAAACAAATTCAACATAAATTTCCCTGTAATACTCCTTTTTTTCTATTTTGGACAAATTTGTTTTTAATAAATTTACAGCAGGGACAATTATATTATCAAACAACCAAGGATTTTCTAATGTCTTTTTTCTAGGCTTTTTATTTGTGAATACCCAATTTGTATTTGCTAACAACCAAGGATTTGAAAAAATCTCTACATCCGAACCAAAAATTCTTTGGAAATTGATTTCTTCTTTTCCTACTATATCACCATCTTCGTTAATTGAAAGACTATTAGATTGGGCATCTTCATCACTCAACCATTCTTCAATCGCTCTTTTTGTATATTCAATCATCTGTTCTTCAGTAGTAGCTTCACGACAACCTACAATCCAAGGTTTATAAAATGTAAAACTATTTTTATAACACCATGTATTAAGTTTGGAATTCCAAAACATTGTTAAGTTCATCCAATATTCAATATTTTTATAGTTAAATACAATGAAATTCCAAGAATCATTTTTAATCTGAGGATTAATAACACCGTCAACTCTTTTTAAAGCTGGTAAAACAAAAGACTCTCGAATCCAGACTTCTATTTCAGAATCACAAAAATAATTATTAATCGTAGATAACAAAAAAGGATTAGAGAACAACTCAACATCAGCTCCAAATATTTTTTCAGAACCATCAATCTCAACCGTAAAATTATCGATCTCATCTTTTGAATAAAGAACAAAGTATTCAATGTTTTTTCTTTCCGCAAAATCTGCTGTTTCATAAAGATATTTGATTAAATCATTCCAATAATCAATTTTTGAATTATTACTATGTTTTTTTACAGCAGGAACAAACTCATCTTCTGGATGTCCATTATTTATGAGATAGCATATAAAAGTTTTTTTCCCTTCTTTTTCTTTTCGTTTCATCAAATTAAAATATAACGAAGTCTGTGTTTCTTGAGTTCCAGTCTGACTATGAACCTTGTTTTCAATAATCAAAAAATAATTGTGATTTTCTATAAGAATATCCATTCGTCCAACATCTTCAAAAGTCTTTTCAAGTTTTACATCTTTAGGAGAGAACTTCATTAGTTCAGAAAAATTCTCAATATTAAACAATCGGTTTAATGTTTTATAAAAAAGACCTTCATTCTCTTGAATGAGATTAACAAAATTGTTCGAAACTCTTAATTCATCTTTTGTATTCGCCATTACATACTCCTATTTTTTAATGATAACTTTATTATATCAAAAATTTTCTTATAATCAATAAAAAAATCATCACCTAATGATTTCCTACACAAACACCGCCATATAATGCGGAAAAGTGTTTTTTTTCATAATTTTAACCAATTGGAGACTCTCCTTGCGGACATTCCCTATCCGGCGAATATTAAGAACTGCCAGCCAAATATGGAGTGGAGGAATAAATAAATAAGGAACTCTGCAAAATTTTTGCAGAGTTCCTTATTCATTCTTCTTTTAATTTATCACAACTATTATATAATCTTATTATTGTATTTTCCACATCATCGATATTGCAATACATAAACCACCATTCCCCATCACTATTGAACAAACCATTTTCTTGTGCAAATTTATTTAATTTATCTTGATACTTTTTAATATCGCCGTGTTTTCTTATTCCAAGTCTAATTTTATTATTCTCCGACCACTCTAAACACAATGTACAAAATGAATTTATTTTTATTTCCAAACACATTATTTGATGATAAAAATCAAATTGATAATCAATATCATCGACTTTATATATTTTATCATCTTGTTTAAAAGATATCCAAGCCTTGTCATCACAAAAATTTTTCTTTAACTCTTTTAATTTTTTATCACGTACAGATTCCTCATGAGAACATTCCAACAGTGATTTAAATGCAGCATAACATATTGAATACATTTTATATAAACGCATTGACGCAAAATTTACAAATTCCTGACATTTGTCTTGATCATCAATAACATTTGAATCAAATTTAATATTTTTTTGCAAAAACAATAAATGTTCTTTATGGTTATTATAATATGAGAAATCAGCATTATTATTCTTTCCTCTATTTATTTCAAATGGAATTGCGGCTAAATTTCCTATTGTATACAGCCACTTATCAACTTGAGACTTATACTTATGCCCTCCTTTTTTATTATAAGACCAACTTTTAGGCAATATATGATCATAATCCCATGGAACATTATGTTTCTTCCACGATATAACATCAGAAGGATTATATTTTTTAAACTCTTCATTGATAAACTCTCTCTCTGCATATAATAAACAATCTCTATTCCCTTTAATACAATTCAATATATTAAATACATAATGTTCATTATAGTTTTCATTTAATTTATTATCGTTTTCAAATATTTTTTCATATATCTTATTAGGAGAATAAATGACAGGAATATAAGATTTATTCATCAGTTTAACAATTCCATTTTGAATAGCTTTTAAATAATCATCCGTTGTTTTGCAATCGTGTGTACACTGATATAAAATATCAACTGCTTTTTTAATATTATCTTTTAAGCAAAAGAAATGTAATAATAAGGCAAGTCCTTTACCGTTTATTTCAGACAAATCTATTCCTTTATCTATAAGATATAAAAGGAATAACAAAATCTCAGGTTTATCATGAACAATATTTTTCTGAACATATTTTGGGATTTTATCAAATTCATTTTTATCTGTTCTGTTTAATTCATTTTTCAAGCAATTAACATATTCTTCGGCATTAGATTCGTAAAATCTTGTTATCTGATATTTCAATCCTGTACCTTTATCATTTGCGATTTCTCTGATTCTTTTAATAGATAATATATTTTCAAATGTATTACCTTTTTTATAAATAGTTATCTGTAGACGAAACAATAAATCAACCAAGTCCTGTGGAGGCATAAAACCACCTGCAATTTTGTTGTTGTTATCTTTGATTTTACCCCAATAAGCCTTAATAGCAGAATAATTCAAATCAGCCCTTGTTATTGATGTTCCACCCGTATTTAACCGATTAAATAAGATTTCAAGGTTCGACTTTCCTTCATATATATTTTCATCATATTCATTATCTGTATTTTCAAATAAATTATCTATTTTAGAAAATGGAATCTGATATTCTTTTAGTTTCACAAAACTTTCATAAATCTTTTTAATTTTTCCATTATATTCATCTAATTTTACTTTTTTTTCTTTTAAATTTTCAAACCATTTTGAAGACATACTCTTAATCTTTTTTTCCATTATGTCATAAAAATCTGAAAAAGTCTTTATATCTGTATTTTTAATAATATCCATAAAAAAGGACAATGGGATAGGCAAATCAGATTTAAAAGGGAATGTATCTTTTAATAAAAAAGAGTCTCTATATATACTTATATCATTTCCAAAATACTTAATCATAGCCTCTCTTCTTTCCTTTACATTTAAAAGACTGCATTCATCATCATTATTATATCCCCAAGGATGTGCCCTTGTTGTTGCTTTTATAAAAAAACATCTTGAAGATTTATCTTGTTTTGTTAATGATTTTCCAACATCTAACCATAGAATAGTAGAAACTTTCTCCCCATTTATTTTATCATTTTCGTCAATTTCATCAAAGGCTTGAAATCCTAACATTATAGTATTTAATCTTTGCTGTCCATCCATTAAATCGTATTTATCATTTCCCTTTTTTGATAGAACAAAACCTCCAATTGGGAATCCTCTTAATATTGAGTCCCATAAAAATTCAACTTGCTTAGGTTCCCACACTAAACCACGTTGAACAGAAGGTATTTCAATCTTACTTTCTGATTGTGCCTTTTGTTTATTTACAATTTCAAGCAATGACAACATATTATTCATATCAATTCACCATTATTTTTTGATAAACATCATTATATCACTCCCTTCTCCCCCTGTCAAACGGAAAAAATATTTAATCATTTTTGTAATTTTTTTCCCCCCCACTCCAAAGCAATTATTTTCAATAAAATAATCTTCCAATGAATGAGTTTGACAAATAAGCAATAGATGTGATAAAATATAGCTAAGTTATAAAGGAAGAAACTTAGATTTATGACTCCCACCACCACATTTATCGCCAATGCCGACCATTATGAGAATGTCATCGAACGCATAGAGAATGTCAAAAAAACTTTATGGATTGGCACGGCAGACATTAAGGATCTATACATCGCAGACGGACGAAGGAGCAAGCCGCTGTTAAGCGTGCTGTCGGATCTTGTCAGCCGCAATGTTGCAATACGGCTAATCCATGCCAAAGAGCCGGGGCCGGCATTCCGCACGGACTTCGACAAGCACAGCAATCTCATCGACGGTATGGAGAGGATGTTATGTCCGCGAGTGCATTTCAAGATGATTATATTTGACTTCAAGGCAGCATATATCGGCTCGGCGAATCTTACCGGAGCAGGACTAGACATGAAAGGCGAGAATACTCGCAATTTCGAGAGCGGAATACTGACGACCGAGCCGGAACTCGTTGAGGCGGCATGCAAACAATTCGACGAAGTGTGGATGGGCAAGTGGTGCAAGGCATGCAGACGAAGAGAATTTTGCGGCGAGCCGATTGACTAATGTAAAGTGTGGAATAATATTGACTGCAATGTCAAATACAATATTCTGTTTTTTATAATTTTTTCATTTTTTTGTTGATTTTTTTCTTCTTATAATATAAAATAATTGCTATGAATGATTTAATTCAGCAGGATATTGCTTTACAAGATTATACTACATTCAAGATAGGCGGCAATGCACGATACTTTGCCGAGCCGACGAATATTGATGAAGTGACGGCAGCTTTCCGCTTTGCTAAGGAGCATGGGCTGAGTGTCTGCATACTCGGCGGCGGTGCTAATACGCTCGTGCCTGATGAGGGCTACACCGGGCTTGTGATATGCACACGACATCTTGATCACATTCGCACAGACGGACAGCACATCATATCAGAATGCGGTGTATCAGTCGATAAACTCTGTGACTTCGCTGCTGAGAATGGTCTTAGCGGAGCGGAGTTTGCAGCAGGACTGCCCGGTTCAGTCGGCGGTGCAGTATATATGAATGCACGGTGCTACGGCAGTGAGTTCGCCGATATTGTGGAGAGTGTCAGATACATAACGCCCGATGAGGATACTATCCGAGAGTTAAGCCACGATGAGATCGGTTATGCTTACAAGCACAGCTGCTTTATGGAGATGGATGGTCTGATCGTCGAAGTGACATTCCGCATGGGAGCAGATGATATATCTTCCATACAGGCAAAATGTGAGTCCAACCGCAATGACCGACGCTCGAAAGGTCAGTATGACTATCCGTCG
>JAFYAI010000088.1 GCA_017540815.1 Spirochaetales bacterium
ACTCCTTAATTTTTTTCGGAAGATAAGAAGTCCTGCGAAGCAGGACTTCTTATCTTCCAGCAACACCCCTTATATATAACGCACGAAATGAAAAACCGGCTGAAGAATTTGGTGTTTTTTGAAAAAAAAAGAAATTTTCCGCCGGTTTTTCATTCAGGGATGTTCGGCGACAAATTTCATCCGTGAGTCGCCGAACCCCTCGACATCGTGTCGAGGCCGGCTGAGAAAATTGTCATTTTTTTTGAAAAAAATGTCAATTTTTATTTGAATTTCTGAAATTCAGAATAAATAAAAATAGGAATCCATAAAAAATACAAGTTTATTAATCATAATAAATATAAGTGTTTTAAGAAAATGTGAAACTGGCATATATCTTGCATTATTAAAGGCGGATAAATGTGTACTTTCAGTATAATTAAAAAATTAGGAGGACTTGATGAAAAGTAACCGTTTCGTAAAAAGTATTATGAGCTTTATGTTGGCTCTGCTGTTGGTATGGGGGATCAGCTGTTCCAATACCAATATCCTTGATACAGCTACTGTTGAGATAAGCAGTACTGCAGGCAGTGACAGATCAGAAGTGACTTTCACATTTGAGGAGAGCCGAAGCTGGGATATAGCAACTTATGAAGTGATTGCGACTAACAGCAGCACAAACAGTTCTGTGACAGGATCTTCGACAACCGGATCCGTAAAACTTGTGCTGACCGCAGGTGAATGGGCATTCACGGCGATAGGCAAAGATGCTTCCGGGATAGAGATATATAAGGGTAAATTCTCAACAACGATCGGAAACAGCAGTGAGATGATAACCATCTTAATGGTGAAGAAGTCAGGCAGTATGACTTATAACATCGCAGCACTTGCTTCTGATGCCGGGACATTCTCATCGATAAAAGTTGTTGCTTCCAAAGCTACATTTGCCGATGTAACAGTTAGTGTAAACAGTTTCACAGAGAAAGCAGTTTTTACAGGACTTGCAGGCGGTGAGTGGACATTCAAGACATACACTGTCAACGGCAGCACAGAAAAACTCATCGCTTCTGAAAAATACGATATAGTGCCGGATGCGATAGTTAATCAAACATCAAATGGTAATCCGATAACAGTTACTGCAGCACCTGTTATTAATCCTACAGGCGGTGTATATACAACTGCACAAACAGTGACAATTACATGTTCTGAAAATGCGACAATCTATTATACTACAGACGGCAGCAAGCCTACAACATCTTCTTCAAGATATTTGAGCGCTATTCCATTGTCAGATAACATGACTATTAAAGCGATAGCTGTAGCAGATGGGAAGAGTGCATCGAATGTGGTTTCTGCAGCATATTCTTTCGTGCCTGCAACAACTACAACAACTCTTGCTCCGAATCCTATTACAGATAAGATTATTTTCCATGCTTATGGTTATACAAATATATGGGCTTGGAATGAGGCAAATACATCAGAGAATTACACAGGCGGGCAGTGGCCTGGTAAGACAATGACTGCTGAAGGTGAGACAGGATGGTACACTTATACAATCGAAAAGACCAAAACTATGGTAATCTTTAGTATCGGTGGTCAGCAGACAGATGATCTTAAAGTTTCGGAAGCCGGTGAGTATTGGTATAAGAATAATCAGTGGTACACATCTAATCCGGATGATGCTGTTGCACCTGTGCTTGTATCATTTACGGCTGATAAGACATTAAATGTAAGCGGCAATGTAACGCTGTCTGTGTCTGCAACAGATAATACTGCTCTTAAGAATGCGAAGATTACATTAGCCGGCAAAGATCTTGGTTCGATAGATCTGTCCGGAAAATCTGCTAACGGCACTTATACATTCGATACAACAAAAGTTTCTAACGGTACATATACCCTATCTTGTGTAGTTTATGACGGAGCAGGCAATGTTTCAACTGCTAAGACTTTGACAGTTTCTACAAAAAACACATTCACTCCTAAGGCAGTGATTAACGGAGCGTCAAGTGCTAAAGTCGGAGCAACTAAGGCATTCAACGGTTCTGCATCGGTATATCTTGGCGGCTCGATCAGCAGCTACTCATGGAGTGTAACAGGCGGAGCAACTCTTAGCAGTGCAAGCGGTGAGGCTGTGAATATCACATTCCCGGCATCTGCGGCAACATGCAAAGTAACTCTGACGGTTAAGACATCGGATAATAAGACCGCATCAGTATCACAGGATGTGCGTGTAACAGAGACTACAGAGAAAGGTGACTTCCGAGAGGAAACGATCTACTTCCTGATGACGACACGATTCTACGACGGCGATACAAGCAATAACGAATACTGCTGGGATGAAGGCGGTGAATATCTGCCTTACGGTGATGGCGACTGTGCTTGGAGAGGTGATTTTAAAGGAATTAGAGACAAACTTGACTATATTAAAGCATTGGGATTCAGTGCTATTTGGATTACTCCTGTAGTCCAGAACTCATCAGGTATCGACTATCACGGCTATCATGCTTATGACTTTAAGACTGTAGATCCGAGATATGAGTCATCTAACTTCAAATATCAGGACTTGATTGATGCTTGTCACAAGAAAGGCATTAAAGTAATACAGGATATAGTTCTCAATCATACAGGCAACTTCGGCGAGAAGAATATATTCGGTATGTTTAAGAAAGATACTGTTCCTTATGTAAACAAGGATTATCCTCTTCCGAGCGGAGCTCAGTGGAACAGAAGTCCGTTCTATTCTGTAGATCCTAACGGTTATGCTTACAGCAAGTTAATGGCCGGTCTTGCTATGCAGGGCAAGGGCAATACAATCGATGCATATAATAATGCAATTGGTGGTGTTCAGTATGGAGCAAGAATCAATGCAATGAAAGAAGACAGTATCGATACCGATCTCCGCTACCACCATGCTAAGATGATAGACTGGAACAGTGAGAACTGTCAGCTTGGTCAGATGGCAGGTGACTGTGTGGATCTTAATACCGAGAATCCGACAGTATTTGAATATCTCAAAGAAGCATATTGTGACTATATCAACATGGGGGTAGATGCATTCCGAATTGATACGGTTAAGCATATCAGCCGATTGACATTTAATAAAGAGTTTATCCCTGCATTTATGGAAGCAGGAGGAGAG
>JAFYAI010000089.1 GCA_017540815.1 Spirochaetales bacterium
CCAATAACCGCTCTGCTTATGTGCATATCTATAAGTAGAGATAATTCTTAAAAAACTGAGGTCTTCGTCAGAAAACCTCAGTTTTTTATTAAAATTTATTTGTCAAATATCACTCATTTTGATATAATGGCAATATATGAAATCAAAAGGAGTCCAAAATTGAACACAGAAGATTTATTGCATTCATTGTTGTATCCGTTTGAGGGGAGCTGGGCTCCTGCTGTCTCAATGCTGCTGATTATTGTCATATTTGCAGCCGTAGCTTTTGCCTTTGTATCGTTGATATATGTCTATTACAAGCGGCATCCGTCCGATAAGTGGGAATGGACCATGACTGCCGATACTATGGGCAATGTGATAACTCAGATACAGCATCATCTGGCTGATCTGAAGGCTTCCAAGCGTGAGATGGTCAATGCGGCTCTGCTCTTGGAGGAGACTGCTGTCAGACTGATGAGCGGCGGGATTGAGAATGTCACTGTTCGTATGAACAGATTTCTCGGTGAGATCAATATGTCGATAACATCTGTCGGAGAAGAGTTTAATCCGTTTGCATCATTGTCGGAATGGAACACCGAGTCAGAGGACTACTATCGGGATATGATATTCCGTGCACATCAGTCGGAACTGAGCTACTCCAGACGCGGCGGACGCAACATTGTCATGATACGGGTGCACTCCACAGACTCCAAAGCTGCATTCATTACCGCTGCATCGATGATCGCCGGTATAATATTCGGTTTTGCTATGAAACTCTTCCCTGAGTCCGTGTCGTCATTTATCAATGCCGGCATATTGTCTGTTGTCCAATCACTGTTTATGAATGCTCTGCAGATGTTTATCGCACCTGTCGTATTCTTCTCATTGACTACGAGTATAGCGAGTTTGTCAGGCGGCAAAGAGGTCGGACGCATCGGCAGCAGGACGGTGTCAATGTTTTTCTCGTCATCGATTGTGTCGCTGTTTATCGGCACGGGATTAGCGTATATGTTTTTCAGCGGCGATCTGCCTGATATGACATCCGTAATGGCTGACGCAACTAAGGTTGTATCTGATTCGGTTGGATTCTCTGTTATCGATATGATTATCGATATTATCCCGAAAAATCTCGTCTCACCTATATCTGCCAATAACATGATACAGATAATATTTATATCCGTATTGGTTGGACTGGCACTGTGTGCTCTCGGAGACAAGGTTGCTTCGCTTAAACAGATATTCAGCGAAGCCAATACATTGTTTGTCAGACTCGTTGCAATGATCATCAAATGTATGCCGATAGTAGTATTCTCGGCAATGGCATCTCTAATCAGTCAGAGCAATGCAGAAACCATCGGCGTGCTGATGAAGTTCTTGGCGGCGATCTGTCTTGGATCAGTATGCCTTGCAGTGATGAACTGCCTGCTGGTTGCGATATTTGGTCGGGTGTCACCTCTGTCGTATATATCCAAGGCTCTGCAGTATCTGCCTACGGTATTTATGATTAGCAGCAGCAGTGCGTGCATCCCGATGACTCTCAATATGGTCCGCAAAAAGTTAGGTGTGTCGGATAAGGTCTCTGCATTCGTCGTGCCTGTCGGTGCAACTGTCAATATGAACGGCAGCTGCCTGCAGACTATGCTTACGATCATATTGCTGATGAAGATATTCTCAGTGCCTGTGACTGCCAGTCTGCTCATAAGGCTGATGCTGATCACATTCCTGCTGTCTGTCGGATCACCCGGCGTGCCTAACTCTTCGCTTGTAGTGCTGACTCTGCTGCTCTCGATCATCGGACTGCCGACATCGGCTCTCGGTCTCGTCATAGGTATATGGAATATAGTAGACCGTGTCGCTACTGTCAATAATGTCAATGGCGATATAGCCACTTCCGTGATAGTCTCGGCTGCGGAGAAGGATCTCGATATAGAAACTTATCATGCTAAAAATCTTAGGAGCGTTGAACAGTGATTTCATTAATATGTGCTTTCGTAATCTTGCTTATAGGATATATTGTTTACGGTCGTGTGGTTGATCGGTTGTTTGGACCGGATGACAGGCAGACTCCGGCTTATCGGCTGCAGGATGGTGTTGACTTTGTGCCGCTTGGCACAGGCAAGGCTTTCCTGATACAGCTGCTGAATATCGCCGGCACAGGGCCTATCTTTGGAGCTTTGATGGGAGCGTGCTTCGGACCGATCGTATTTCTATGGATAATATTCGGTGCAATATTGGGTGGCGGAGTCCATGATTATATGAGCGGTATGATCTCGGCTCGGCACGACGGAGCGTCTATTGCCGAGTTGTCAGGTATCTATCTTGGTAATGCCGCTAAGTGGATAATGCGTGTCTTTTCTGTTTTGCTGCTGCTGCTGACAGGAACGGTCTTCGTTACCAGTCCGGCTGCACTTCTTTCACAATTAACCCCGTCTGCTTTGGGGATGACTTTTTGGACAATAGTTATTTTGATCTATTATATATTGGCGACTCTTCTTCCGATTGATAAGATTATCGGCAGACTCTATCCTGTTTTCGGTGTCGTCCTGATTCTGATGGCGGTCGGTATCATTGCCGGTATTATCAAAGACAAACTCACTGTGCCTGAGATAACGCTTACTAATCTGCATCCGAATGAGCTTCCTGTTTGGCCGTATATGTTTATAACAGTTGCCTGTGGTGCAATATCAGGATTTCATGCAACGCAGTCTCCGCTGATGGCTAAGTGTATCTCTTCGGAGAGAGTTGGACGCAAGATTTTCTACGGTGCTATGATCAGCGAATCTGTCATTGCTCTTGTTTGGGCCGCAGGCGGCATCGCATTCTACGGAACTACAGGCGGACTAAACGGTGCACTGAGCAATCTCGGACAATCAGGAGTTGTATATGAGATCTCCACAGGTATGTTAGGCAAACTCGGCGGACTGCTTGCTGTTATCGGTGTAATAGCTTGTCCGATCACAAGCGGTGATACTGCTTTCCGTTCTGCCAGATTGATTATCGCCGAGACATTTGGACTTGATCAGAAATATATCCGCAACCGATTGATGATTACACTGCCGCTGCTGTGTGTGGGGGCGATCCTAACGCAGCTTGACTTTAATGTTCTGTGGCGGTATTTTTCGTGGTCCAACCAAACGCTTGCTATGATCTCATTATGGGTGGCTGCTGCATACCTTATTAAGACGAAATCAAATAAGTTCGTTTCGCTTATTGCTGCTGCTCCGGCTGCGTTTATGTCAGCGGTCAGCATGACTTATATCCTTATGGCTAAGGAAGGTTTGAGACTGTCGTCGGTTATCGCATATCCGATTGGGATTGTTTTTGCACTGAGTTTGTTTTGTGTCTATCTTTATGTAACATTCAGGAATGTCGGCAAGACTTTGGGTGATAATAATGCATAGGAATCAGACAGTGTGAAGAAGGAATGATTTGATACTCGCTCTCTCCCCATCGTAGATGGGGAGACGGTGATGATTGAGGAGTTTAATAAATAATGAGTACATTGTTTACAATCTATATTGGTTTAAAAGATGCCGATACTAATGAGCAAAAATTCAGAATTGAAAGATACCAATCCGTTTTAAGAGATGTATGCCGAAGTTACGGAGTGGCTTTTTCCGTTCAAGTAGTCGGTGGCGGATATTTTTATAAAGACGGCGACTATACAGATGAGAATACTTTGCAGCTTCAGATGACAGAT
Organism: Spirochaetales bacterium; assembly: GCA_017540815.1. Taxonomy (GTDB): domain Bacteria; phylum Spirochaetota; class GWE2-31-10; order GWE2-31-10; family MWDO01; genus RGIG6909. Next base: position 3,680 of record JAFYAI010000089.1, read on the forward strand.
ATATCGGAAGAGACGGTAACCGAGATAGCAAAAGACCTTTGTGCTTTCTTCAATCAGGAGAGTGTCATAGTTGTGTCTCAGCCTTGCACAGTGAAGTTTGTCAGTGAAAAATTGTAGGAGTTTATAATATGAAAAAAATATTGTTTTATACCCTTTCGGGTGTTATTTTGCTGTTTTTAATTTGCGGATGCGGTCAGAGTCAGGAGCCGCTCAAAACTATCGGCAAAGGCTTTGCAATTTGGCCTATTACAGATGAGATATTTTACAGAATGAAGCTGGGCAACAGTTATAAGGATAACTGCGTTGTGCCTCGTGAAGATTTGCGTTACATTCAGGCTCTCCACAAGGATAAGAATGGGAATATCCATTGCGGTGAGATGGTTGTTCACAAACTGATTGCCGATGATGTTTTGGAGATACTTCAGAAACTTTATGATGCCGATTATCCGATTGAGAGAATGGTGCTTGCCGATAACTATATGGCAGATGATGAAACTATGATGCGTGACAACAATTCGTCGAGTTTCAACTTCCGATTTATATCGCACACGACAACAGTATCGAAGCATGGTCTTGGAATGGCGGTTGATATTAATACATTATATAATCCATACCACAAAATCGTTACAAACGAAGACGGCACTCAAACGGAAGTCATTGAGCCTGCGGCCGGCAAGCCTTATCTTGATCGGACACAATTATTTGATTATAAAATCGACAAAGGTGATCTGTGTTATAAACTCTTTATCGAAAAAGGCTTTGAATGGGGAGGCGACTGGCCTGACAGAAAAGATTATCAGCATTTTGAGCTGCCGACAGAGATAACTCGCAAATATTCTGAGAAATATCAGAACAGATCAAACTAATTCGATAATACAACTTGATTTTAACTGTGTTTTTTATTATAATTATACTTGGTTAAAAGGACTTGCGATATGTCAGATACTATCATAAAGATCAGTCATTTGCGGAAAGAATATCCCAATGTAACACCGTTAAAGGATGTGAATACTGAGATACGGCGCGGCGAAGTAATATCGATAATCGGACCGAGCGGCACAGGCAAGTCTACATTGCTGAGGTGCATCAATCTGTTGGAGAAGCCGACAGGCGGCGAGATCTATATCGACGGAGTGCAGATTAACGCTCCTAAGGCTGATGTTCCGGCATTGCGCCGCAAGATGGGGATGGTGTTTCAGTCGTTTAATCTGTTCAATAATATGAGCGTGATCGAGAATATAATGGCCGCACCGATGGACATTCTGCATAAGACGAAGGAAGAAGCGTATAATAAAGGTATGGAACTGCTGCGAATGGTCGGACTTGCCGATAAGGAGAATGTCCTGCCCAATCAGTTGTCCGGCGGTCAGAAACAGCGTGTAGCGATAGCCAGAACTTTGGCGATGGATCCTGATATAGTGCTGTTTGATGAGCCGACAAGTGCGTTGGATCCGACTATGGTCGGTGAGGTGCTCAGCGTTATTCGCAGTCTTGCCAAGCAGGGACTGACGATGATGATCGTTACTCATGAGATGAAGTTTGCCCGCAATGTCTCGACAAGGGTATTCTATATGGATGATGGGATTATCTACGAGGATGGCACACCGGAGCAGATCTTCGACAATCCTCAGAAAGAGCGAACCCGGCGGTTTATTCATCGGCTCAAAGTGTTCGAGGAGCGGATCGGCAGCCGAGATTTCGACTTCGTGGCGGCAGCTAACAGGCTTGACCTGTTCTGTGAGAAGCACAACTTATCGGCTAAGGCTCATAATAATATCAGGCTCATTTTTGAGGAGATGCTCATGCAGAGTCTGATGGTGCATAACACTGATTGGACTTCCATGACATTTACGGCTGAGTATTCCGAGGATATGGAATGTGCCGATGTCAGTCTGCATTACAGCGGCAGCAGGTTTAATCCGATAGAGTATTGCGATGAGATCTCTCGCAGCATCATTGAGAATGCGGCAGGTGAGTATAGATATGACTATACAGACGGGATAAATGATGTTTTTTTTAAAAATATTGCTTGTAAATAATAATATTTGCAAAAAAACAGATTTTATGATAAAATTATAGCATTGATGGCTTAAAATTAGGAGGATGGTATGACTATCAATCAAATACAGAACGGAACAGAGATGACACTGCAGGTTGAAGGTCGTTTGGACACGACTACCGCACCGGACTTGGAGAAACAGATCAACGGCATCGAAAATGCTGACTCATTGGTGTTGGATTTCTCGAAGTTGGATTATATCTCATCGGCAGGTCTGCGAGTGCTGTTGGCTGCTCATAAGACATTTGCTAAGAAAGGTGGCATGATTGTTAAGAATGTCAATGAGATAGTACTGGATATTTTTGATGTTACAGGATTCAAAGATATTTTGAATATTCAGTAAGGAGTATGTATGAAATCAGATGTGTGCAAACTTACTAAGGATGCTGCGTCGCTTTCTGCAGTTCTGTCTGAGACTGAGAAAGCAGCTGCTTATGCAGGTCTTGATCATAAACAGACTAATCGTATGCGGCTGCTTGCCGAAGAACTTATCGGTATGCTGCCGGAGCTGCTTGCATTCAGCAATGGTGAGTTTTGGGTAGAGTCTGACGGCAAAGAGTTTGAGCTGCATGCGGCTCTGACACCGGATGATGCGATGACGATGTTTAGACGGGAGCAGTTGCTCTCTGTCTCCAAGTCAGGCAAAAATATCGCTGCGAAAGGTATAATGAACAAGATCCGACTGGCAGCTCAGTTCATGATGCTGGATTATGACAGTGTTGCCGAGCGTGTTTCTGTTCCGCTTGAGTTCTATCGATACGGAATGATCGAGCATCCTGTATGGTCACTGGAGAAATACAGTGAAGAGGCTAAGAAAGCACAGGGCGAGCCGTGGGATGAGCTGGAGAAGTCCATCATCGCCAATATCGCCGACGATGTGTTGGTCGGTGTGCAGGGCAAGCGGGTGGACATTATTGTGAAGAAGGCATTTTGATAATGTAAATAAATAAAAAAAAGAGGTTTGCTTTGCAAACCTCTTTTTTTTATGAGATCCCGATATGCGAAAGTTCTTTAAAGTAAGAACAAATATTATTTTCTTTTATTTTTTTAGTAACAAATTTTAACAAAAAATTCAAAAAATTTAAATGGAGTATACTCCATTTATGTTGTTCTTGACAGAACAACATAAATGATTGTCCTTACCAGCAAAAACTTTGATAATAACGATGGTTTAATTTTCGGTATTGTCAGTTTTGTATAGGATTACCAAGTGGATATATATATATTACATAAGGAGTTGTCATGAGTGAAGAACAAGAATATGTATGTGCAGATTGCATAAAAGATGCAGATCTGAAAAAGTTAATCAATAAAGAAGAAAGGAATGAAGGACATTGCTCCTTTTGCGGTAAAGAAAGTAAAGTTATCTCTATTGATGAATTATCAAAGAAGATAAAAAAATGTATTGATTTGTTTTTTGAAAAAGCAGATAATATAGTAGTATCAAGAATACCTTCGAAAATTTTTGAAATTACAGAAAAGAAAGCATTGGATTTATCATCATGGAACGAAATCGGAAAAGATTATGATAACTTTATAAAAAAACGAGATTTTTTGCAAAATCTCGTTTTTTTTTATGTTTATTTTTATCACTTGACAAAACCTAACAAAAAGTGTTATGATTTGTATAGTATGCAGCTGATTAAGATTTTACAAACAGTTTTAGAGCAGAATGCCGATACTTCTCATTTTTTATTTCAGACGGAAGATTTTTATTCGATTTTCCCTAATGAGTCGGTTGAGAATCTTCATGTTTTGCTTTCCCGTGCAGTGAAAAGCGGTTTGTTGGAACGTGTCTGCAAGGGGATTTATCTGTATCCGAAAGTGAAATATGATCCGACGATGGTTTTATTTCGTACAGCAGCGAAATTGCGTTCGCATTGTATGAGTTATATAAGTTTGGAGACTGTATTAACACAACACGGTATTATTTCTCAGCAGTTAATCGGGTGGCTTACAGTTATGACGACAGGCAGGAGCGGGATTATTCGCTGCGGCCGATTTGGTTCGATAGAGTTTATTCATACTGCTAAGTCATTGGATAAGATTGGCGATAACCTGTGTATTGATGCCCAGTCTGGAATGTGGCAGGCAACAATAAAACTTGCATTACAGGATATGCGTGATACAAAGCGTCCGATGGAATTGGTTGATTTATCAGGAAATGAATTGCAGTAAGGAGAGTGTATGACTTTTTTTGATACATTAGTTTCGCAAGTAATTTTACAAAGTTCTGAATATGCGATACTTCGCACGGTAATCGAAAAGGAACTGCTTCATTACGACATTCTACGTTGTATGAACGAAGCCGGTTTTCTTAAAAATCTGACTTTCATGGGAGGAACTTGTCTGCGAGATTGTTATGGTTCTCCACGATTGAGTGAAGATTTGGATTTTACAGGAGGATTTGATTTCTCAAAGGCGGATATGAGTGAATTAGGTTCTGTGATTGAACACACAATATATGAAAAATATTCATTGCCTGTTACGGTTACCGAGCCTACAAAGGAGACCGGCAATACGGAAACTTGGAAAATAAAAATCATTACGCGACCGGAACGCCCCGATTTGCCTGCTCAAAAAATCAATATTGATATTTGTATGCTTCCAAGTCATGACAGAAAAGTTTCAATGCTGAAAAATACTTATGGTATAGATATGGGGACAGACGGTATTTTGCTTTATGCCGAGAGTTTGGCGGAAATACTGTGTGACAAACTTATTGCTTTTGTTCGTCGTCCCAATCGTGTTAAGAATCGTGATTTATGGGATATTCATTGGCTTTCGCAGAAAAATGTCGGTCTAAACAAGGATCTGCTTCTGCAAAAGTTGGATGATCGTAAGATTGCCAAATCGGATTTTGATCTGCAATATCAAGTGCGACTGGAACAAATTAAGGACGGACAAAAAGATTTTTTGTTTGAGATGCGTCGTTTTCTTGCTCCGTCTGCATTTAGCCGGCAGTTTACTTCTCCAATGTGGTGGGAATATTTATGCGGGCTGTTAAATGATTTGTATAAATGAATATCTCATATTTTTTATGGACTTTTTGGATTTGTTTTGATAGAATAGACTTATGAAAACATTAAGAATAACTGTAATACGCAAGGCTGATTATAAAGACTTGCAGGCAAAATATGAAAATCCTATCGAGCATGCCTGTGCGATGCAGGTCGGACAGACATTCTTATCCGAGAATGCTCAGATGCCGGTCGGGATGTGTGAGAGTGCATGGCAGAGTATATATCCTTTTGCACTGACTTTGGCATGCGGCGGCGGAGATTTCTACGACGGCTGGATGCAGGATCCTCATTCGGCGATGATCAGCTGCAATGACGGCTTTCGGCCGGTGAGTTTCTATATCGAAGTTGTTAAAGAGGATTGAATATGACAAATGAGAAACTTAATCAGTGGGCAGACAAACTGCTTGATCTGGGCAAGACGAATAATCTGATGAAATTCCGCGATACGAAGTCGTCTACGGCGGAGTTGATTAGCCCTGATGTGTCTGTGCTTTTCCGCAAAGCGGATAATAATGCCGTCTTTGAGGTGTATGATCCGTTTGCTGCCGATGCGGATGACTTCGATACTCCGGATAAGAATGACATCCCCGACAGGGAGACTTACCGGGATCTGTATAGTCATAAGCTCCGCAAGGCGAGTCAGGTTCTGCTGTATAACCGCTGGCAGAGTGCGACTGTCCCTCTGAAGAATATCGCCAAGCGTGCGAAGTCTGCCGTTGAAGAGACCGGTGTCAATGTTGTATGGATTGCATTCGGATTTGTGAATTGGAGAGAGAGACCTGACGGTGAGATAATGAATGCTCCGCTGCTGCTTGTGCCTGCACGGATCGAACATATCAATCAGATGTCGCCGTGGATGATCCGCACATTCGGAGATGAGATCTCGATCAATACGACATTCGACTATCACCTGCAGCAGCAGTTCGGCGTAGGACTGCCTCCGTATCAGGATGAGGATCTCAATGTGTGGCTTGCACAGGTTGCACAGCTTGTATCCAAACTCGGCTGGACTGTCAGCAGCGAGTGTAAGATCGGAGTGTTCTCATTCTTAAAGATAAATATGTACCGCGATCTGAAAGATCATCAGACTCTGATATTGAATAATCCGATTATCCGAACTGTTATGAATGAGCCAACTGATATACCTGACTCAGCTCAAAATGCTGACATTCCGAGGACGGGTAATCCGCTGATAGAACTGCACAATGTTGTTGATGCTGACTCCAGTCAGATAGAGGCGATCGACATGGTGCGATCCGGCAAAAGTTTCGTGCTGCAGGGGCCGCCCGGCACAGGCAAGAGTCAGACTATTACCAACATGATAGCAGAATGTCTCGCCGACGGCAAGAAGGTGCTGTTCGTGGCTGAGAAGCAGGCGGCTCTCAATGTTGTATATGATAAACTCCGCAAGGCAGGGCTTGCAGACTTTTGTCTGGAGCTGCACAGCCATAAGGCTAATAAAAAGGCATTTATCGAAGAGTTGTGCCGCACACTGCGAGCGGATAAGACTGTCGTCAGTCAGATCGCATATAATAAAGTTGCAGATAAGGAGCAGCGTCAGAAAGCTCTCGATGATTATGAGAGTCGTCTCCATTCGGAGCGGCAGCCACTCGGCATATCGCTGTATCAGATGTTTGAGTTATATTATGGCTGCACGGAAGGGATCGATGCCGAGACTGATATTGAGCGGATCGAGACTAAGGATGATGAGTATCTTCGCAATGCGGAGGGTCTGCTTAGCCGATATGAATCATTTACAGAGAGTGTCGGTGCTGACTATCGTCAGAATGCGTGGTATGGCTATCGTGATGAGGACACTACATATACAGGCATAGGTCGCGTGACAGGACTGTTTGACAGGATTATCGGTTCTGTCGATGCGTTGTCCGATATAGAGCAGACGCTTAGTGATACATTCGGGATAGCGGCAGACAGTTACAGACTTATTAAACCTACGGCACAATTGTGCAGAATGCTGTCAAGCGGTCAGGTGGTCACTCCGGCATTGGCTGATGTAAGTGCTGCCAGAGATGTTTGTGCCGCCTGTGAGAAGATGAAGTCTGCCGCAGAGCAGATTATCGTCAAACGCAATCAGATAGATGCTATATTTGAGCCGACTGTGTATGACCTTGACGGACAGAAAAACGCATCGCTATTAATAGGAAGATTTAACTCATTGCTTAGCCGATTGTTTAGCGGCGATTACAAGCAGATTATCACTGAAATATGCGGCTGTCTGCGGTTGCCCAAGAAACTGTCTTATGAAAAAGCCGTAACTTATATGAAACTCCTTGCCGACTGTCAAAAGAGACTGAAAGCCTTCGCAGCTGATGAACAGCGTTACGCCAAATATCTCGGCAAAGTATTCAATGGTGTAGACAGTGATTGGACTGCTATTGTTGAACAGATGCGGATATTAGTCGGTATATGCGATGAGGGATGTGACTTCGGACGCATTGCATCTGTGTTTCGTGACAGACCTGTCGATTCGCAGCATGTTATGGAGGGACTCTCCGCAAGACTTGATCCTGTGCTGCACAATTGTGCAGAGGACTTTGCCGAGTTGGAGAGGCTTTTCGATCCTGCCGTATTCTGTGCTGACGAAGCCGCATTTGCAGTGCTGTCCGACAAACTGAAGAAGTGCCGAGCGTCAGCTGATGAATTGCCGAACTGGGTGTCGTTTCATCGAACGCTGCGTGATCTGCAGAATGCGGAGTTGCTGTCGTATATCGAATACACCGCAGATAACGGTATCGCTGTCGGGCGGATTATCCCGACTTATAAGAGGCTGTTCTACCGATGTCATATAGAATATGTCCTGTCTCATGATGAGGTGTTGGCAGGTTGGACGCGTGCTTCTCATGATCGTCAGGCGGCTGCATTCTGCGAGGCTGATACGGAGCATTTCCTTATTAACAAGGCAGTTATCCGTGAGAATGTATCTGCCAAGAAACCGTCTGTCAATACGATGGTAGCCGGCAGTCCGATACAGATATTGTTTACCGAAGAGAAGAAGAAACGCCGTCAGAAGCCGATTAGAGAACTGCTCAGTCAGACTGCCGGTCTTGTGCAGATGATTAAGCCGTGCTTTATGATGTCGCCGCTCAGTGTCAGCACATTCCTGACTTCGGAGTCAGTGCATTTCGATACTGTTATATTCGATGAGGCTTCGCAGATATTTCCGCAGGACGCTATCGGTGCAATATATCGCGGTAATCAGGTCGTGATTGTCGGCGATGATCGTCAGATGCCGCCGACTAACTTCTTCAATGTGACATTCGACAGTGATGATGAGGACAGCGATGATGATCTGGCTGATTTCGAGTCGATACTTGACTTGTGTTCAGTCAGGATGCCGCACAAACGGCTCAGATGGCACTACCGCAGCCGATACGAGTCGCTTATTACATTCTCCAATAAGCATTTCTATGATAATGATCTGATTACATTTCCGTCGGCTGCTGCAGATAAGGAGCAGGACGGAGCAGGAGTGGATTACTGCTTCGCAGGAGGAACTTTCGACCGCCGCACTCGCACGAACCGCATTGAAGCGGAGATGGTTGCAGATAAAATATTCGACTGCTTCAAGCGATTCCCCAATCGCAGTGTCGGTGTTGTGGCATTCAGCGTGAGTCAGGCGGATCTTATCGATAAGATATTGTCTAAGCGGCGGACCGCTCATCCTGAGTTTGAGCCATTCTTCAGCAGTGAGCGTCCCGAACCGTTCTTCGTGAAGAATTTGGAGACAGTGCAGGGTGATGAGCGTGATATAATCATATTCAGCACGGCGTATGGACCTGACGCTGACGGCAAGCTGCTGCTTAACTTCGGACCGATTAACAGATTGGGGGGCGAACGCCGTCTCAATGTTGCAGTTACCCGTGCCAAGGACAATGTGCAGGTCATATCGTCACTTCATGCCGAGGACATTGATCTTAAGCGTGTTAATTCTCGCGGAGCATCATTGCTGCGAGCGTATCTTGAGTTTGCACAGCACACTCATTCTGTGGAACAGACTGCTCAGCCTGCCGAAGCATGTAATGACAATATCCGCAGACTGGAGGATGATGTTTATCAGTTCCTTACAGAGCATGGATATACGGCAGACAGACAAGTCGGATGCTCCGGATTCCGCATTGACATCGGTGTCCGTGATCAGGAAACTTCGGATTATATCCTTGCGATAGAATGTGACGGTGCGAGCTATCACAATGCCGCCAATACGAGAGACCGCGACAGACTGCGGCAGCAGATCCTGGAAGGGATGGGATGGACATTCTGCCGAGTGTGGTCGGCTGCATGGTTCCGCAATAATCGCGTCGAGAAACGGCGGCTGCTTGATGCCGTTAAGAAGGCTGCGGAAACTCATGCCGCTGCGGTAGCAGAGCGTAAAGCGAAAGAAGAAGCCGAAGCTGACGAGAGAGCACTGCTTGCTGCCCGGTCTGAGTCATTGACTGATGCTGCAGCAATGTCGCTGTCAGAGACAGATAATCCTGCGGTTATGAAATTGCCTGCGGCAGATCAGAATGAGACAGCCGACCGGATGGCATATTCTGAGTTTGATGAGTCTGCGGACTATCTGCTGCCTAAGAATAACTCTAACTCTAACGAGCCTGTCATCCCTGTGGACAATATCGCTTCTGAGAATGACATTACTAAGGAAGAAACTCATTCTCAGAATGATGATAAATATGAGACTGCAGTGCAGCCGGATACGGCAGGCATACCGCCATATATAATGAAAAATCTGTCGCGTTATAAGGATCGTGACTTCGCTGACAGACGCAAGTTCTTGGAACTGATCAAGACTGTGCTGGAGACTGAAGCTCCGCTGAATGAACTGTGGCTGCATAATCGGATGAGCGGGATCTTTACACCTGTAAAGTCAAAACTCACGATGAAATATATCAACAAAATGTTCGGTTGTGAAACGGACGGCATAATGCGACGGAACGGATTCCTCTATCTGATCGGTCAGCCGATCGTGCTGCACGGACCTATGGCAGACGGCACTGTTCGTGATATTAGATATATCTCGCCGGATGAGATCGCCGCCGGCATGATGGCGATCCTTGACCAGACTATGCAGGCTGACAAAAAAGGATTGTTCAAGACTGTTGCTACTCAGCTTGGATTCCCGCGTATGACGGCGGCGATTACCTCGAAGTGCGAGTTGGCTCTGACTCTTCTTGTGGACAGAACGGAATGTGACGGAGAAGTGGTGAGGAAGAGGTAGAATGGGGAAAAAATCACGAGGTTTTGTGAAACAAAACCTCGTGATTTTTGTTCTTTCTTGTTATAGATAAAAAAATAATACAAAATCCGTATTTTATGTTATAATGTTGGAGAGATATAAAAAGGAGACAAAAATGCCTGACAATGTCAAACAGTATAAATGTCCGACTTGCGGCTCGACTTTGAGTTTCGATGCGGAACATCAGAGTGTTAAGTGCGGTACTTGCGGCAATACTTACAGCATAACCGCATTTTCTGAAGACGGGGATAAGAATGGCGGCTTCGACTGGGGTGACTACAAACGCAATCTGTCGTCGGAGACCATCGATAATACGACTGTCTATCAGTGCGAGGCGTGCGGTGCTGTCATCGAAACAGACGGCACAACGATGGCTACAGCCTGCCCTTTCTGCGAGAATAATGTTGTCCTCAAAGATCGTGCAAGCGGCGGTCTGCGGCCGAACGGAATAATCCCGTTCAAAGTGACGAAGGACGAGCTGCCCGGTATCGTGAAGAAGTTCTACCACAAGAAAAAACTCCTGCCGAGCAACTTCTTCTCCAAGAGTGTGTTGGAGAAGGCTCAGGGGGTGTATGTTCCGTTTTGGCTGTATGATTCTGATGTTACAGGGAATGTCTCATTTACGGCGACGAAGGAGCGGCACTACCGTGAGGGCAACTATGCCTGTACCGAGACGAAGTATTTCGATGTGTATCGAAGCGGAGCGATGAGTTTCAGTCAGATCCCTGTCGATGCGAGTGTCAAGATGGATAACGATATGATGGACTCGCTGGAGCCGTTTGATTATGCTGACTTGAAACCGTTTGACGGTGTATATCTGACCGGTTATGTGGCTGACAGGTTCGACAGCAGTCCCGATGATGAGGTTGGGCGAGCCGGAGAGAGAATGAGGAACTCCACTGTTGCACAATTCCGCTCGACTGTCACGGGATATTCTTCTGTGTCTGCGAAGTCCGAGAATCTCAAACTCAAAAATGCGTCAGTCAGTTATGTGCTGCTGCCGGTGTATATTATTAACTGTCATTACAATGACAAAGTGTATCAATATGCCGTAAACGGTCAGACCGGCAAGGTTGTCGGCGAACTGCCGATCAGCAAGGCGAA
>JAFYAI010000012.1 GCA_017540815.1 Spirochaetales bacterium
CCCCTCCGGCACATCCCGTCGCCTGTCAATGCAGTAAACGGTATAATCCTTGGCAAACATTCGGTACATATACCACAGCCCGAATCCTGCCCCTTTGACATCTCTTATATTGAGTCCGGGGATTATTACCATCGGCTTATTGCCCTTGCCGAAACGAACATAATCAATTATTACATTATTATCGATTGTAACGAAACTTTCATGTATAGCCATATTTCTACCTCGTCTATATTATACATCACAAATGGGGAGAAGTCAAAACAGATAACTGTGACTACCTACTCTAAATGCGGTCAATGTTAGAATTTCATTTTCTAATTTATAGATTAACACTAAATCAGGTTCAACATGACAATCTCTATATTCTTTCAACTCACCTTTTAGTTGATGATCACTATATTTGGCAGGCAAAACTTCGCCATCAGCAATCATTTGAATAACAGCTTTTGTCTTATCAATTTGTTTCTTCGACAACTTCTTGGCATCTTTCTTAAAATGATTTGATAATATTATTCTATATGCCATAAATCACAAATCCGCAAAAGCCTCATCGACAGTATTATAAACTTTTAAAGTACCGTCAAGTCTTTGGCGACTGATTTCAGCTTCATCAGCCTTTATAGAATTAATTAAACTTTCCGGATATTCATCTTCTGCAACTATATCATATTGATGTTTGCTCATTTGATTAAGTGTCATCAGCATCTGCAAAAGACTGTTATCTGCATTACTTATTGTTAATGTCATATTTCTACCTCGTCTATATTATACATCACAAATGGGGAGAAGTCAAGGGGAAGAAAAAAAGTAGTTTTTATTTTATATTTTTCAGAAGCATTTCAATCAATTTTTCAGTTATCCTTAATTTTGATTTTCTTATAATCTCAACAGATTTACTAATATCTTCTTTAGATAAGATATTCTTCTGATTTGCCAACAATAGCACTCCAATCGTTCCCATCACATTGAGATTCATTCGTTTGGCAACTTTTCTACCACACGCCTCATCTATCAACAACATCACATTGTCCATAGTCTCGGCAATAACTATCGCTTCACTTTCTCCGGCATCCAATCCTGTCGTTTTCCGCAAATGGCTCACGGCAGACTTGTCTTCTATATTAACAGTAGTTATAAAATCACAATTCTGAATAATCTTGGATTCAATAGGAAATGAAACATTAGTCGTTAATTCATTATAAACAGCCGTCGGAATAATGATCTTGCCAAACAGTTTTTGTAGAATTTCCAACTGATTAATCTTCATCAGAGAAATGAGCGGCGTTGTATCAGAAACAACAATCATGCAGTAACCTGCTCCGCAAGCATTGAAACAGTCTGCATTTCTTCGTCAAATTCCTCTGCGGTCATATCAAAGAAAGGAATACCAACAGAACTGTATAATGCGATTAAATCCAATTTATTCAAACCTAACACTTCCGCTGCTTTCCCATAAGAAATATCACCTTGCCTAATATACGGATATACTAAAAGAGCCGTTTGCAATAATTTTGTATTCTTATCGGCATTCTTCACATATTCAGAAAAAGCTGTAGGTATATCAATAGTAATAGTTGTTTTCTTTAACATATTTCTACCTCGTCTATATTATACATCACAAATGGGGAGAAGTCAAGGGGGGAGGAAAAATTATCCTTGACAAACAATAATATTTCCTTTAATATGCTGTTATGGAACGAAAGAAAAAGTCTTTTAGTAGGATAAACATTCTTCTCATCGTGATATACATAAGCATCATTGCAGCGGGAACATATCTGACTGTTAAAGTCGAAAATCTCTTCATCCAGTTTCTGGGAACGACGGCTGCGATATTTTCGCTTTACAATCTCATCGTGCTGTGGCAGGCATTCCGACAGTTCAGGCATTTATCGGCACGGCTGAATATGCCGGTCACTATAACGGCACTAAGCACGGCAGATATGAGTCTGATCCCGGACAAGCATATAATGATGCTGCCGATGACTGATGCTCGCTTGGCATTCTGTCTGTGTGACAATGCCGGTAAACTGCGATACACAGAGAATATAGACTTCTCCAAACAGGAGGACGGCACTACAGTCGGCAAGTTCCGCATAACAACAGGCAGACATGGTGACTTTATAACTGACAAATGCCGGATCAAGATCCGCCCTGTGCTGTCATTATGGGACTACACATTCCCGATAGAATGCCGCTGCAAGGTAAGGGTCTTGCCTCAGAATGGCAGTGAGCAGTATCAGATCACGCACATCAACTACGGCGACACTGACGGCAGCAGTCATAAGTCGATGCAGAACAGCACCGATTTGTTCGACAATCGTAAGTATTATCCCGGCGACGATCCGCGGCGTATTAATTGGAAGATATTCTCCCATATCGGTGAGCTGCAGATCAGGCAGGCTGAGAGGACTGCAACGCACTACGGCAATCAGAACATTGTATATATGCCGTGGTCAGATGACATTGAAGAATACGAACGGATAACGACGGCATTCCTCGGTATATGCCGCTCGCTGATTAAAGACGATATTAAACTCAACATCTACAGTCCGCTGCAGGACAAGCCGCTTAATATCGGCAGCAGCAACATTAGTCAGTTGGATAACATTATTAACGGATCATATAAGGACTTCGACAATAGCCGCATCCCGACAGAATATGAGATACTGGTAGGCAGTCCGTCACAATTATGCAAGACTCTTAAGAATATCAAGCCCGCCGAGTCTGTCATCGTCTCTGTCAATCCTAATCTTTTGTCAGCATTGAGACACTCACCGCTGCATATCGATAAACATGACCTTATGGCTGCGGATATGCACTCTGCGAAGAAAGCAAGGATGAAACTGAAAGACAAGCAAGCATTGGTAGAAGAATTAAAACATTTATCGAGAGATAATAAACTGGTGTTATACTAACCAAAACAGCCGCCGAAGGCGGCTATTTATTGTAATCATTTAACATATACAAATAAGTCCATCTTCTTTATACTGCTCCATTTTCTCATCATGAGTCAATAGAATATAATTGTCTGAAATACTTAGTGAAATCAAAGCACGGTCAAACGGATCTTTGTGGTTAGCTTTCATAGGAAGGATTCGATACTGCCTTATCGCCGAAATCGGAAGCTGAACTATCTTAATATCCTGTTCATCACACATAGCTGCCAAATCATCAATACCAATTCCATGCAGATCAAGTTTCTTTATCGATAGTTTTATCGCAATCTCCCAAAAACTGACAGTCGAAACATATACTTCATTTGCTTTATTTTCAAGCAAAAACAAAATATCTTTCGAGATCTTTTCGGGAGAAATCGCAAGCCAAATTAGAATATGCGTATCAATCAAATATTTCATAAACAGCAAAGTTCCTCTTCGGTCATATCCCAATTATCAGCAAATACTGCTGTCGCTTTCCCTGCAAATTGACCAAATTCACGTTTAGCAGACATAACAGGCTCAGCTTTGCTGCGATTCATATTCAACAAAGAAATTGTGAGATTATATACTATCAACTGCTGTTCTTCGGTTAAAGCAGAATAAGCATTTTTCATTGTCTCATAGCTCATTATGAACTCCTTATTATGATAATTATAACAAAAAAAACAGAAAAAACAAATGTTTTTTCTGTTTTTTTTAACAATTCAAATTTAAGGCAAGATTTATTTAGTTCACTTTCTTTAGCAGTGTATCTGCCAATTTCATTTTATCTTTCTCCATATCGGTAAGGTCTGATTTTTCACTGGCAATTTTTTTGGCATTGAGCAGCAGCTGCTTGGCAAACTCTTTATCCGATATACCGGCCGGACTATATGTATCGCCGGACTTAACCTTCTTAGCAGCATCCCAGCCGCGACCAATGAAACCGTCTGCGGCATCCACCATAAATACTATAACATTCGGAGAAACTTCCATCGCTTTCATGAAGTTCTGACTCATGCGGACTTTGTTGCCGCCGACTATGACAGGCAGCTCTTTGTCGATCATTGCTTTGAGATGATACGGCTCAGGGATAGTATCACATATAGCTATAGCTTTATCTGCGAATGCAAAAAAATCAGGAATCCTGTCCAATGACTCTTTGACACCCTTCGCCTGACCTCGGCGGCTAAGCAGCACATCATACCACTGGATTACTCTGGCTCGATCGGCAGGCTCGCCGACTGCAGTATCCATATACGGCTTAACGAAAGCAAGACCTTCATCACATTTGGCGACAATCTCTTTCTTCGACGGCAGTTTGTCGGCGATCTCGTAATAGTATCGTCCCAGCCGCCATATCACTGAGGCCTGAGTATTGTCTGTATTATACTCCGTCATCAAAGCAGCATGAGCCTTGTCAAACTGAGCCGCATCGAACAGCTTGTCTATCTCTGCAAAATCAGCAGCAAAAAGTATTGTCGAAATCATCATTAATAATGTAAGAATTGCGATTTTTTTCATATTAATACTCCCGGATTACAAATTATGAATTGCACTTGTCTCCCTTGCATCGAAACTAAACTTCGGAGCTTCGTCCGGCAAAGTTTCAACATTCTCAGCAGGCTTATCATCCTCAATGATAACGCTGCCAACTCCGTTCTCATCACTTTTCTTATGAACAGGTTTTGGATGTTTATTAAACATTTTATTGAACAGCAGTGCAAAACCGTAATCTATGAAATATATAAATCTGAAAAAATTCTTATCTACGACAGGGATCTTCTTGCGGCTGGCATTCTTATCCTTACCGCCTATGATCTGCACAAAATCCTCAACTCCGAGGAATACACCTTTGGGGAATCCCTTCTTATTGCGGGCAATCCACTGTTCCTGCTTCGGACGGCCTGTACTGACGATGACCAGAGACGGGGATGTTTTCTGCATTGCAGTAATGAGATTTTTCTCGAATGGCTTCTTATACCCCATGTGATAAGTCCCCATCAGGCGTATGCCGGGGAACGAACCTTTGACATTAGTCTCGGCTTTTCGGATAACTTTCTCATTCTTACCGCCGATCATATATATATTGCGTTTAAAATCCGTCAGCCGTGACAGCAGTCTGATAGTCAGGTTAAAGAAATTATGAAACTCTCCGGTCTGACCTGTGACAAACTTCAGTCCACTGACTACACCTTTGCTGATCGGTATAACCAACGCAGCAGAGTTAATAATCTGTGCAAGAGCCTTATCAAACTGAGCCTTCATCAGCAGATAAGTATCAAGCAAAATAACATGCTCCGGCTTATCCCCCTCAGACAACTCCATTATCCTGTCAAAAATCTCCTCTTCTGTCAGCAAATCTACATTAATACCTAATAATGTGTATCGTGCCATAATCAATCCCGTCTATTTCAAACTGTTTTCGTAAAGAATAATTCATTTTACAATAAAATTTCAGATAATGGAAGAAAAATTTATAAAAATTTTGAATAAAAATCATCAGCTGATGATTTTTTCAAGATTTATATTGCAGGAAACTCACCACTGATGCCATATAGATCGCGGCCGTCTCGCTGCGCATAACATTCGTCGGACATGAGATGCCGATCCAGCCGTTATCACTCAGCAAAGCCTCCTCATCTGCAGTGAAGTCTCCCTCCGGACCGATACAGACCGCTGCGGGTTTACCGGCATTCTTAGGCAGGATGTCACCAGCCGGCACAGAACTCAGTATCTGTCCGAAACATCGGCACTCTGGCAGCTCGGCACTGCACAATTGAGACAGACTCATTATCGGCTCGATCGTCGGGATAAACTGCCGCCCGCTCTGCATAGATGCTTCTTTGGCGATCTGCTGCCAGCGGCTTTGCTTGGAGACGGCAGTTTTATCATCTACACGCATCACACAATTGTGCGTCACAATCGGGATGAAGCGGCTCACTCCGATTTCGGTGCAGCGTTTAATGATCTCTTCATTCTTGTCGCCTTTGAGCAATGCGAATGCCATAATCAACTCCGGCGGTGTGCCATTCTGCCTGACGAACACAGCATCTGCCGACAAGACGACCTCCCGCTTAGTGATCTGCACAATTGTGCATGACAGCTCATTGCCATCGGTATCGCCAACTATGAAATGCTCGCCGACTTTTGCACGCAGTGCATTAGCGATATGATTGTGATCCTCTCCGCCGACGGCGATCGTGCTGCCGACATTGAACTCTGCTATATTATAAGGAAGAAATATTTTTTTCATAAACAACTCAAAATTATTTAGTAAAATCGTAATTATCCGAAAATTATAATATAACATTATTCCAAAAATGGGAAGAATATTTTTATAATCAGGATTATTTTATGAAAAAACTTCT
The DNA here is from genome assembly GCA_017540815.1 of Spirochaetales bacterium. Classification (GTDB taxonomy): domain Bacteria; phylum Spirochaetota; class GWE2-31-10; order GWE2-31-10; family MWDO01; genus RGIG6909. Next base: position 6,290 of record JAFYAI010000012.1, read on the forward strand.
TATTACGGCAGTGATGGCTATGCAGCTGACACTCCTTTTTGCACAAAATCCGACAATAACGAAGATTGATGAGAAGAATATTAAACTCGGCAATAAATATTTCTACGCATTTGAGGGTGCCAAATGGGAATGGACTCTCGACCTGCTTGGCAGCAAATCCAACTTTGCATGGAGCATTGCAGGTGTGTATAAGATCACCGACACTCAGAATGGTCTGTCCAACAAAATCGGCTTGCAGTCACAGTGCAAACAACTTGGCACGACTTGGTACTTCATTGAGCATGACGGATTTCTCTGCAAATACGAGAAGAACGACAGCACATACACAATAACGAAATTCCTGCCGCTCTCACCGAAGATCGGCACTAAGTGGATCGCAGACAGCCGACAGAATATCGTCACATCCGTGACTGACGACTTCGTAAAGATTGAAGTAGAAGGTGACAAGAAAGCAACAAGCGGATATAAGCTGTTCCGCAAAAATGTCGGACTGTATGATCTGTTCGAGATCGAGAAGAACAAAAACGGTCAGGTAACGACAAAGTGGACTCTGACGAAGTATATTCCGCCGACGATAGAGACTCCGGCAACCACAACTACGACTACATCGACAACTACAACGATTAAACCGGCTGCAGCGGTGAAACCTTCGCAGAATGCGGCAGCGACAGCAGTCACCACTACTACAACCGTGAAACCGGCTGCCACAACTACGACAACTGCTGCGACTACAACGACAACAGTTAAGCCTGCTGTAACGACGACAAGCACAACGACTACGACAACAACTACAACGACGACAACGATGAAGCCGCAGACACCTGTGACTTATATCTCATCACTGCCGTCCAAGACTGATCTTATACAGGTTGGTTCATTCTCACGACAGGACTTCGCAGAGGACAGCTGCCGCAAATGTCTCGATCAGGGTTATCAGACGGTCATCTATCAGGAAAACGGCTTATACAAAGTGCTGATCATGCCGGGCGACACACCTGACATCCTGCAGAAGATCAAATCCGATATTGGGATAGACGGATTCTATAAGCAGAGGAAGTAATGAAGTAATATAAGGAAAAAAAGCGATTTTCTGACGAAAATCGCTTTTTTTATCATTATATATCTTATCCACCGCAGCCATGACATCCGGCACATCCGCCTGAACAGCGGCTGTCAACAAGTGAACAGACATTAGTCAATATTCCGACATTTTCAAGATATTCAAGTTTGCGGCGAACATCCTCGGCGGTCGTGTTCAATTCTTCCGCAATCATTTCAATCGTCCGAGTCTGTCCGTCTTTCAGCAAATCAAGTAATTCCTGCATAATATATCACCAAATAAGCAACCCGATATGATATGCGGCGAATGCGAGCAGCAATGCCGTAATCGTGTAATATATCGATATGAGAGCAGTCCATTTAACCGAATGAATCTCCTGATATGTAGCAGCAAGTGCAACGATACACGGCATATTGAATGTCACTGCAATAATAAATGCAAGAGCCTCCGGCTTAGCAATATTTGCCAAAAGAAGCTCGTTAATGTTGGCAGCCACAGCCGCTCCGGATGTCGCAGCAATAACTGAACCTGACCCACTGTATAATGCACTTAGCACTCCGACAGCACCTTCTTTGCCAATCGATGATGCAATAAATGCGATAAACAGCTGCCATGGCATTCCGAAGAATTTGGTAACAGGCTCTATCAGCATACCAAGCTTGGCAAGGAAACTCTCCTGTGCATCACCGCCGGAATAACTGATTAGCCAAAATACGAAGCATACTATAAGGATAACTTTAGTCACTCGGAAGAATGTGTCTTTAGTTCTGCCAAACACATATCTCATCAGGCTGCCCCATTTCGGTTTGTGATACGGCGGCAATTCCATTATCATTCCGTATCGATCCTCGGCTTTGACAAGTCCGCGACTGAAAATCTTACCTGTGATCCATATATGCAGCACCATTATCATTAGGATAACCGCTATAAGAAGCGGTGCCCACGCTCCGAAGAATGTCGTTGACAGCATTGGCACAATTGCCCAAGTCGCTCCGCAAGGCACTGCCCACGCAAGTGCGATTGTGAGAACTTTTTGTCCCCAGTTGTCGATGACTCTTGCTCCTGCAGCTCCGCCCATTGTGCAGCCGAAACTTACGAGGAACGGCATAACCGACTTGCCTTGAAGCCCAAGTTTGCCCATTGTATTGTCGAAGACGAATGATATTCGAGCCATTATGCCGACTTCTTCAAGCAGTCCAAATACAAGAGTTACTCCGAATACGAAGCCAAGCATCTGGACAACGAACCCCATTGACTGAATGATAACATCACAGATTATGCTTGATAAGAATGTCGGGCAATGAATAGCGGTCAATCCTGTCAGGACAGGTCCTTTTAATGCTCCTATGCCCATTCCGGCAGCCATCAGCGGCATAGCCGGTATGAATGAAGCAATCAGACCAATCAGCACTGTCAGCACAACTGCCGGCTTACCCCAAAACTTATGAGTAAAAATACGGTCAAGTTTGCCGATTGATTTCTTAACGTCAGCTTTATTAACGGCACCGTTTAGAATACCGTCAATCCAGGCAAACTTTGCACTGCCTGTGGCGATTGCTCCGCCAGACTGATTGGATAGCGACTCCACTCGGTTAAACCGATCAAGACTAAGAGTATTTTTAAGCGAATCAAGAACAACTTTGTCTTTCTCCATTGCTTTGATCGCCAGCCACATCGGCGTATAGCCGTGTCTGTCATTCTCGGAAAGAATCTCAACTATCTCATTATAACCGCTTATATTTTTATATTCATTTTCAAGAGTGGACACATTCAGATACGGCTTGTCACGCAAGGCACACTCCAGCGTCTCATAGAATGTATCATAAGATTTAGTATCAGGTGCAGAGAATAGCATAACAGGCACACCGAGTTTCGCTTCGATTGTCTGCGGATTGATTTGCTTGCCCTGTTGTCTCGCAACATCTGCCATATTGAGAACAAGGAAACAAGGCACATTTATACCGGCATAATCTGCCAGCATAAAAAGGCTTCGTTCCAACTGAGAACTGTCCGCCAAAATGCAGACAATATCAGCCTCATCTGATGTAATAAAATCTCTTGTGATTACTTCTTCGTCGGAGTTAGCCGACATACTGTATGAACCGGGCAAATCCGCAATAGTATAACTTTTGCCGTTATGTGTAAAAGTTCCTGTCTTCTGCTCGACAGTCTTGCCCGGCCAGTTGCCGACATGCTGATGCAAGCCGGTCAGAGCATTGAATAATGTTGACTTGCCGGAATTTGGCTGACCTAACAGTGCAATCGTCGCAGCATTTTTGTCAGCCGAGTTTTTTCGTCCTTTTTCGGATTTATTATCACAATATTCACAACCGCTCATGCATTAATCTCCGATACTCGAATATCTGCACATTCTCTGCGATTCACAGCAATCATTGTATCGCGTGAATACATCAGAACAGGTCGGTTTTTGTCATTCTTAATGACGGTAACACGGCAGCCCGGTGTAAGTCCAATCGAGGTAATCCTGCTTATAAATCTGGCATCTCCGTTTATGCCGCTTATAATAGCTTCGGTATTTGGTTTCAGATCACTTAAACTCATAATGTGTCCTTGTTTGTTAGTCTTAACTAACATTGTAACACTATTTAAGAATAAAGTCAATAAAAAACAGTGAGATTTTCTGTGTAATCCCACTGTTTTTTTGTTTCACATAAACTTTTTGCCGAGATTCCATGCCTTGCCGATGCTGTCACCGATGCTTCGGTAGCACAATTGTGCTCCGTCAAACATGATCGGTTTGAGTTTGCCAAGATCTACTTTGCCGTCAGTCAGCACGCTGTCGTCGGCTTTCATCCCGACTATCTCTCCGACAATGCGAAGATCGCCAAACTCATGCTGTATCTCTATCAGTTTACATTCGACAGCTACAGGCAGCTGATCGATTATGGGAGCGTTCACTTTATCCGACTTAGTGAATGTCCAGCCGCATCGTTCCATCTTATCCGGGACTTTATCCTGCGATACGATGCCAACATAATCGCACTCGGCAGCCTGCTCAACCGTTGCAAAACTGATCGTGGATGCCTTGGCTTTCTCAATGTTGTCAGTAGTGCGATGCTTGGACATACATATCGATACCTGATTGTCTCCGCACTGACCGCCCCATGCCGCATTCATAGCATTCGGCTTGCCGTTCTCATCATAGCTTGCCACGATAAACACCGGATACGGTGTCAAAAATGCTTTGTCAAATGATTGTTTCATTGATTACTCCTTATGATTTATTATTTATTACTTATTTTTTTCTATCTCACCTGTCCATGTCATAATGCCGCCAAACTCCAGGATATTTGTATATCCGAGTTGAGCCAGTTTACCGGCAGCCTGCTTACTTCGTCTGCCGCTGCGGCAATACACAAGTATCATCTGTGACCGGTCAGGCAGCTGAGTTAAGACATGCTCATCTATCGTCTCATTCGGGATGCAGATCGCTCCCGGAATATGTCCGCCGTTATACTCGCCCTGCGTGCGGACATCCAGAATGATATACCCGGTCTCCTCATTCATGATACGCTGTGCCTCATCCTGAGATATTTGCCTGTATAACACTTCCTCATCAGCCGGTTTGGCATCATTATTGGGCTGCGGGATCACATTCTGTCTGTTACATCCGAATATAGCCACCGCAGCAACCGATACCATTACAATCCGTTTCCATAATTTCATAAGTTACTCCTTATTTCTTGTTATGCCTGTCTTTCCCCTCATTCTCTTCAAAAAACTTCCCGATCTCATCGCACAATTGTGGCAGACTGCCTGTCACGAATTGGCATCGCGGCAATGATCTGAAGAAAGTCCTGCCATAAGACTTATTCAATGCACGGGAGTCCAGCAAAGTCACGACTCCGTAATCATTCCTGCTCCGAATAAGCCGTCCGAATCCCTGCTTGAACCTGATAACCGCCGACGGCAGCGTATAATCCATAAAAGGATTAAGCCCTCGCCGTTCCATACTCTCGACTTTCGCCTGCTCCAGAGGATCACTCGGCATACGGAAAGGCAGCCGCGTGAGGATCACATACCTCAGCGTATCTCCTGGAGCGTCCACTCCCTCCCAAAACGAGTCTGTTCCAAACAATGTAGAATGAATATCGTCTTTGAAAGTCGTCACTAATTTGCCGTTAGGCATCTGCCCCTGCTTCAATGCTCGGATGCCTTTGTCCTCCAGATAATCTGCCACGGCATCATAAGACTTGCCCAGCTGCGAATATGAAGTAAAAAGGACAAATGCCGATCCGCCGGTCTTGGCAATAGTCTGACGCAGAAACTCATTCAACTCATCGTTGTATGCAGACGAGTTCGGCTCCGGAATATGATCCGGCGAAATGAAAAGCACCTGTTTCATATAATCAAACGGCGACGGATAGATCTTCGCAGCGATAGCTTTATCTCTGACAAGCGACAAACCTGTCAGATTCTTGAAGTAATCAAACTTACTGTCCACAGACAATGTTGCCGATGTAAATACAATGCTGTCAAATACATCGTAGACTTTTTCTTTGAGGATCTTCGCCGTATCGATCGGAGCGGTATTAATAGTCCACAGCGGCGACTCATAATCACCGAACAGCTCAAACCACATCACATTGTCTTCGCAGTCCGAGTTAATGATCTTATTGATCACCTGCTGCATATTCTCAAGTTTGTTGAAATACGCCTTGAACATCTTGAAGTCTATATCATGCTTATCCTTAACACTGTCAGCAGCGATGTTAAATTTATCGATCAGCAGTTCCACAGACTTAGCGAAGTTCTCCAGATTGATATTGATCTGACCGATATTGCTGCGAACCTGCTCAATGAAAGTCGGATCTTCCCATTCTTCGGCTGTAATGCGGTGCTGATGACTGATCCGATTGCCACTGCGATACGGATTATCCGCCTTGATCATTCTGCCGATATACTCGTCGATCTCGTCAAATATCTCAACCGAATTAGAATACAGCACTGTAAAATCAGGGATAATCTGATCATTGATAATATCTGCAAATTTATTGACAGCCGCAATCTTGCTCTTGCCAAACTTGTTAGCCATCTGAATGAGGAAGCCCTTGTTGCCACGCTGCTTAAACAGTCCGAGGAACTTATAAAATCCCCCCTTAGAGAACTGTCCTGCGAAGAACGAGCCTGCCGACTTGTCGATATTGTGAGCCTCATCGAAAATGATCTTGCGATACGGCGGCAGCAGAGAATTCTCATCAAGACCTGCACCCTCACTGCGTATCTGAATGTCGGCAAAGAGCAGATGATGATTAAGTATAAGAATGTGAGCCTCAGTCGCTTTACGGCGAGCCATTTGGAGGAAGCAACTCTGAAAGAACTCACAATTGTGACCGAGACAAAAGTCCGGGTCTCCGCAGACACGCTCCCACACATCATTAGACGGTGTAAACTGCAGCTCGTCGATACATCCGGTCTCGGTATTCGCCGCCCAGTCCATCACATTCTGAGTCTCCTCATCATCGTCGAACATCAGTTCGCCCTGAATATTGAGCAGTTTCATCTTGCACAGGTAATTCTTACGGCCTTTGACAAGTGCTGCATTCAGCGGTGAGTTAAGCATCTTCTTGACCATTGGGATGTCTTTCTCAAATATCTGATGCTGCAGGGCGATCGTTGCAGTCGAGATCACCACACGCTTGTCATTCTTCTCAGCCCATAAGAATGCCGGTATCAGATAAGCAAATGACTTACCGGTGCCTGTTCCTGCTTCCAAAATAGCGATGCTGTTATTATTGAATGCATCAGCCACATCGGCAGCCATATCCAGCTGCCCCTGACGAAACTCAAAATCGGACTTATGCTTGGACAGAATGCCGTCATTGGTAAAGTAAGCACGAATATCGTCAGCAGCAAGCGGTTTCTCTTTCGGAAGAACAACAGGCGGCACAACAGCCGTCAGATGCTCCGCATTATTATCGATAATGAAGAAACCTATCCCTTCGTTGGACATCCGTGCCGCATAACTCATATCAGCCTGCGACGGCTGTGTCACACCTGACGGGTGATTGTGCAGGATAGCATTGAACTGACGCGTTGCATACTCCGGAGCAAGCACCTCGTCACTCGTCCCGTAACAGATCGGCTCGACATCTATTATCGCTCCGTCATCGTCAAGATAACATCCGAAAAATATCTCATTATTGCCGTGCTCTGCGATCTCATCGCGTATCGCCTCGGCAACTTCTTCAACTATAAAATACTTGATGGGAAACTCCTTATTTGCGAATATTATACACGAATTTTAGTTTTTTGTAAATTAAAATTTGGGTATAGCAGCCCGCCTACGGCGGGCTGCTATACCCAAATTTTTTTTGAAAAATTTTTGCTTTTAGTATTGACAGATCAACTTTTTTTTTATAATAAGCGGACTTTTTTTAAAAAGTCAATAAATAATATTTTAGGAGTTTTTTTAATGAAAAAAATTTATAAAATTCTTTCAATCCTATTTTTGTTTTGTACATTTGCATGTACTACAGTTACAGTCGAACACAAATCCTTAACACGTCAACAAATAATTGAAGCACCAAATGTGAATAAAGATGACTTATTTGTAAAAGCAAATACAACGGCTGTTGATGTATTCAATAATGCCGATGCAGTCATTCAATATAGCGACAAAGAAGCTGGTATTATAAAAGGGAAATTCATAACCGATATTGCTGTTTATGGAGGTACAACAAGAGCAGAAGTCACAATAACAATAGAAGTAAAAGATGAGAAAGTAAGACTCTCATTCTCAGATGTTGATGCGTGGTATGTGAATATTTATGGACAAAAAGTTCCCGGAGAGCCAAATTTAAAACATCAATCTTCAAATTACAAAAAACTATCAGCAATACTCGATGCTTTAGCAAATAGATTCACTGAAAAATTCAACGAAGATACTTCTTGGTAAAAAAAACGAGGTTCTAAAGAACCTCGTTTTTTTTACCAAGTCAACTCTCTTCATGCGATAACCAACTCACCCACTTTCCGTATATATGGGATTTCGTCAGATACAATATCTTTATACAGGCTCATCAAATTTGTTTTCAGTTCCTCAAACGATAATCCTTGAGTTTCATAATCAGGGTATTCATTCAGGTAACCAAGAAAATAATCACCATCTCGCCAATAGGTAAACTGATGTTTCATAATACACTCCTAATACTATAAATATACATTCTAACTAAGAAAATGTCAAGAAAATTTTGAGAAAAAACTAATAGCGAGGTCTAAAGACCTCGCTATTAGTTTTTTTTGATTGATTCCGATAATACTAACAATGAAAGAAACAATAAGACGATACATACTTTTCATCATCAGCCTCTTCTTCTCCGGGCTGGGAGTGGCATTCACCAAGCACGGCGAGTTGGGTGTGTCTCCTGTGTCGTCAGTTGCCAATGTGATCAATTATAAATTCCCAAGCATATCACTCGGAACTTGTTTAATTCTGTGGAATGTGCTTCTGATACTCGGTCAGATTCTTATTCTAAGGAAGAAATTCAGATTAATTCAGTTATTGCAGCTGCCGCTGTCCGTCGTATTCGGTCTGTTCACCGATCTGGGTATGATAATAGTCGATAAGATCCCGATCAATTCTTATTTCACACAATTGTGCATGATATTCATCGGCATAACAATCCGCAGTTTCGGTGTAGCTCTCGCCGTCATCGCCAACGAGATACTCAACTCTGCCGAAGCATTCGTCAAAGCTATCTCCGATACGATCGGCAAGCCTTTCGGCAATGTCAAAATTGTCTTTGATGTCAGCTGTGTCCTCATTGCCGTTGTGCTGTCGCTATTATTCTTCAATGGCACAATTGTGGGAACTCGGGAAGGCACATTCATTGCTGCATTCCTGACAGGAGAACTGGTTAAGATCTATACCGGGCTGCTGCAGAAACCGTTAGACAAGCTGCTGCGAAGCTGATGCCAATATCATATAATCTTCATCGGATGACTTCTCGGAACACATTTTTATATAACATCATATCACATCTGACTTGACAAAATCAAAATATTATTATATCATTTATTAGAAAATCAAATTACTATTAATGACAGTATCAAGGACTATAATCATGTCGAAAAATATTACGATTGACGGCAATTCCCTTACGATAGATCAGGTTTGCGATGTAGCATATAACAATACTGAAGTGTCTCTTCCGCAGGATAAATCATTTTGGGAGACATTGGAACGCTCACGCAAATTCTTAATGGATTACATAAACACAGGCGTGCCGACTTACGGAGTAACAACCGACTTCGGTGACAGCTGCCACAATCAAATATCGATAGATAAAACAGGCGAACTGCAGCGTGATATATGTACATATCACGGTATCGGACTCGGACCTAAGTTCGATCATGAGACAGGGCGGGCGGTTGTTTTGGCACGATTGAATGGCAATGTCAAAGGCGGACACTCTGCTATCAGACCAGAGCTTGCCAAAATCATGGTAGAAATGCTTAACAAAGACATTATCCCGGTTATCCCGCAGTTGGGATCTGTCGGTGCAAGCGGTGACCTCACTCCGCTGAGTTATCTCGGAGCAGCAATCATGGGGCAGAGAAAAGTATATTATAAAGGCAAGATAGTTCCGACAATGGAAGCATTCAACGCAGAAGGCATCAAACCGCTGCCATTGGAAGCCAAAGAAGGACTTGCTATTATGAATGGCACAAGCGTAATGACTGCCGTTGCGAGCCTTGCATGGAAAAAAGCAGAGCGGCTGGCGAATATCTCTGACTTCTTTACGGCTGTAACGACAGAGATAAAATCCGGCAAAGATACTCCGTTTGTTGCCAAAGTAAGTGAGATTAAGAATCACAAAGGTCAGACAGCATCTGCCAAATACATATATGACATTATAAGCACATCGAAGCGTGTTTACAAACTCGAAGACTTCCTCAAAGAAAAGATCGAAAAAATGAACGGTAAAGGATTCGTTGCTCAGCACAATAAGATACAGGAAAGATACTCTATCCGATGTGCTCCGCAGATTACGGGTGTTTATCGAGACACATTGTCTGTTGCATACGATTGGATAACAGAAGAACTCAACTCCGCCAATGACAATCCACTTGTTGACATAGATGCCGGCAGAGTTTACAATACGGGTAATTTCTACGGCGGTCACATCTGTGCCGCATGCGATTATCTGCGAACGGCAGTTGCTAACATATCAGACCTTGCAGACAAGCAGGCTGAACTTATCATCGACGGCAAGTTTAACGGACTTACGGAAAATCTCATCCCGTTTACTCCGCCTGACCACCCCCGTGCCGGACTTCGACTCGGATTCAAAGCGGCACAGATAACGATCAGTGCTTTGCGCGGTGAGATACAGAGTTATTCATTCCCGATAAGCATCACATCCGCTCCGACGGAAGCTCTCAATCAGGACAAAGTGTCGATGGGAACAATCTCCGCAAGAAAGCTAAATGAACAGATTGAATTATTATTCCTGCAATACGGCACTCACATGCTCGCAGCAATGCAGGCTGTGGATCTTGTCGGACTTGACGATTTCTCGCCGTTTACCCAAAAAGTCTATCAGGAAGTCCGCAAGATTGCAGCATTCATGGAAGACGACAGAGAACTCGATGCTGACGCAACAGCCGTTGCAGAATGGCTTAAGACAACCGAGATATTCGGGTAAAATAATTCTATTGCTTATATCTTTACTTTTTTACAATACCCTTATACAAAATCTTTACTTTTATAACTAAAAATGCTATAATAAGTAAAGATTTTGTATAAGGAGACTGCCTAATATGATCTCATACAAAGGGCTTGAAGTTGCACTGAAAGAAAAAGGCATCGGCAAGACAGAACTTTCCACTGAACTCGGTCTGTCCACAAGGACTGTCGCCAAGATCGCAAAAGGCGAAAGACTTTCCAAGCGTACCATTCTGCGGATTGCCTCATTCTTAGGCAGATCTCCTGATGATATAATGCAGGAACTATCCGACAACCGTATTCTGCAGACTCTCCGCGAAGAAAAATCCGTCAACCTGTCAGGTGGTTTGTATCACACTCTGCAGGTGACGATGGCATTCAACTCCAATCATATCGAGGGCAGCCGACTCTCTGAGGATCAGACGAGATTTATCTTCGAGACCAATACTGTCAGTGCCGGTGACGGAGTTCCGATTGATGACATCTTGGAGACTGTGCATCACTTCCGAGCGGTTGATTATGTGATTGACATTGCGGAAGACATCTTGACCGAAGAGATCATCAAGCAGCTGCATTATATCATCAAGCATGACACACAGGACTCCTCGCTTGATTGGTTTGCTGTCGGAGACTACAAGCGCCGTGCAAATGTCGTCGGCGGCAGAGAAACAGCAAAACCTGCGGAGGTCCACAAGCGGCTGCAAAAGCTGCTGGACAGCTATAATGCCATCCGGAATGCAGGGATCGAAGATATTATCGCATTCCATGCGGAGTTTGAGCTTATCCACCCGTTCCAGGACGGCAACGGCAGAGTCGGCAGGCTCATCGCTCTCAAAGAATGTCTGCGTCATAATGTTGTTCCGTTCCTCATTGAAGATACTAAGAAAGCCTTCTACTACAGAGGACTTGCAGAATGGCATCATGAGCATAATTGGCTTATTGACACTTGCCTTGACGGGCAGGACACTTTTAAGCGGATGCTGGATATGCTGGATGTGGAGTACTGAATATCGCAGTTTTTTTGCAAAGAGAGAACTTTTTTGTGATTGTGTTTGTTATCCGCTGCAAAATGTGATATAATAAAAACAGGAGGTCTGCTATGCGAATTATTACCAAAGAATATCAGGAAATGCTCGATAAAAGCGAAGCATATAATTATATCAAAAATACGCCCAAACCGGATTTCACGGAATTGGATAAATCAGTGGCAGAATTTGAATCATGGATTAAAGCAGAACATGAAAAAGACCGCAAACTTATTAGGGAGTCGTATAAAAAATGATAGTAGAATTTTCAGTGTATGACACCTCGGATTATTCTGTTGAACATTTATTAGATTCGTCTAATAATTTGAGATTGATACAAGAGTTTGAAGTTGGTAATCAAGCCGGCGGTTTGGAAGATTATCTTAAATATCAAGCGGAAAATGATGAAAGGAATAATAACAGCCGAACATATCTTGTCAAAGATGTGGTTACAGGAGAATTAGTTGGTTATTTCTCTCTGCGAACAGGATTGATCACAATTCAAGTCACAGGTGATAGTTTTGACTCATTTCCGGCAATCGAACTTGCTAATCTTGCCGTAAATAAGAAATATAAAGATGCTCACCCTAACGCAACAGAATTAGGATTTTATACTTTCAGAAAATTCATCCTTCCGATCAGCCGCTGCATGGCTAAATATGTTGGCGTAAACTCTCTGTATATTTATGCTTTGCCGGAAGAAAAACTTATCCGGCATTATCAGAAAATGGGATTTTCACGCCTTCCTGCATCGCAGGAAAAATTTGTGCAGCACCATGTCAAACCCAAATATGATGAAGGATGCATTTTTATGTATCAGATATTATAAAAAAATTCCCGTATCTTAAATGGGGTATAGGAGTTTTTTCGTAGTTTTGAGATTCTTCTGCCCGAGTTAGCATTTTGTGATACGGGAATTTTTATAATTAATTCAAAACTACGGAGGTTCTGCTATGGCGGATTCATTTCTTCTTTAAATTTCTTTTTCTTTAAAAATCAACAATTTCGTAGTGTATGGTAAAAGTCATCAAAAGATGGCTATGGTTTAACATCCGCATAGTCGGATGATAAGTCACTGTGTCGCAGTGACAAATTTACTTCAACAACGCTTCTTCAATACTAATTGCAGAAATAACAGATGTCTTAAAATCTTTCAAATTATCAGTAACAATATAATCTCACAAGCCGACTAGAAACTTCATGCTTTTGATTTGTTTCAACAAGCCAATTTATTAAAACATTTGTATCAAGTAATATTTTCATTCTTAATTTCCATACCGTTCATCAAGATATTCAAGATATTCATTTTTGCAATCAATCTGCTTATCACATTTTATACAACCGGTAAATTCATCAAATAAAGCCATTTTTTCTTCACGAGACATCGGAATACTCTGCCTTTTCCTTTGATTCATTACGGAAACAACAATAGTGAGGATGCCTAGCTGCTGCTCATAATTTAATTGCTGCATTTCTGTCTGAACCGCATTGGCAAATGTATTATATGCTTCATAACTCATAGAATGTCTCCTTATTCTTTATATAATAAGTTACTTTGTCCAATTTGTCTATATTTTTTTATTAAAAATAAAAATTATTTCACCCATTTCCCCATCCACTCCTCTATCTCCCTTTTCAGCCTTTCATCCTTCAAAAACGGCATATTAATATCAATATTGGCAAGTGCCGCTTCAAATGCGGCTGATGCAAAACTCTTGGCTACATCAAGATCACTAAGCAGCCATTTTTTGCACAACGGGCGGAAAGGCTCAATGCTTTCTTTGAATGACATTGACAGCTTTGCCAGATTATATGGCACGCTGATACAGCGGACGACTGCCTCATTGACAGCTGCAGTTCGGACTTCCTGTTCTGCCGGAGTATCTTTGGGCAATGCCCGTGCATCTTTCCATGCAAGGAATGTCCGCTCATCATCGGCGGCAAGCTGCAGAGCTTTCGCTGCACAGTCTTTGCATCGATCATAGAATGTCCTGACTGCCAGAGTGTCATCGATCCCGGAGAAAACCGCCGCTTTAGCCGCACAGTTAGCCGCAAGGCTAAGCACTACCCCGGCTGCCGAGCCTCCGCCAGGTGTTGCCGCATTTGAGCCGAGTACATCAGCATACTCTGCAATCGAGACTTCGTTATAGTTAAATGGTGAATTGGACATTGTGATACTCCTTGTATGAGATGAACTATTATATCATATTTTCCAACAAAATGAGAAAATAAGTTTAATTTTTTCATTGAAATAATTAAACTTATTTTATTTTAAATTCCGTTTGACTATCTGCTAAAATTTTACTATAATACACTTATGAGTGAAACAAACAAAAAATCGATATTTAATTTGGCGAACAGCCTTACAGTTTCCCGTGTTATTCTCGGATTTGTGTTTTTGGCACTGTTTCTGATCCAGAACTCGTGCAGTTTAGATACACAATCCGCTTTGATTATTAACATTATCGCATTCTTCGTATTCGTTATCGCAATTATCACCGACGCATTGGACGGATATGTGGCACGCAAAACAGGCACTGTCACAGACTTTGGCAAGCATTTCGATCCGCTTGCAGACAGTATTTTCTTCGTGATAGTATTCGGAACATTTGTATATCTCGGTCTGATGCCGTGGTATCTGTTCCTCATCGTGCTTACCCGCGAATGTTACATGCACATATATCTGCGTCCGCACCTGCGTAGGCACGGCACGATGCTGCCTGCGAATATTTACGGCAAGACTAAGACATTCTGTCAGTGCATGTTCAGTCTGATCATACTGTTTATGATGATCCTGCGGCAGATACTTGTCCTGACAAATGTGATCGCTGCAGACGAGACAATCTTCCAAAGCGTGATTGGCATCACTGCATTTGTGATGTTCTGTATTATCGCATTCCTATCGGCAGCGAGCCTGATGATCTACATCGTGCAGAATGCAGCGAAGATGAAAGAAATCCGCCGGCAAAACAGCGGTTCGCCCGAAGAAAAATGAAACTTACCAAACGATTAGTTTTAACAGCGACGTTTATCTCGGTCATTGCATGTTCGCAGCATCTTGTCATTGATGATCTTTCTTCCTTATATATATCATTATCTGACGCATCATCTGACATAATCAGGCAGAATATCGCAGTCGGAATTGAAAATAACTGCAGCAGATTAGAACTACTTAGCACGAAAAAATTCAACTCACAGATACGACTATTCTCAGACAAGATTAACCGTGAGACTGATCCGCTTGTTAAGCGAGAATACTACCGTGAACTTAATGTTTACAAGCGGCTATATTATGATAAAAATTATGACACTCTGCGGTTGTCTGACATTCCGCTTGCATACCGCAGGGACAGCGACAAACTTGACAGCGGCAGTGCATTGCTGACATTCGGCGATAACCGTTATATCATCACCGAAACAGAATATGAGTTATCCGGCTTATGTATCGCTTCGGCAGAAAGAGTCACACTCTATGTAAATGGCACAATTGTGTCGGAGCATAATTTCACAGACAGCGAGATGAGGACATTTGCGAAAAGACTGACTATAGACAGAGAACTGACACCCGGTGAAAATGTGCTGACTGTCAGGATGTCAAGAACCGGGAAAGAATATTACGACTTCACAAAGAAGATCCTCGTTATAGACAGTGCTGCTGATGTTGCTCCGAATGAGAAGCATTTTGCGGTGAAACAGACCGATAAATCGGAAATCTTCCATTATACTATGTTTGAGATCGATCTGTCGAAAGCCGCAAAAAATCTTGACCGCTATATTATAACACACAGTGGCGACGAACTCATCTTGGCTAATGATGTCAGTGATGACAAACTGTGGCTCACAGCAGTTATTGGCGAGCAGCACATTCCGCTGTTTGAGAATAACTCTGCCGCTCGGAACATTCTGACTGTCAAATGGTATAATGACGGCGTTATTATTATCGAATACTATACCGGTGAGGAGAATTATACCGACTATCTCATTATGCAAAGCGGCACAGCGGTTAAAGCCTCGGAACTTGCGGCTGCTTATGGGCTGCACAATCCGATTATCATGAACCGCATTAATGACGGTTATCGGCTGATACAATACGGTGAGAAAAATGTCGTATCTCTCATTTATGATTTTGATTCATCATTTGAGCTGCAGTCTATTCGTAAGCAAAAGATTGAAAAGTATCTGTATAAGCAATTCGGTAATGATGAAGTGTTTTATAATTTGTAAAATAAAAGGAGCGATATGCCGAACACACCGCCATTTACCATATCTTCCAAAGCGATTAATTTCATTGCGGAGATTGCCGCACTTGCGGAAAGATATTCTATCCGTATGGAGCAGCCTGACGGATTAATGCTTCGCAAAGCAAACAGAGTTAAGACGATAAGAGGCACCGTCGCAATTGAAGGCAATACTTTGTCCGAAGAACAGGTGACGGCAATTATGGACGGCAAACATGTCATTGCTCCGATTCGTGAAATTCAGGAAGTTCGCAATGCTATTAATGCTTATGACCAAATAATGACATTCGATCCGTTCTCGGAGAATGATCTTCTAAAGGCTCACGGCATTATGGCATTGGGACTGGTTGACAATCCGGGACATTATCGTTGGAACGGAGTATGCGTAGCAGGCAAAAACGGAGTCAGTCATATCGCACCGCCCTGTGATATGGTTCCCAAACTTATGAGTGACCTGTTTGATTGGCTGACTCATTCTGAGGATCATATTCTTGTCAAGAGCTGCGTGTTCCATTATGAGTTCGAGTTTATTCATCCGTTCGAGGACGGCAACGGCAGGATGGGCAGAATGTGGCAGACCGCATTATTGGCTCAATGGAATCCCGTTTTTGCAAATCTTCCTATCGAGAATATGATTCGAGAAAATCAATCGGAATATTACAAAGCCATAGAAGCTGCATCGGCAAAAGCCGATTCGGGTGTATTTATAGATTATATTTTGGGAACTATATATAATTCTCTGCAAGCCAAACAAAAAGCTACTGAAAAGGTATCGAAAAATGATACTGTAAATGATACTGTAAACCCAAGAAATGATACAGTAAATCCTAAAAATGATACTGTAAATGATACTGTAAAAGCAACTGTAAATCAGCAAAAGATTCTTGATGCAATTAAACAAAATCCGCACATTACACAGGAAAAGTTGGCAGAACTTGTCGGCAAATCTCGTATAACGATAAACCGACAATTAGCACAAATGAAATCCGCCGGACTTATTCGGCGAGTGGGTGCCGATAAAAACGGGCATTGGGAAATTATATCGCAGTGAAGGGGTATTCAAGGCAATGTATCAGTGTGCGATGGATGAAGTAGATGAGTTGGCAGAGACAGGAGATGTAGAAGCGTGCGTTTGGGTGACTGCTCACAATTCGGTATACACTGCCACGGAAGCTGCACATTGATAAATCGGAAGTTGTAAGACAGTTGGGAGAAGTGAGATGTATATTGTCAAAGCAGAAGCAAATCAGGTAGAAAAAATCGTGGAAATGTCTGTCAGAGCATTTGAAACAGATGTAAATGTCGGCGGAGTAAAAGGTGACTGTCCGCCCGGATTTGATTCGGTAGAATGGCATAAACAAATAGCCCGGGAGGGACATTTGTATCTGGCAATGATAGAAAAAGATTTGGTCGGGGCTGCCATTGTATTCCCGGATGAAACAGAAAAAAGTGTATACATTGGCAGAATATTTATTGACAGCATCTATCATAGAAGAGGTTACGGAATTCGCTTGATGGATTGCATAGAAAAGAATTTCCCATGTGCTACTGAGTTTAATATGGATACTCCATGTTGGAATGAGCGGACAAATGCTTTTTACAAAAGATTAGGCTATCGCATCATAAAGGTTGAAGATGGATTCGTCTTTTACCAGAAAAATAAAATGGTACAATAACAAGTTGGGAGACATAATATGAAAAAAGACAAAAACGGCAATCAACCGACGGAAACACAAAACACAAAAAAAGAAGGACAAGGCAGGGATGCAAAAGTCGGCGGTGAACCGCTTTCATAAAAACCTGTTATTTTTTCAATAATTCTTTACTTTTTCAGAATAATATTGTAAAATATATTTTTAAATTATTCTAAAATAATATTCACAGGAGAGCGATTCCATGAAGTCTTTAGGTGTATGTCTTGGTGCATCAACGATTACTTTCGTTGAGATTACCCAAGATGAGAACAACAAAATAACAATTGACAAGATTACCTCCAAAGCCCACGAAGGTAACGCAAAACAAAATTTTATTGATATATTAGGCAGTATTTCACCGGAAAAGTTCGACCGTATAACCGTAACAGGCCGAAAGTTCCGCGAGAATGTGAACCTCACAACGATAACAGAGCCGGAAGCGATCGAGTATGCACTTGATTATATCAATCTGGACAGCAGCAAATATAATGTGCTTGTTTCTGCCGGTGGTGAGACGACTATCGTCTATGAGTTGGACAGCGATCGTCACATCTCTAAGGTGCATATCGGTAATAAATGTGCTTCCGGAACGGGAGAGTTCTTCCTGCAGCAGATACGCCGTATGGACTTGAATGCCGATCAGGCTATCGCTTTGGCAGACGGTCAGCATCCGCACAAGATTTCCGGCCGATGCTCGGTATTCTGCAAGTCAGACTGTACACACGCACTGAATATCGGTGAGCCGAAAGGTGCAGTTGTAGCCGGTCTGTGTAAGATGATCTCCGGCAAGATTACAGAGCTCTTGTCATCTGTTAAGCAGAAGCGTGTCATTATGACAGGCGGTGTGGCTAAGAATAAGATAGTTGTGCAGTATCTGCGTGAACAGGTCGAGGACTTGTATATACCTGAGGAGGCTTCTTACTTCGAGGCTCTCGGTGCAGCGATATATGCATTGAAGACCAACACTATCGCTTATCCCGGCATTGACAAGGTTTATAAGGAAGGCATCAGTTCATTCGAGTTCCTGAAAAAACTCTCGCTTTCTGTTGACAAGGTGCAGTTCAAGACTGTCGAGCATGACACTCCACATGACGGCGATGTTTGTATCCTCGGTGTCGATGTCGGCTCAACAACAACAAAAGCTGTCCTTATGAATAAGGATAACAATAAGATGCTTGCTGATGTTTATCTGCGAACAAACGGTAACCCTGTCGAGGCAGCACGAAATTGTTATAAAGAGATTAAGAAACAGATCGGAGACAAGAAGATTAAGATTATCGCACTCGGTACAACAGGTTCGGGACGACAGATTGTCGGTCTCCACGCATTCACAGAATGTGTACTTAATGAAATCTTGTGTCATGCATCGGCTGCCGTATTCTTCGACAAAGATGTAGACACTATCTTCGAGATAGGCGGTCAGGATGCCAAATATACTTACCTCGTAAACGGCGTGCCTGCCGACTATGCTATGAATGAGGCTTGCTCTGCAGGAACAGGTTCATTCCTTGAAGAGTCTGCCCGTGAGACACTCGGTGTCAAAACTGAAGAGATCGGTGACATCGCTCTCAAAGCCGAGAATCCGCCAAACTTCAACGATCAGTGTGCAGCATTTATCAGTTCCGATATTAAGGTAGCAAGTCAGGAAGGTATCAGCCGCGATGATATGATCGCCGGACTTGTTTATTCGATTTGTATGAACTACACTAACCGTGTAAAAGGAAGCCGCCGAGTCGGTGACAAGATCTTTATGCAGGGCGGTGTTTGTTATAATAAAGCTGTGCCTGTTGCAATGGCTGCACTTACCGGCAAAGACATCGTTGTTCCGCCGGATCCGGGTCTGATGGGGGCATTCGGTGTTGCTCTGGAAGCCAAGAAACGATTGGAGAATAATCTGCTCGAACCGAAAGAATTTGACCTTGACGAACTGATTAATCGTGAAGTAACTTACGGCAAGACATTCAAATGTGCCGGCGGCAAAGAGAAATGTGACATCGGCTGTGAAGTCATGACTATCATCATCGAGGGCAAGACTTATCCGTTCGGCGGTGCGTGCAACCGATATTATAATCAGGTCCACAATATCAAAGTCGATGACGACGGCAAACTTGACCTTGTTGCACGCCGTGAAAAGATGGTATTCGAGACTTACGCTCCTGAGATGGAGTGCAATCGTGCTGCAACTATCGGTATCAACCGAAGTTTCTATACAAATACATATTTCCCGCTGTATTACAACTTCTTCAGCAAGTTGGGATTCAAAGTTATACTGCCGGACAACTCCGACAAAGCCGGACAGGAAGCAGAGCTTGCTTCATTCTGTTATCCGATGCAGTTGGCTCACGGATTTTTCTACAATCTGCTTGACAAGAAACCTGACTATATCTTCATTCCGCATATCGTGCAGCTGGAGACAGGCGATCACTGCAAGAGCTGCCGTGAAGTTACAGGTCACCGCAAGGCTTGTGTGTTCAATCAGGGCGAGCCGTATGCAATGGAGTCCACATTCAGAGAATACATCGGCAATACTAAGATCCTGAAACCTATCCTTGATTTCTCAAGAGGCTTGGAGCGTGAGAAGAAGTCATTCGTCAATGTAGCCGTTAAGAATCTCGGATGCAACACAGCCGAGGCGGAAGCAGCATTTGACTATGCAGTCGGACAACAGAGAGCATTCTTCGCAGAGATGAAGACAATGGGACGAGAGCTGATGAAAGAGCTTGAGTCCAATCCTGACAATATCGGCGTAGTTCTCTTCGGACGACCTTACAATGCGTTTACCGAGAAGGCCAACCTCGGTATTCCGCGAAAGTTCACAAGCCGAAATATCAAGATATTCCCTTATGATCTGCTGGATTATGAAAACGAAGATTTCAAAGCATTCATGCACTGGGGTATGGGTGAGATGATCCTCAAAGCAGCTCAGATTGTTAAGAAGCATCCTCAGCTGTTCGGTACATATATTACAAACTTCAGCTGCGGTCCTGACTCATTTATGGTTGAGTTGTTCCGCGAAGAGATGGAAGAGAAACCGTCTCTGACATTGGAGTTGGACAGTCACAGTGCTGATGCAGGTGTCAATACCCGTATCGAAGCATTCATGGATGTTGTTCGGTTCTACCGAGAGCTGCAGAAGAGCGGCAAGCTGGTTAAAGAGAGCGATAAGAACTTCCAGCCGGCTTGGATTGAGAATCCTAACAAAGGCTTCGGAGCGACAATGCACCTTTCTGACGGCTCGACAATACCTGCTAAGTCAGATAAATACATCTTCATGTTCCCGTCGCTGTCACGATATGTCATGGCTCCTGCCAATGAGTATCTTAACAAGATCGGCATTCACGGAGTGCTTGTCCCTGAGACGACGATGGAGTCTATCAAGATGGGACGAAGCCAGACATCAAGTAAGGAATGTCTGCCGCTGGCAATGATGATGGGTAATATGATGACTTACCTGCGGGACTACCGCAAAGGCAATGAGCCGGTTGTACTCTTGCATGCGACAGATACTTCACCGTGCCGATTGGAGCAGTATCTTAACGCATTCGAGAAGTATGTCCGCCGAAATAAGATTGAGAATCTTGCAATATTCCGATTGGATGACCGAAAAGGTTATGCCGGATTCGGAACAGGACTGCTCCTGACACTGTTTAAGTCATTCGTTCTCGGTGATGTATTTGAGTATATCAAGAATGCGATCTGCGTCCTCGCCGTTGACAAAGAAGAAGGCTTACGCATTATGGAAGAAGAGTTCCAGAAAGTTATCGACAACTTCGGCGGTCGTGAGAAGATCTCACTGAAAAAGCGACTGCAGCTCACATCAAAGCGTCTGTCTGAGATCCCGCGTAAAATGGAACTCGATGATGCGAAATTCGTAACAGTTACAGGTGAGATATATGTCCGAAACGACCACTTCGCTCGGCGAAATATCGAAGGATTCTTGGCTGACAGAGGATTCATCGCACATGTTATACCATTTATGGAAGTTCTGTTCTACATCGACTATTGTCTGATGAATGACCTCACTGAGATAGATGTCAATGGCTTCCAGAAGATATACTTCTTCTTCAAGTCACTGTTCCAGAAGAAGATCGACCATGAGTTGAAAGACGCATTCAAAGACTGCGGATTCTACCGACCGGCGTATATCGACATTAAGGAAGTTATCAATGCTTCACGATACATTGTCGATGCTAAGCTCCGAGGCGAAGTGCCTATCACAAGCGGTGCTGCTCTCAAATACATCCTCCACGATGCGTGCGGCGTTATCTCTATCGGACCTTTTGCCTGCCTGCCGTCAAGAATGGTTGAGTCATTGTTGAAGAACAACATGAACCTCAAACATAAGATGAAGATCTACCCGAATAATCCGTTCTACGAAGAATTGGACAAAATGGGCGTAAATAACCTGCCGTTCCTGCCGATCGAGTCTGACGGTAACCCATTCACTCAGGTTACTCAGGCACAGCTTGAAGTCTTCTGCTTACAGTCCAACAGAATGTATGAGAAGATGAAAGAAGCCAAAGAGAGACTGAAGGCTAAAGAAGGAAAATAAAGTTAAATAAAAAATCGGTTTTGGTCACCAAAACCGATTTTTTTTGTTTAATGTCACGAGAGGATTGAATAGAGGAATATAATTAATTTTCTGCTTGAAATTGCTCTGTCAATATGATATATTTATTCTGACTATATTCGGATTTTGGCGGTAAAACAATGTTTGCTTGCAATTATAAAAAACTGAGATTGTCGTTCAACAAATTCTACAATATGGACGACAAAACCAAGCCTGATTACTGGCAGCTGTGTCTGCTTGAACTGAAAGACGGGCGGCATACGGCAGGAGCGTGGGATCCTTCCGATAATGGGAAATCAGGGAAGTTTATACGGGGACAATTCGATTCTATTGAATTAGCCGAAGTGTCTAAATGGCATTCGATGGCATACAACCTTTCAAAGTGTTTGGAAGATGAAGAAATCAACTGGATAGACAACGAAGACGAGGTAGAAGGCCAATACAATATCCAGATCGAGAACTTCAAGTCGTTCAGCGACGGCGACAGTCCCAAAAATGAGCAGTACTGTCTTGTAATCCTAAACGACGGCACGCTTTCCGCAGGCAGATGGGACGAGGACTGCGAAAGATTTGACACTTGGGGACGACCAACCATCGGCGAGGATGAGGTGTGGGCTTGGTCGGCGTTAAGCTCCGACGATTTCTTTGCAATGGAAGAAGAATGGGAAAACGAACGCAAGCAGGAGGAGCAGCTTAACAGCAATGCAACTGCCGATCCTGAACTGTTCAAATACGGAACCGACATCACGGAATACTATAGCAAAGCCTTGGAAAAACTCCGCGAAAAATATCCTTGGGCAACGCTGACGCAAATGCTGAAAAAAACACATTGGGATATTGTCCCACTCCACGGAAAATATGTTTTCGGGCAGGTAAGCGAAGGGTATCGCGGCTCCAAGATAGTAAAAGAATGGACCGATGGAACTACCGCCGATGAATTTATAGACTTCCTTTGCAAATATGTCAAAGAGCCGGTGAAAAACTCCAATCCCAAAACGAAGTTCAAGTACGGCTATGACATTGAGATATACTTAGACAAGGCATACATGAAAGTCAAAAAAGATTACCATTGGCTTGACAAAAAGATGCTCAAAAAATACTGCCGATTCGACATACAGCAAATTGACGGCGAGTGGGAATTCATGAGGGCGTGGAAAAACGACAAAGAATATCATGTGCTCGAAGTCAGTGATGCCGACAACTTTTTGGAAAATGCGGAATACGCCTGTCAAGAGGCGGCAGTCAACGCCAATCCGGTAGTGGCAGAATATAAAGTACCGTTTGGACATATAGAAATACACGGCTGGAACCTGGAAAGGTACGAGTTTTTAAAGATGAAGACGGGTGACTATAAGGTAACAGTGCAGGCCGGCGACCGTGTGACAGGCGGCACAAGGACATTCTTTATCCCGCCAAAATGTTTCGAGGCAAAAACATACGGCGAGTTTCTGGACCGTTATCTTGGAATCGTCTCTGAATCTTTCGGACTGACCAAGCAAGACCTTCTGTCTAACGCGGAATTGAAGAAGTTCCTCGGATACAGCGACAGCAGTGAAAGTTAAGGAGCAGTTGTGGAAACAGAAAAAGACATATTTGACAGAGCTACCGAAAAGCTCGACCTTTATGTCCCGACGCTTTTGAAACACGATTATGTCAAAGAAGCCGGGGAGTTCCTTGTTCCGGGTGGTGAGTATGTCAGGTTTGCCGTTAAGGAGTTTATGAAAGAACTGATCTTCGAGCTAATCAAACCGACAGAATATAAACAAGAATCAGTTTACATAGACATGGATCCGATTTACGAGACAGTAAAAAGTGAACTCCCGGAACATTTTGAGGTCAGCCACGGACTCGAAGGATATATTTTTTCCGAGTTCGTACATGTTAAGATTAACGATATTTTGTCATTCCACCTCATCAGAGGACATCACGCATTCTCTATTGTCGGGATACGTGTAGACGGCTTTTGGGACGACGATGAAATGTACTGGATGGGGACTGTCGCCGAAGAAACAGGCGACGAACTGCTTGCGTGTCAGGCAAACGGTGACTGTGAACAGTCCTCCGCCTATTTCTGCCCCGATCAAACGATGGAGTTCTGCCGTATTGCCAATTATGTGTACGATAATATAGATCGCTTCATGCAAATGGCGGAAGAAAAGGCACTGCAGGAGAGAAAAAAGTATAACCTGTAAATCATACGGAAACCGGTGTTTTTATGGAAACAATAGAAAAGTATAGAGACTGCAAAAAAGAAGAAGTAATCCGCAAAGTTCCGGATAATCTTTGGTACGATTGGCTTGAGCAAGCGTCGGAAGAAGACAGAGCGGACGAGATTTTTATGAAAAAGATTATCCTCCGTCGCGGTGAGTGTCTGAAATTCGCCCCGGCATCGCTGAAGTCGGACAGAGACACAGTCCTTAAGATTGTGAAGTGCAGCCCCTCAGCTTTCGTTTACGCATCCGATGAATTACAAAACGATCGGAAATTTGTAAAGCAGGCGGTGAATATGAACGCCGAAGTAATACGCTTCGTAAGCGACAGATTCAAAAACGACAAAGGGCTCGCCCTCCTCGCCGTCAGAAATAACCGGGAAATATTCTCCTCTCTCACGGAGGAGATGCAGAGCGACGCCGACGTGGCGGAAGCGTGGCTCGGCGGAAAGCCGTTCAAGCTGAAAAACGCACCGGAAATAATACGGGACAACAAGGCGTTTGCGATCAGAACGCTTTCCATGTACGGCAGTTTCCTCAAAGACGCGAGCGAACATCTTCGTGCCGACAAAGAAGTCGTGATTGCAGCTGTCGGCTCGGCGTGGGATGCACTCGGATTTGCCTGCGAAACTCTGAGAAGTGACCGCGACATCGTCCTTGCCGCCGTAAGGCATGACGGATACGCACTTCAGTTTGCTTCAGATAAACTAAAGGACGACAAAGAGATAGTCCTCACTGCGATAGAGACCTACGAAGGCGATGTACTCGAATATGCTTCGGAACGGTTGAGAGACGACAAAGAAACAGTCATGACCGCCGTCAAGAGATGCGAATATTCTATTGGCTTCGCATCGGAGCGGTTAAGACACGACGGCGATGTTATCCGTACCGTCCTCGACGCATATCCCGGGCAGTTTGAAAACCTGCCGGATGATGTACAGGAGGATCTCGATTACATACTGTTCGGACTTGAGAGTGTCGTCAGACATCTGCCCGATCCGAACAACTACAGTTTTTTTGAAGACTCGACAAGCGAATACTATTCGGATTTCGCTCAGGCTGAAGAAGATTTTCTCGATATATTCGAGTCGATACCGAGCGGGCTGCTGCAGGACGACACGGATCTCAGCGACAGAGTCAGTCGGCTCGCCATTGAACTGAACAACGCATATTACAAAGAAGCCAATTATCCTTATGAGGATGTTCACGACGATTTAATACGCCGTATGGAATCACTATACGAGGAATACGATATTCCTATAAGACCAATCCTCAAATATGCAATCGAATCACTCCACAAAGAGAGCAAAGAAAAGAAAGACGATAAATACAAAGATCTCGATTCCGAGGAAAGGTGTTTTTACGAAAATCTCGACAATTATGAAAAAATCGTCTGTAAATCCGCTGCGAAATTCGGAACGGAAAGTGAAAAAGAGTATCTGAGTCCTGACGGTGGCTTCGTTAAAAATTGCATAACATCTTTCGTCAAGGCTCTCGTATATTCACAGAACGGACTTTACCGCGACAGCGAGCTTTGGGAGAACGATAATTACGAGGTTGATCTCAATAAGGTTTACGATGAGATTAGGTCACTGCTGCCCCCGAAGATTAAAACGGTTAGAAAAACCTGCGAATTCTATTACTCGGATAATATCACCGTAGATGTCACAGACGATATTCACCTGATCCTTGTCAGAGCGGTGTCACCGAAGATCATAAATATCCGGGTGAATAGAGCAGATTCTGAACATGAGCACGACAAATGGCTCGCTCCGAACAGACTTGGTGAATTCTGCGATATGGTCAAACATATATCCGATATTTGCGGCAAATACACTGAAATTGCACAGCGACGTGCTGCAGAACTCAGAGACAGATTCGGATTGTGAAAATAATTATGGTAAAATTTAGTTTAATATATGATTATTTTTTATAAATCTTCCATAATCATAAATAAGTTTCTGCCAAGCCTTGAAAGTTCTGCACATATAATCAGATCATCTTTTTGCACTTTGTCTATCAATAGTCCAAGTTTTCGCTTGTCATAGTTTTTTGTTCCACTGATGGTTTCTTCAATCCAACCATCAATTATGAGATTTTCTCGAATACAAAAATTATTAATCTCAAATCGTTGATTTTTCTCTGTTTGTCACTTGGAACACGAATATAGCCGTATACCAGACTAATCTCCGTTTATATATCATAATTATTCTTCTTGATTTATTCCCGCCGTTTTTGTATAATGGTGAAGGTGGTATTTTAACAGATATTAACAAGAATTTACATAATCTGTTCGCTTTGTAATTTCGATAATATGACGATAAATTATGGCAATGTTATGGCAATGTTATGGCAATGTTACGGCAATGTTGGATATGATTATTTTAGGAGTAACTAATGAAAATAACCGAGTTATATTCTGATGTTTTACTTGAAGATACTCATTACGAATTTAAGGCTGTTTTGAATTCTGATAATCCTATTAAATGGGCTAAAACAATTGTCGCTTATGCAAATGGGAATGGCGGCTATTTGTTTGTGGGAGTGTCTAATGATAGGGAAGCTTTTGGTCTTACTCTTGAAGAAATTGACAAGACTAAAAATTTGATCGCTTTAGTAAATGACAGGCATATATTCCCTCATGCTAAGATAACTTATATGCTTCGTAGCGTTGATGATAATGCTGAGCATTTTGTATTAGCACTAAGGATTTCAGTGTCAGATTCTGTTGTTCGATATCGGGAAGGAGATTTTAACGAAACCGTATATGTAAAAGGTGACGGAAATTCAACTCCTGCAACACCTGAAGAAATAATTTCGCTTTCCAAAAGAAAATTCGGGGTAGATAACGAGACAACAGATATTATATATTCTGAAGAAGAATGGTCTGAATTTATCGATTTATGTAAAGAATTCAGAAGTGATAAGTCTGAACCATCAATAAAAGAATTACAAAATGAAGAAATCTTATCAAAAGACAAATATGCAAAATCAGGATTTGTAATGTTTAGGGATGATTACAATGAAGACGATTCATTGATATGCTGTCGTTTATGGAGAGGAACATCAAAAACTAGTGATGTTCTTGATAGCGGAAAGATAAAAGGATCACTTCCAAAAGTTTTACGCTTTGCATTGAATTTTATTGAACGAAATACAAAAACAGGATGGAAAAAAACAAATACAGGTGGGCGTGAGGAAATCCGCTCTTATCCAAAAGAAGCGGTAAGAGAGGCTTTAGTTAATGCAATTGCTCATAGGGATTATTCAATACGAGGAACACAGATAGATGTTGATATTTACACCGACAGGATAGATGTTGTTTCTCCAGGATCATGGCTATTGCCAAAAGATTATTATGACTATCCTCTTGGTTCAATTCCGTCAATCCGAAGGAATTCAATAATTGCAGCTTGTCTTGATGTCGCAAATCTTATGGAACGTGGTGGAACAGGCTTTCAGACCATGATAGAGAGTTATAAGGATTCAGAACCTGAAAAACAACCTTGTGTTATGATTTATCCCGGTTTCCTGAATCTTAGATTATTCGATAGATTATATCAGAAAGAACAAAATGTTATGACATTGACTGATTCAGAAAAGGTACTTGCATCGCTTAAAGAATGTCCTAAGTCCATAAAAGAATTGCAGGCATTGACAAATTACAAAAGTCGAAGCCGATTCCTTGAAGATGTTATAAATCCTCTTATTGACTCTGGACAAATCTACCGTGAAGGGAATGTGAAATCTCCGACGGCAGTTTTTAAGATAAATGAAGATAATATGAGTATGGTAAAAGAAAGTCAGAGATGCAACAGAAATTAACAAATGCTATGAATTAATAATGTGTCAAAAAAGTTAATATGTGCACAGGATAAAGCACACAAGGAGTCCCCAATGAAAAAAACATACATAACCACAATGCCGGATCATATCGGAGCATTCCTGAAGGCAAGCGAGTGTTTTTCAAAGCTCGGCGTGAATATAACGCGTGTGAGCTACAACAAGGCTGTGGACTCGCATACGCTGTTCATCGATGCTGACGGCGATGAGTCACAGCTGGCCGAGGCGGATAAAATGCTGTCGGCAATCGGGTATCTCCAGCCTGTCAAGAATGAGCAAAGCATTGTCCTATTGGAGTTTATACTGAGAGACATTCCCGGCAGCGTAACGGATGTGCTGCGGGTTATACATTCTTATAGTCTCAATATCTCATATATCAGTTCGCAGGAGAACGGCACTGACTATCAGGCATTCAAGATGGGGCTGTTCGTCGATGACGGTCAGAAACTCCAGCAGTTCCTAAGTGAGGTGCAGTCGCTCTGTCAGGTGCGGGTGATTGATTACAACCATTCCGAAAAGGTCTATGACAACAGTATATTCTATCAGTCGTTCGTATCGGGGCTTATCCGCACTATCGGCATTCCTGAGAATGCAAGAGATGATCTGCTGGTCAACACTAATATGATAATGCAGATGCTCGATGAGAAAGGACTGTCGCCGTATAAGACATTCGAGAGCATAAGCCGCTTCGCTGAGTTGCTCTCTTCCTGCCGCGGCAGTGCATTCTCACCGAGGATATCACACCATACGATAACGGACAACTCCGAGATAATACTGATCGAGCCGCCATGCGGAAGCAACACTGCGATCATCAGGAGTCACGGTCAGACTCTGTTTATCGACAGCGGCTACGCATTGTATCGCGATGAGATGGAGTCGATATTCCGCGGACTGCTGCCGGATTATGATACAATGACTAAACAGATATATGTTACTCATGCCGATGTGGATCACTGCGGACTGCTGCCGTTGTTTGACCGCATTATCGCAGGGCAGAAGACGAAAGAATGTCTGACATTGGAATATTGCGGTCAGAATGGCTACCGTGAGCAGAATCCGCTCCACCGCCCGTATATCAATATCTGCAAAAAATTGACATTCTATCAGCCGCCCAATCCCGACAAAGTGGAAACTCCGTGGCCATCTCCGAATAATCAGACTGAGCCATTGACTCAGATCGGTTTTTTTGATTTCGGTGAGATGCACTTTGAAGTCTATGAAGGCAAAGGCGGTCACCTGCCGGGCGAGACGATTCTGATTGACTATGTTCATCATGTTGCATTCACCGGTGATGTCTATATTAACATGCACGGCATGACCAAAGAGCAGGCAGCGTATAATCAATACGCTCCGGTCCTGATGACTTCTGTAGATACCGATCCGGGGCTGTGTGCACTTGAGCGGCAGGCTATTCTCCAGCGTCTCGGTGCAGGACGGTGGCAGATCTTCGGAGCTCACGGCATGAAGAAGGAATACGAGGTGGTAATGCATAATTCATAATTCATAATGCATAATGCGGAATTATGCATTAATAGATATATCGCCATCAGAGCAATGCACAACTTTTGACGGAACCTCTTCATTCCATTGTTTGCCTTTTTTTATCTTTCTCCATTGTTCCATCGTGCCGCTGTATGTGATGGTTTTAAGCGATGAACAGTCTTTAAATGCACTTTCGCCAATTGATTCTACTTCAATAGGTATCTTTATTGACTCCAATGATAAACAATCATCAAAGGCATGTTTTCCAATATATTTCATGTTGGCAG
Source organism: Spirochaetales bacterium (assembly GCA_017540815.1). Lineage (GTDB taxonomy): Bacteria > Spirochaetota > GWE2-31-10 > GWE2-31-10 > MWDO01 > RGIG6909. Next base: position 36,390 of record JAFYAI010000012.1, read on the forward strand.
ATAGTTCTATCGATTCCAGTGATAAACAATCAAAAAATACATATCCTCCAATAGATTTTATTCCAGCAGGAAGTACTATTGATGATAATGATGTACATTCAGCAAATGCATATTTGCCAATATATATTACACCGATAGGTATATCTATCGACTTCAGCGATGAACAGCTTCTAAATGTCATAGATACAATTTTTGTTACTTTTGCCGGCAGTTTTATTGACTTTAGCGATTGACAACCTTCAAACGCACTTGTGTGGATTGATTGCACTTCACTAGGTATTACTATTGATTCTAATGATTCACAGTTTAAAAAAACCTTTTCTTCAATCGATCTTACTCTATGCGGCAATTCTATCGTTTTTAGTGATTTACAGCCTTCAAATGCACTTGTGCTGATTGATTGCACTTCACTAGGTATTACTATCGATTCTAATGATTCGCAGTTTAAAAACACATTTCTTTCAATCGATCTCACTCTATACGGCAATTCTATCATTTTTAGCGATTTACAGCCTTCAAATGCACCACGACCAATCTCTGTAACTCCATCAGGTATTTTTATCGACTCCAACGATGAACAGTCATCAAATGCATCATCTCCAATTGATTCCACTCTAATCGGAAGTTTTAATAATTTAATAAATTTATAAAAAGGTTGATAAAAAATACCAAATGGACCATTCTTTTTTTCAGACTCTTGAAATGAAGTATGAAAAAAATTATATTCAAATTTCTTAATTCCATTCATATATATAGCATATTTCTTTTCATCACACTCTGCAAAAGCAAAATGGCATTTTATGAGATAATCTTCGATTTCTGAAAAAGGTCTTTTCATAGAAAAATATTCCAACAAATTCGGCAATATCTCTTTCCATTCCATTACCAAATTGTTAGAAAATGATATTTCTATCTTACTATCATCAAGCGGAAGAACAAGTACAGTTGCATAATTTGTTCTAAGAATTTCATGTTTCATTTCGTATTTATCTGCAATAGATTTCATCACCGCATTTGCAGTTGCCGCTTCCATATCAGCTATTTTCTTTCGCTTGGCTTCTTCTTTTTCTTCATCCGTGAAAATGTCATTGTTTGTTTGTGGCATTATAAATTCCTGTTATCATTATCCTCATCAACTTGTAATCCTCGCCCTGTGTCAGCCGTCGGCTGACACAGGGCGAAATATGATTTATATTATATCACATATTTTGATTTTTATATTATTTTTATAAAAAATTAGTGAGTAATTCAAAAATATATGATATAATAATTTTGGAAAATGTATGAATATTTATAAATTTTTCCGACGTTTACTAAAATGGAATAAAAAGACCAGCAAGGACTCCACCAATGACAAATCCATTCAACATAGCAGAAAACACAGATGCAATCAACCGCGATAAAACAATAGTCCGCACAAGCATAATCGGCATAATAGCCAATGCTTTTTTGGCGGGATTCAAAGCAGTGATAGGTATACTGTCAAACTCTATCGCAATCACTCTCGATGCGGTGAACAATTTAAGTGATGCCGGCTCGAGTCTTGTTACGATAATCGGCACGAAGCTCGCCGGCAAACAGCCTGACAAGAAACATCCGTGGGGCTACGGCAGGATAGAGTATCTCTCCGCAATGATCATCGGTATAATCGTTATGTATGCCGGCGTAACTTCACTGCGAGAGTCGATCATCAAGATCATCCACCCGGAAGTGCCGTCCTACTCGACAGTCTCACTGATTATAGTCGGCTCTGCAGTACTCGTTAAAATCCTGCTCGGACTGTTCGTGCAGTCAACCGGCAAGAAAGTCAACTCCGCATCGCTTGTTAATTCCGGTAAGGACGCACTTATGGACTCAATCATCTCTGCAGCGACGCTTGTTTCGGCGATTATCTTCGTAATGACAGGATTCAGTCCGGAAGCATGGCTCGGTGCTGTTATCTCATTGATGATAATCAAGGCAGGCATTGAGATGCTCTCAGAAACCGTCTCATCGATACTCGGTCAGCGTGTCGAAGCTGAGACTGTCAAGACCGTTCGCCAAAGCATTATGAGTTTTCCGGAAGTCCGCGGTGTATATGATATGATATTCCACGACTATGGTCCTGACAGACTGAACTGTTCTGCCCATATTGAAGTTGATGACACAATGACTGCCGATAAGATCGACAAACTCCAGCGAGACATCACTGCCAAAGTATTTATGGAACATAACATCATCATCACGGCACTGAGTGTCTATTCTGTCAACACACAAGATGAAACAGCCATCAAGATCCGCAGTGAGATATACAAAACTGTTACGGCTATACCTCATGTCATACAGGTTCACGGATTCTATGTAGATGAAGCAGCTAAACGCATACAGTTTGATGTGATATTTGACTTCGATGCCAAAGACCGCTGTGCCTTATATGAGCAGGTCGTGACCAAAGTCAAGAGTCTTTATCCTGATTATGATATTCTGTGCGTGCCTGATACGGACTTTAGTGTCAGTGAATAATCATATAGGAGCAACTATGAACTACAAAAAAATCGGAGAAACATATTACATAAGAGCCGATAAAGGCGTTGAGATTATCGGCACAATCCTAAAAATGTGCCAACAGGAACAAATCCAATCTGCGCTATTCAGCGGCATAGGCGGCTGCTCCGATGCTGTTATACAGACATTCATACCTGAGACACACTCATTCGAGGAACAGCATCTGCACGGGATGCTGGAACTGATTAGTCTTAACGGCAATGTCATAACAGACGATGACGGCAGTTACTATCATCATACTCATGCGTCATTTTCATATAAAAATGGTGAACACCACGAGATGGCAGCAGGTCATATCCGATCTGTTACAGTATTATATACGGCAGAGATTGAGCTGCGTCCTGTCATTGGCGGTGCTATCAAACGCAAATTCGATCCTGAGACAGGAACAGGTTTTTGGGACTTTGGAGAATAAATGTGACAAGGCTCGCCTACGGCGAGCCTTGTCACATTTATTCTTTATTATATCTCCACATCCCCATCGGTGCAGTGTATAAACTTTGTCCCGACATATCTAAACCAATATTGACCTTTTTTGACATTATCCCACTGCTGTTTTGTGCCTTTATATCGAATGTCCGTCAAATTATAACAGCAGGCAAAAGCCTCATTTCCAATCTCGGTTATGCCGCTCGGCAGCTCTATCGAAGTCAAAGACAAACACCTGCTGAATGCTTCGACACCAATCTTAGTTACACCTGCCGGTATTTCAATCGATTTCAGGGAATAGCAATCCACAAAAGTCCTGTCACCAATCTCAGTTATCCCCTTAGACATCATATAGTAAGTCAGATACTCTTGAAATGTCACTGCATTTTCATCTGTCTTTGTTACACCATTGTTATGTATCACAATTGTGCCGGGAATCGGAGTATTGTCATCGCCGTTCCAATTAGAGCCGACAAGATACGGATTATGAACACCATATTCACCGCCGAGTCCGACATCCAAACTGCGATAGCATCGCTCGTTGCAGTATTGTTCAATGCCGCTCTCAGTGCCGATAAACAGTATGAAAGCATAATCCGGCTTATCGTCGTATTGCTTATTCATCAGACTCATTATGACATAACGAATTTCATCTGCAAGCTGAGACTCCTTCTCCAATTTCACATTTTCCGCATGGAATACGGAAACTCCGTCGATATAACCGAACTCATAGTCGCTTATACCGTTTCGCTTCAAAACTTCCTCAAACATCTTGCTTGAAGCATACTCTGCCGTAATCTGAATTATTGCTTTTTTTGACATATTTGCCTCCTTAGTTAATAACTGTCACACGGATTTGGATTTTCCTACGGAAAATCAGTTATATTTTTTCATTGCTCATTGCAATAACATAATCAACACCGAAGTCCAATTTTTCAGAGATTGGCTTCCTATCAGAAATATATTTATGCCAAATATCACAAAACTTTTTGGAAAGTCTCTCTACACCGACTTTTTCCCCTTTATATTCAAACTCAATACTTGTACAAATATATCTGCTGTCAGAAGAAGTGTTTCTAATAATAATCCTAATGTCATTATCTTTATCCTCATAAGCAAGGAAAGTTTTAACACCTCTTCCGATATTCTTTCGATAGAACATATTCTCAGGAACATAAAGGTCACAAGTATTGGGATAAATTAAAATAAAATCCACTCCAACTTCCAGATGAATCCCCGACTGTATCTGACCATTTTCTCTGATATAATGCACCATTTGCAGAAACTTCTCCGACTTGCCGCGAGCTTTAATCGGGTCACCGTTATTAACTTTATCAACATAATGCAGAACAATCTCGCGGTTTAAAAGACCTTTTACAATTGCATACAGCCAAGTCTGTTCGTCTTCATATATCGTAAACTTGCGAGGACCAACGGGTTTCTTAAACAAATCAAACAGCGTTCCGTCATAAGGTCGATTGCTCCTGTCATTCTCCCCCATTGCCCTCATTATTTCATCGCTTAAATCCAATTTTTTTTCGTCCATAATAAAGCCTCCTTTTTTTGCTTTACACATTTTTCTTACACTATACTTTATAATTTTTTTTTTGCAAAAGGTCTAAATTTGAAGAAAAAAAATGCTTTTTTTTGTAAAAAATTGCATTTTTTTCTGATTCTATTTTTTCCCATCACCATTAAATCTCACTCCATATACTTTTTTCAGTATATCGAATTCTTTTTCTGTCAGTGAATGAGAGTCCTGCGACAGATCTCTGACATCATCGCCAAACAGATTCTTTTCGATACATTTGTTTGCTTCCTGCACATTCTGCTCAACACCATCTCCTCTGAAATACATCTCCGCCAGCTGACACTGAGCCTTGCCGTCTCCGGCTTCTGCTTTTTGTTTTAATTCTTCAATTTCCTTAATTTTTTCAATGCTTGTTTTTTCGTTCATTTCACACCTCACAATTATTATAAGAAGAAAATCTCAAAAGTGAAAGTTCTAATTGTCAATTCTTTGAATAAATTTATTTTTCATAGAAATCTCCTTTTAAAAAAATGATACATAGAAATTAACAAAAATTTTTATTTTCAATGTCGTTTTTCTCAAAAAAATCAATTTTTTTCATTTTTAATCTCTCTCTGACAGACATTACCAACCAATCGCGGTGGTTTATGCCCCTCTCCGTGCAATCTGCATGGAGAGGGGATGCCGTAGGCAGGGGTGAGGCCTCATTTCTCATTACTCATTATTCATTAATCTCCACATCGCCGTCAAGGCAGTGAACGACTTTAATACCGCTTTGCATATTCCAATTCGAGCCTTTCACAATATCGGCCCACTGCTTTGTAGTTCCTGCATAGCGGAGTTCTTCCAAAGACGCACATCCCAAGAATGCATAAGTCCCTATCTGTGTTACTCCAATCGGAATCTCAATCGATTCCAAAGAGAGGCAAACCATAAACGCATTGTGGCCTATCGCTTCCAGACTATTCGGCAAGACTATCGACTTCAAACCGTAACATTCTTCAAATGCTCCGCTGCTTGTCATCGTTATGCTGCCTATGAAAGCACATTCATCTATTGCCGGCTCGTTTTCATTTACCTGCTCAATTCGCATCTTTTTACAGGTTTCTCTAATGTATTGTTTATCTTTTTCGGTTAATTTAAAATGCTTCCTTTCTCGCCCATTGTTTCTGATTGACATATATGCCTCCTGCTAATTTGCGGTATAATTTAAGCTGGCGAAACCGACTTAAATCATACCGCAATATTAAATAATTTCAAAACCCGATTTTAAATTTCTTCTCGCCGAGTTTTTCATTCGTGCAGAGTTCAATAAGCTCGTTATAGTCGGCGTGTCGGCCGGTAATAATCTCATCCATCTCAACTTTACGGGCAATGTTATCTATCTGACCGCCGCTGAAATCATAGGCTCCGGCTATCGTTTCCAATGATTTGTCGTCAAGCCAGTTCAGTTTGTTCTTCCAGATTTTTTTCTTCGCTTCGATTGACGGATTGTCAAATTTCACTTTGAATAAAAACCGCCGCTCGAATGCCGCATCAAGATTGTCAGCGAGGTTTGTCGTGGCAATCATTATCCCTTCAAATTTCTCCATTTCTTCGAGAATGATATTCTGCATCGCATTCTCAGTCTGAGCAACATTGCTGCTTGAAGTGTCTTTTCGCTTGGAGAGAATGCCGTCGGCCTCGTTAAACAGCAAAATCGGAATGCGGGTATCACCTGACCTGCGGCACATTTTGCACAAATCACGATAATCAGTAAAAATCTTCTTAATAATCTTCTCACTCTCACCGAACCAGCAAGACTTGGATGCACTTATATCGACTCGGAGAATCTTCCTGCCCGTTGCTTTGGCAATCTGGAAAGCACTCTCAGTTTTGCCCGTTCCGGGAGCTCCGTAGAGAAGCACAGCAACGCCTTTATTCATTCCCTTCTCAGTAAGACGATTCTGAATCTGAACAAAAGTATCCTCGGAAACAATATCTTTGAGCCGCAGCATTTGATGTTCATTCTCATCAGAGTAAAACATATCTTTGTGAATGATGCTGTCAGGACTGATAATATCTGCTCCTTTTATCGATTTAGTGTAATATTTAAGGTCATCACCAAGGAGCATCTGCTTGGCATTGTATGTCAGAGTCAGTGTTGCATCGTTAATTGACTCTTTTTTGATAAACTCTATCAGATCGGATGCAAACAAAACATTGCTCTCATTCATAAATTCTGCAAAATGCTCCCGTGCACCGGCTCGACCGTAAGTCGCATTCAATGTCGCAACCAAATCGGATTCATCACGCTTCAGAAAGTCATTGCATACATTGTAAAAAAATATTCTCTGTTCAATGTCAGGCACAAGAGCATTTATGTGGCTGATGAACTCAAGTTCAGCGAAGTTCTCCTCTGCCCGATCTATCACTGCTGAGATGTCGCCACGTCTCATGCGTCTTTCCAATCTATCAAATAATTGTGCGATTTCTCCAAAAAAGCCATATACCGTCTGATCTGTCTCATCAGCGGCGATCTCAATCGGTTTATTATTCAGGATGCAGTCAATCAACTCTTTGTTCAACTCAAATATATTACACAACTCCATGTTGCCGGCAATGCGATAGCTGCCGTTATGACGGATATAATGTTTCCCAACAAGTGATGATATATCATCCCAATATGTCAAAGCAGTCATTATGGAGCAGTCGAAAAACCTTGCTATGTCTCTTACGGAACACTGTTCCTCCATATCGTCAAAACAATATGATACTATCGCACACAGCATATAAGTCTCATTCTCGTCAGTACCGAAATATTCATTCAATTTTTCAACACTCTCCGTCAATTCCGCACTCTTCCTTATTTTCAGCTTGGAATCTTTAAGTTTCTCAGAAACTTTTGCTATCGCCTTAACAACATTGAAATTAATTGATTTTTCCTGCGTCATTTCCTGCTCCTTATGATTATTTTTTATACCTTATTATAACCGATGACTCTATCATATTATGATAAAGTGAGAATTTTTTTTCGTCCTCACCCCCTATCCTCCTCTCCACCGAAAATGATGACGAGGTGGAACTAAACTATATTATTCCTATTTAGTATCTCTCCGACAGACATTATAAACCAATCACGACGGTATTGTCCCCTCTCTATGCAGACCTGCATGGAGAGGAGATGCCGTAGGCAGGGGTGAGGTCTTGCGACACATACCTTCAGCAGTCACTGACGGTGTGTGTCCGGATTACTAAAATAATATAACCCCTTATTAATAACAAAATACACAATCTGACAACAAATTATTGTTTTTTTTCTTCCATTCGTGACTTAACCAAAGAGGTCAAAGAGTCCAGCAGCTTCAACGCAGATTCTTCATTCAAATGTAAAAAATAATCTTTCACAATATCATCAAAAGATTTCTCTGTGAGTTCATTAAAAATTTTGTTATACAAGTTAAATCGATCACTAAATCTGTATGTCACGCCATTTATTGATACTGTAGCGTAACATATTCCGGGTCCCAAATACTTAACGGTTAAATCTTTCATAATAAAGTCTCCTTATTTACTCTACACACTTATTATAACCAGAAAAACTGGAAACTGAAAGTTTTTTAATAAAATTTTACACATTTTTCTTACACTATATGTTATAAGATTTTTTTTGGCAAAAGGTCTAAACTGCTGTAAAATTTGCAACTTATTTAGGTTATACACAACCTAATCTTCAAGGTTAAACATAACCTAAATAATGAGATTTGTCAAGTACTTTTTTTAAAAATTTTTAAATTTTTTAGATTTTTTAAGTAGAAGAATTAAATCTATTATATCTCCACATCCCCATCGGTGCAGTGAATAACTTTGGCAGGAATTTTATAATAACAATTTGTTCCTTTTTCTATCTTTTCCCATTGCTCTCTTGTTCCGCTGAATGTAATATTTTCAAGTGATGTACAGCCTGCAAATGCTCTGAATCCGATTGATGTTACTCTTTCAGGCAGTTGTATAGATTTCAGCTGTGTGCAGTGGTAAAATGCCTGTCTCCAGATTGATTTCACTCCTTCAGGCAATTGTATTGATTCCAGCGATGTACAGTTTTCAAATGTACCATCTCCGATTGATTTCACTCCTTCAGGCAGTTGTATTGATTCCAACGATGTGCAGACTTTAAATGCACCTTCTCCGATTGATGTTACTCTTTCAGGCAGTTGTATTGATTTCAGCTGTCTGCAGCAGTAAAATGCCTGTCTCCCGATTGATGTCACTCCTTTAGGCAGTTGTATTGATTTTAGCGATGTGCAGACTTCAAATGCACCTTCTCCTATTGATGTTACTCCTTTAGGCAGTTGTATAGATTCCAGCGAGAAGCAGTTGCTAAATGCATCTTTCCCGATTGATTTCACTTCAGCAGGCAGTTCTATAGATTTCAGAGATTCGCAGCCCCAAAATGCAGCATTCCCGATTGATGTTACTCCTTTAGGCAGTTGTATAGATTTTAGCGATTTGCAGCCACTAAATGCACTGCTTCCGATTGATGTTACTCCTTCAGACAGTTGTATAGATTCCAGCGATGTGCAGTTGCTAAATGCATCTTTCCCTATTGATGTTACTCCTTCAGACAGTTGTATCGATTTTAACGATTTGCAGGACCAAAATGCATCTTCTCCTATTGATGTCACTCCTTCAGTCACAAATACTGATTCAAATGAAGAAACATTGATTTCTTTGGAAATTTTATCTATAATGGCATATTTTCGTGCTTTGTATCCGAGATATTCAATGCGATTATCCCGACAGTATGTGACAACTTCTCCAACCGACGCTCCGCTGGATATGAAATCATACAGTTTGGTAAGTTTATCCTGTATTATTTGCCTTTGATTGATAATAGCTGAGTCGCTCAGGCTGATCTCAATACCGCTATTTCCGATTGGGATAATCAGTACACAGTATTTTATAAAATGATATTGTTCATATTTGGCACCAAGCTGGGCAAGTATAATTTTGAGAATCGCTTGTGCGGTTACAGCATTCATCTCGGCGATTTTCTTTCGCTTGGCTTTTTCTTTTTCTTCCTTTGGGAAAATGTCGTTGTTTGTTTGTGACATTCTTTCGTCTCCTAAAGCCTCATCCCCGCCTGCCACTCGGCAGGCTGCCCCTTCTCCATGCAAGCACGGAGAAGGGGCTTCATTACCTGTTTGGTGTCATCACGACAGTTTTATAATAATAACTTTGACGGAAAAAAGTCAAAGACTTTTTTCCGTTTTACAAAAATTGTCTCACTCCCCTCGCGGTATATATGTTGCCCGATTTCGTGCAATCTTTTTAATCTCATCTTTGCATTCTTCATACTCATGCTTGCCGCACAATACCCAGAGGACATCGATCGGACGCTTGGTGTTGAATGTCGGCAGAGGTGCATAGCCGTCGGTGAAATAGATAAGTCCGTCGTATTCGGGATGAGCACAGTAATAGTCCGCAGCCGGCTGAAAGCTCGTGCCGCCCCGTCCGATAATCTTAACTTCCGAGCGGGCTTTCTTCATCGGAATAGGTTCGCCTTTTAGCTCGGCATCGAACTGAATGACATCGAGTTTTTCAATGCCGTACTTGAAGAAGCGGTTAATAATCGAGAAAAAGTTCGACAGACTCTCATTGGAGACCGAGCCGCTGACATCGACTGCGATAAGGAGATTGCTTGCAAGTGCGTAGCGGCTGCCCATCGCATCGAAACCGTAGCGGCGGCTCGGTTTCATCCGAGTCAGATAACGGCGGCTTGACAGCACCGATGTCCTAAAATGCGACAGCATCCGCCGATAATCCATCTCAATACGGCAGCTTGCTTTGATAAGACTGACAAGATCTCCCGACATATTTCCCCATTGATTGGAGCGTTGTGCCTCTTCGATGATCTTGTTAATGTCGCAGCAGGTTTCTTCGTCTTCTTTCCATTCCACCGCAGTTTCATAAGACTGCCGGAGGATATTCTTCAGTTTATCACTTATGCCGGAGCCGCTGCCCTGAGCTGCATCTGCTGAGTTTTGGTCATCGCCGGACTCTCCACCGCCATTCTGACCGGCTTCGTCTTGATTGGGTTCTCCATTGCCGTTTTGGGTCTGTTCATCGCTGTCGCTGTCGCCGGATTCTCCGCTGTTTTGACCTTGCTCATTCTTAGCATCTTCATTTTGACTTCCGTGCTCAGCCTGTTCCATCAATGCGGTAAACGCGGTAAGCGGCGGAACAAGATGCTTAATCTTCTCATAATATTCCTCGAAACAGAGGTTGTCCGGCAAGTCATATTCCAATCCATGAAGGAACTCTCTCGCCGCATCGCCTATGCGGCACGAATCGTTAATCGTCACATTGCTCGCCATCGCCATCACTATCGGGTTGGCGGCAGTCGGCTGACGCTGATACGGATGCTTTAGGAGAATGCGGATCACTTCGATTTTGAGACCTTCTTCGATAGTATCATCATCCATATTCTCCAAAATGTGCGGAGCATACTCAATCCTACGCTTGCCAACACGAAACGGCACAGAGAGTTTGTCATTCGACACAAGAGCATGCGTGCAGAATGTCGGGAACAATACCGGTTCTGTGAGAAACCACTTGTCCGTGATTTTTTTGATTATCGCTTCCAGATTTTTCATATTGAACTGATAAATTTCATTACCTTATTATACAGCGGTCCGCAGTGTTCGATTATGAACATTATCGCATTCTGATAAGTGCCCGACTGATAGCAGTTGGCGAAATGAGCCATCGCCTCGCGGTAATCTTCCATAAACAGCAGTTCATAATACGCTGTGAGATTATTCGTTATTTTCGCAATGTCATTCGGCGTGTATGAGTCCGCTTCGATAAATCGGAACAGAGATTCATTGACTGCTGCGAAGTCCGGAGTAGTGTATTTCTTAATCTTGTCCTTGAGCTTGTCGAAGTCACCCAAGAGGATGTCCTTAGCCGACAGAAGTCTCAGCTTCGCAATCGACTCAATGAACTTTGATGCCGCCCCCATTCCGACAATGCCGGCTGCCATTTTTTTAAGCAGGTCTTCCGACACATTTTCTTCCATTATATTGGAGATTCGCTGCCAGCCTCGGCGGTCGGGAGTTTTGTCCAACCCCTGATCCTCGCGTTTGAATGCCGCACCGTCAAGCATGTCGGGATTCTCCGAGATGAAGTCTATAATATGCTGGTTAATGCCATTCTGAGCTGCCCACAGCAGCCACTCCTCAACGGTCGGCCGAAACTCATATATGTTGAATCGGCTCACCAAAGCCGGATCGAGATCGGTCAGCTGATACTCCTCACCGTCATTAACGGCACTGATTATTCTGCTGCCTTCGGGAAGTCGTTTGCCGGCGAGAGTTCGATTCAGAGTGAGATCCATTATTGTCTGCAGCACCTCAGGTCTTGCACGATTGAGCTCATCGAGGAACAGCACAACCGGCTGATTGTCAGTCGGCCACCAATACGGCGGCATAAATGTTGTCTTGCCTGTCGCCTCATCCTTATTCGGCAGACCGATTAAGTCGCCCGGATCGCTCATCTGCCCCAAAAACAGTATTACTACCTTGTGTCCCTGTGCGGTGAAATATCGCTCCAAAATCTGTGATTTGCCGATACCGTGCCGCCCCGTGAGCATTATATTCTGCTCCGCCGGTGTTGCGGCAAGTATCTTTTGCAGTTCGCCTGCACTTATGCTGACTGACATCTTTGCTCCTTTTTTTGTTGAATGTTCTTGCTTGTATATTATAATACATATTTTGGTTTTTGTCTTGATTTTTTATACTTTTTGATATAATATGTATGATATAATAATTTTTTTTAAGTAGGTTTATGAAATGATTGATTTCTTCCAAACAATTAATATTAAACGATTTATTTTTGTAGATTGTGACAATGCAAGTAATGCTAAGTTATTTATTTTTTTCCTTATTAAGTATGAATATCTCAATCTTGAGACACAAGTTATTTGTTTTTTAGGAGCAAATCAAAACCAAAATACATGGTATAATAATGCTATAAAATATATTCAATCTCAAAAATCAAAAAGTTCTTATAATATAACGCCAATTAGAATAAAAACAGAAGCTAATAATGCTTTAGATATGGTTATTTCATCATATTGCGGGTTATCAATGGCTCAAAACTCTCATTCTGAATTTATTATTGTATCAAACGATAATGGTTATTCTTCTATCATTGAACATTTTACAACTTTAGGAATTAACATTCAACAAAAACATTTAGATTTACAAGAACCCTCTGTACCAAAACAGAATAATACAGAAAACAATCCTATAAAAAATATATATAAGAAAATTGATGAAATAAAAGGCAAGTCAAAGGATTCCCTACCAATAAAGGAAAAATCATTTAAAAATTTCTTACTTTCTACATTTAGAAAAGAAATCACAAAAGATAACATTAATGAAAAATATAAAACTGTTATTGAAGGATTAATAAAAGATGAAAAAATCAAAATAAACTTAAATAAAATTGAATGGCTTTGAGAAAAATAATACTATAAACTTAGTACTGAAAAAGGCTCTGCAGAGTATCTATCAGCATCACACCTGCCTTTGGCATCCCTGTCGACGGATTTATCCGATTTATCAATCAATAATCCAGTTAGCTTCCCCTCTCCACAGTGGAGAAGGGTGTCAGCGGCTCGCAAGCCGCTGACGGGGTGAGGTTATATCTCTATCTCCTCGTCAGAGCAATGAATAACCGCACCGCGATTGAGATGCTTCTGCCAATCGGGATATTTGTTTATCGCTTTCCAGCGGCTAAGAGTTCCGCCGAATGTGATATTTGTCAGACTGCCGCATGCAACGAACTGAAGTCCGTCTATCTCTTCGACGCTGCCTGGGATTTCCACCGATTTTAAGCAGTCACATTCCGTAATCGCCGCATCATCTATCCTAATGAGACTTGACGGCATTTTGATTGAGCGGCAGCGGCACATTCTCAACGCATTTATATGGATCTGCTCAACTCCGTCAGGGATAACGACTGTCTCGACATTCTGTCTGCAATAGAACAGGACATTTTTGATGATGAGCATTGCCGGTATGACGGCATCTCCGTCAGCACAGTGAACCGTCTCCGCTTCGGTATGCACGGTCAGCGATCTGGTATTGTTGATGACGCTATCCCATTGCGATACAGTTCCGCCGAATGTTACATTATTTAACGACTCGCACTCCGAGAAAGCATCGGCTCTAATATTCGTTACGCTTTGCGGAATATATACTGAGTGAAGGTGATCGCATCCGCCAAACGCATTCTCTCCTATAATACGCACTCCATCAGGAATTGTGACGGACTCGGCAAACAAGCTACATGTAACAAAACAATCGTTTTCGATTACAAACTGCGGAATCTCCACATCGCCGTCAAAACACTTAACAAACCGAACAGGCGATGATCTGACGATATTGACAGTAATATTTTGTCGCTGCTCATATTGTGACTTCGTTCCTTCAAAAAACAGATACTCAAGCGAGTCACACACAGCAAACACCTGACTTCTGATTTGTTTAATTCCTTCAGAAATCCACACGGACTTAACGGTTCCGACTCCCACACCAAAAGTTCCGCCTGTCTTTTCATCAAAAACGGCATAGTGCTTGGAATAAAACGAAGGCAAAATGATATTATGCTCTCTGCAGCAGGCGACCAGCTCGGCGATAGCAATCCCGTTCTTAACTCGCTCTAACAGATTCGGCAGGAATGTCATCCATTTCTGAAAGTCCTCATCTGCCAACATAATATCCACACCGCCAATGTCGGCAGGCAGTGAAAGTGCAGTTATATAATCTTGGATTCGATACTGTTCAATGTCCATTCCTGATTTGGCAATGATATTTTTCAGCAGTGCGGCGGCAGTTGCAGCATCCATTTCTGCTTTCTTTGCAAGTTTTGCCTGATTTTTCTCCGCTTCTTTGGTTATCAGATCGAGTATCTCATCGCTGCCGCCTGTGTCCTGCAGATCACATTTTATATCGACGAACTCCCCACCGGGCTCGAATGAGACTGATGTACAGTTGGTCAGACCGCCATACCTGACTCCCCGGACTTCTCTCGGGATGACAACGCTGCCGCAGACGGTGGTGATAAGCATTCTATTCTTCGCATCATACAGGCAGCCTGACTTGCTGACGAACAGCGGAGATTTCGATATAATTTGTCTCAGTTCGGCACATCCTGCGAAAGCATTGTCTGCGATGAATTTGACATTCTCAGGTATCTCTGCTGTTATTGTATCAGTGGGGCATTTCTCCAATACTCCGGCTTCGATTCGCATATCGCTGGTCATATTATTCCTTTTCCTTCCAAATATTATTTGATATTATAACTCATATTTTATGTTTTGTCTTGAATATTTTTCAGAAAAAGAGAAAAATCCTTGATTTTTTCTCTTTTTCTGTTATAATATCTCTATGTCTCAATATTATAAACTCGAAATATACATCCCTGAATCGCACTTCGCAGCACTGCAAAAGGCTTTGAGAATTGTCGATGCCGGTCACATTGGCAATTATGACAGTTGTTTGTCTTATTCGCGAGTTATCGGAATGTGGCGGCCGCTGGCAGGAACTCATCCATATATCGGATCTGAGAATGTCATGAGCGAGGAAGAAGAACTGAAAGTCGAAGTCACAATTGTGTCTGACAAGTTAGAAGAAACTCTTTCAGCAGTAAAAGCTGTCCACCCCTACGAAGAACCCGTCATAAATGTGATTAAACTCGAAAAAGTCGGCATATAGAACTTTTTTGCTGTTTTATGCAAATTTATCTTGACTTTTTTTAAATGTTAGTTTAACCTAACATAGTTAGATAACGCTAACTTAAATATAAATGGAGGTTCAAACAGAAATGAAAAAA
The DNA here is from genome assembly GCA_017540815.1 of Spirochaetales bacterium. GTDB lineage: Bacteria > Spirochaetota > GWE2-31-10 > GWE2-31-10 > MWDO01 > RGIG6909. Next base: position 51,775 of record JAFYAI010000012.1, read on the forward strand.
GCTATTGTATATGCAAGTATGACCGGCAACACTGAAACAATGGCAAATGCCGTTGCTGACGGAGCAAAAGCCAGCGGAGCAGAAGTGATCCTGACTACAGCTGACAGTGCCAATGAAGCCGATGTGCTGACATGTGATGTTATATTCTTAGGCAGTCCTGCAATGGGAGCAGAAGTCCTCGATGATGCAATGGAAGCATTCTTCTCAAAGATCGAAAGCAGTCTCTCCGGCAAAAAGATCGGTCTCTTCGGCTCGTATGATTGGGGAGATGGTCAGTGGATGCGTGATTGGGCGGCAAGAACTGCCGCCGCAGGTGCAGCAGTCATTAATGGAGATGGTTTAATATGCCATCTGACATCTGATGATGATGCTCTAAGCGAATGCAAAAAACTCGGTGCTCAAATATAAATCTTCTTACAAAACCTACTATTGCAGGAGATCGTCATTTGATGGTTTCCTGCTTTTTTTACAGAAGCAGAGTCTGCATTACTCATAGAAACGGCAAATAACACCTTTTGGATTGTCGGGGATCTTCAGGTCTCGTTGTTTTTTGCAGATAAGGCTATTCCACACATCGATAATATTGATTATACCGGCGAAGTCATTCCCAAATCTCTGCGGATCGACAAAGACTCTTAGGATCATGTCAGTCTCGAATTTCACCCTGACAATAAAACGGCCGTCACGAAGTCCGTGCATTTCCCAATAAAGATCCGAGTCTTGGAAATAATTCTTCAGAGTCGTCTCTAATCCGACGCCAACCATTTGCCTCACTTTATTCGCTTTGGCAATCTCTATCTCACATCTGTTATTATCTTCATCTGCGGTCCGATAAAGTTCCGCCATGACTTTGCCAATCTGCTCAGGATTTTCGCAGATAAGATTCTTCATATTTAGCGGATTGCGGAACATTATCTCATCGGGAGTGATGCAGCACAGATGAACCACCCCATCTCTAATACCGACAGAGAAACTGCAGACTATCTTAGCTTTACCTGATTTATATTCTTTTTCGGCCAGCAAATCCACGAATCCTGTAATATCAATATACTCTGTCTGTTCTGCTTCTTGGAACATATTTTTGATACACTCGGCTGGAACACTGTCGCCTATCCCGGTCTTAACTCTCCCGGTAAAAGAACTCACATAGTCTCTTGTGGCTTCCCTATCCGGCAAATCCAAAGTCTGCTTTTTGACAGTCTGCTTTAATCCGTATTTTTTATATTCTTTCTTTATACGCCTTATCCAAAATTGTCTGCTGAGTTCACCTAAGTTTCTCATAATAACTCCTTGTTGTATGGATTATAACAAAAACCGAAAAAAAGTCAAAGACTTTTTTTCGGTTTTCCAATTGTGCAGTTGACTGTGCAAAACTTGTCATTGCCGTACTCGATACGGCAATCTGTTAAATAAGATTGTCGGCTCAAGACCTACAATGACATCCTTAATAGAGTTTTTTATGAATTATGAATTGATTACCACGCTCATATCATTATGCAGATAGCCGGTGATAATCTTATAATCAGTAATTTTACATTCTGACAGAAGTGTTTCGACACGCTGCTTATTGAAGTAGAAGTAACCTGCCTCTTTGTCAAGGCTCGTATCGGCAAGCAGATTGAATACTACATAACGCTTAGACAATGACATAAACCGTTTAACCGCATTCCGCAGGAAGTCATAGTTATTGCCGAGATCAATATTGAATATCCCTGACGAATAGACGACATCAAACCGATCAGGCAGCAGATCATCGGCAAAAATATCACCTGCGATGAGCTGTAAGTCGGGATGCTGCTGCTTCGCCAAACTAATCATCTCCGGCAGAATGTCAATCCCGGTATAACCGCTGCGAATATCAAACCTGACAAGATAATCATACAGATCCGCCAAACCGCAGCCGACATCAAGCAGCGTAATATCAGTCAGATTATTGGCGAGGATAAAGTCTTTGAGAATAGAAAATCTTATCTCCTGAGCATCACGGCTCTCCCAATCAAGTATCTTGTCATTAGTCAAAGCCTTGCCGAAGTTATCCTTGTAATGATCATAAATACCTGATACTGACATCTGCAACTCCGTATCAGTTAGAACTCTGTATCTATCACGAAATGGATCTCGACGATCTTATCTTCCAGATAGTTGACATTATATTTAGAGATATTATAGTTATAGATACTTGTGATAAGTCCCAGATGTTTCTCTTCATTAAGCATATATTTGAGCAGCAGTTCCTCGTGATTCTCACAATCAGAGATTTCCTTAACTATCTCCTGCAGCTGAGCGACATTCTTCTGTTCTGCGAAGTTGCGAACAGTTATATCGAATGCTCCGACATTATACTTGAGGACAAGCTCATAATCATGCATATCGAAACTGTACGCATTGGCATTCTGCAGCAGCTCCTGCACAACATAACTCGCATTGGAGACATTGCGGCTAATCGAGTCTACATCCTTGAAGTCTCCTGAATGGAACTTCGTCAGATAGTATGTCATATATCGGACAAAGAACACACGGAACTCGTTGATCTCATTCCAACTGATCTTCTTGAAGTAAACATGCAGCAGGATGCTCGGATCGGCATACTCCACATCTGTAGGCTCGTCCTCTCGGTGCAGGATTACAGACGGAATGGAACTGTCCCGCTCAAATGTTATCTCGATCACATCCTCATTGCGGATCTGTGCATCTTTAATATATTTATTAATATCAGCAAACAGAGAAGCCTGTATAGACCGGATAATCTTATTAGACTCCTTCTCATCAAAGTCATCACCCTCAGCCTGCTTCTTGTAGAACAACTCAAATATCTTAAGCGTAAAATCAGTCGTAAATCTGATTAAAGTAGTCTTGTCTATTACTCTCTGATAAAAATGAATAATGTTATTCTGCGATTCTTTACCTAACATATCGTTTCCTTATCCTAATTTTGTCTGCTGTCCCATATCACACTGCCGCCGGTCATCCGCAGATAAGAATATGACTTTGAGAAAAGCGTCTTGTGTCCGACACGGGCAATGCCGTCCTTGACCGGCTCACATAACTCATAGTCGGGATAAATCACGACCTCACCGTTGAGATCGATATACCCCCACTTCGATTTGACACGCACCTGTGCATATCCTTCGGAGAATGACTGAACTTCCGAATATATCATCGGAATAATGACCTGATTTCTTGAATTTATAAATCCCCATTTGCCGTTTTTGCAGACAGCGATGAGCCCTTCTGACTCATTGCGAATGTCTTCATATTCATGTGGGATAACTATCTGTCCGCTGCGGTTAATAATACCCCATTTGCCGCTGAGCTTTACTCTTGCCATGCCTCCGGCGAAACTGTGAGCGTCCTCATATATAGGATTGATGATGAATTTATTATCCTTATTAATATAACCCCACATCTTGCCGAGCCGCACCCGTGCAGTCCCCTCGCTGAACTTCTTCGCTTTATTATACAGATTCCAGATGACCACATCGCCTTTGGTATTGATATAACCCCATTTACCGTTCTTCTTATATGCAGCGACACCTTCATGAAAGTCACTACCACCGGCAAGATTAGGCTTAGCAATATATCGCCCGGTCTCATCAATGAATCCAAAACTTCCTTTATAATACACCAACGCCCGATGCTCACTGAAATCCCAACAGTCATCGAAGTCACATTTTATGATTTGCTTTCCGGTTTTGTCTATATATCCCCACAGTCCGCCGATACAGACTCTGGCATACCCGTTGCAGAATGATTTGACTTCTTCATATTTTGGTGAAGTCAGCTGCTCTCCGTCAGCATTAATAAAAGTCCACTTTACACTGTGACCGCTCATATCCGCTTCATAGACAGCAACTTTGGCAAAACCTTCACAGAACTCTCCTGCCGATATGTATATCGGATCAATGACCATTTTGCCGGCCTCATCGATATAACCGAACCGTTCATTGTGATACACCGGCAGCAGCTGTTCTTCGCAAAATGAGCACACGGCGATAAGACTATATATCAATATAAGCAGCTTCTTCATAGTCATATCACCGTCAGAACTTGATCTCGACTGCTGTCGTCAGGACATGCTCTCGAACCGAGTCTCCGTTGGCAGAGCCGTCATCATAAGTCCAGTATGGCAGCTGATATGCGATCTCCACATCGAAATACTTATTGCCAAATGATACGGAGAACTCCGTCGAGAAGTTATAATAATCATCATAAGATGAGTAATTGCCGTCAATCAGATTGGCAGCCAGGTAATTCTTCTCATCCTCGTATATAAATGGTTTATAACCGAGTGTAAAATACTTCAGTCCGTCCCATTTGATACCGAGATATGCTTTTTTCTTCATCTCAAGATTGCGTCCTGTGAACTCTATCGTACTGCGGAATGCCGCCGTAAACTCTATATCTATCTTGCCATTGATGAAATTAAACGGTTTAATGTCAAACTCTATGTTATTCTTAACCGTAAACCATAAGAGCTCATACAGATACAGGCTGTTGACCGATGTCGAGTATACATCACCGCCGAACATAAACGAGTTCTTTAGATTAAAGCCAAAATGATACGGCTTAGACTTGATCTGCAGATGAGCGACAAGGTGTGTTCCCAGCACAAGATGTGAGAAGTAGTCGATCTCCTCGGAGTTATCAGGCACAGTGATATAATCGTTAGTATCATTGCAGACAAAGTTGATCATAAACGGAACAGTGAATGTAAACTTAGATCCTGCAAATGCCGCCTTGCCGAATGTCGTACCTATCCTGATACCTGCGTAGTTAAGGAACTTGCCTTCCTCGAAGAAGAATATACTCTTCGTATTGACTTTGGTTACAGCACCGTCAGTATCGTATTTGACTTTGGTCACGACATCTTTATGATCCATCTTGCCTTCGATATATGAGTATGCGACCGGTCCGAATATAATGTTGTCATGCTTAAAGATGAGCAGTTTTGCCGAGACATCTGCTTCTGTCGTAAATACGGGACGGTTCTTCGCTATCGTAATGTTGGTCTCTCCGGAGTCATCGTTACTGTCAACAAATCCAAGTTTAACAGTTGACTTTATATCACCGCTTATGGTAACATACTCGGATGTTTTCCTGTCTTCATTTTCTTTTTTATTTTCGCCGCGCTTGTCTGTCTTTGTCCGTGCCTCGGATACAATCTCGACTGTATCATCCGTGTTGTCTTTGCCTTTGGCAGACATCGGCAGGCACATCGCCAATACCAAACATATAATCCATAATCGCTTACTCATAAACAACTCCTGTTTCACAAAACAGACCGTCTGTTTTGCAGGCGGTCTGAAAATCCTTAATCTAACTCACTAATCTCTTTTGCGTATTTCTTGGCAACGATGTGTCGCCGAACTTTAAGTGTCTGCGTCAGTTCATCGCCAATCTCAAACTCCTTAGTCAGCACTCTGAAGTCGAAGACCTTCTCAAACGGCTTAAGCTGTGCCGAGTGTGCTTCCAACTCATTCTTATACAGTTCGATAATCTTGTCATTCTTAACCAGATCATCAAGGTCTTTATATTCGATATTGTTTGCTTTGGCATATTCTTTGAGATTCTCAATACTCGGTGAGATCAATGCGGACAGCCGCTTCTTATCCTGACCGAGAACAACAATACCTGAGATATAAGTCGAACTCTTCAGATAACCTTCGACAAACTCCGGCTCGACATTCTCACCGCCGTTAAGGACGATAGTATCTTTGATACGGCCTACAACGCTTATCTCTCCGCCGCGTGTCATCACACCGAGATCTCCTGTATGCAGCCAGCCGCCTGCAAGAGTCTTAGCAGTCGCTTCAGGGTTATTGTAGTAGCCCTGCATAACCATATCACCTTTGAGGATAATCTCGCCTCTCTGACCTCTCGGCAGTTCGTTGCCCTGCTCATCGACGATCTTAGCCTGCAATGACGGCAAAGCCTTACCTATGGTCGATCGAACCTGTTTAAGCGGATGACGCACACCGACGATCGGAGAACATTCTGTCATACCGTATCCGTCAAGGAAGTTTACACCGATTGCGGTATAGAACTCATCAAGATACTTCGGAGAAGCACCTCCGCCTGTTACGCATATCCTCATCCTGCCGCCCAGAGTCTTGTGTATCGTTGAGAATACGAGACGGGCAACCTTCTTAGGCAGCCAGAGCAGTATCACTGCCAGCAATGAACCGATCAGCTTAAAGAAATTCCTTCTTTTATAAGTCGGTGCTCTGCCGGTCAGATACTGATACGGGAACATATACGCTTTGCATATAGCCAACGCTCCGTAGAATGCCCCTTTCTTAAGGAATGAGCCTTTATTGACAGTAGTTGTGACTTTCTCATAAACCGCTTCAAGTATTCGCGGAACGAATATCTGCATCGTTGGTCTGATCTCTTTGAGATCCTTGATAAATGACTTCAGCGATGAATAGTAACATGTCGATCCTGAGAAGTTACAGATATACTCACATGTTCGCTGCATTACATGCCAGATCGGCATAACCAATAGGAATATATCCTTATCCGAGATAAGCAGCCGCTGTGCCGACTCGATGCTGTCCCGCAGCATCGCATACTGTGAGAGCATTACGCCTTTCGGATTGCCTGTAGTACCTGATGTATAGATATATGTCACCGTATCATCCGGCTGTATGCCGCTGTCGATTCGTTCATTGATAAATGCTTCATTCTGTGCAAAGGTCTTTTTCCCCAGTTCCATAATTTCGTCAAAACACGGAATGTCTTTGCCGGCAGCGTCAAGTTTGTCTACACTGAGATATTTGACATTAAGGTCAAGTTCCTTTATCTTATCGAATGCTTTCTGCGTATCGATCATGATGTAGTTGACACCGCTGTGCTCCAGGATAAACTTCAGTTCATCACTGGCTGTGTCTGTACCTCGCGGAACGGAGATAACGCCCAATATCTGGAATGCGTAATCATTAAGCATCCACTGCATACGGTTGTCTGCGTAGATAAATATCTTATCTCCCTTAGTCAGTCCCAACTCTTTATATCCAGATGCCATATACAGAACCATCTGATAAAACTCATTGTAAGATGTCTCTTTGAATCCGTCACCTTCTCTTTTGATATAAATCGCTTTCTCTCCGTATAAATCCCGCGATCTGCGCAGCATCTGCGGAAGATTTTTTAATTCTTCTATGGTCTGTGCCATTATATCACTCCTTGGAATGTGATGATAGTTAAATATATTTTTACAATCGCTTAATGTTTACTATTAAAGTAAGATTTATTATAAAATATTTCTGACAATTTGTCAATTATTTTATTTTATGCTCATTATTCACTTGCACTCTTGCTCAATATATGATAAAATAGCGTCATTCAAATTTTGGCAAGGAGATGTTATGCCGTATATCATTCTTTTTACGGTATTGTCCATTTTTATAATACTTGTTCTTACATTTCAATGGATCTTAGGAGATGAGAAGAGACAATATTACATAGCAGGACTTTTCTTATGCTACGGATTATGCACGATAGTTCGCCGCATACCGATTGTAGCAGAGTCACTCGATGCAACAGAATACGGACTGTCAATTATAGTATTCTCATGCTTTTTGCTGCTATCGGTATGGTGTGCCACAGGATATATCATGCAGATTATCGACAATATGGTATTCCGCAGCGGAGTCGGCATCGCTATGGCTGCCGAAGGTGTAGTACTTAGCCTGTCAATCGCATTATGGCAGATGCATGTACACAGCTATCTCAAAGTATTTATCATAGGTATATTCATCATCGGATTGGCTTCGATCATATACAGCGTCTCATTCGCAATGATGCACAGAGCCTCATTCAGCAAAAGCGATAAAGCATACCTTATTGTTGCTTATATGATGATAACATGGTTTATGATCTCACTCATTATGAACCTCACCGAAACTAAATATATGTATATCGGTGGAGGCGGATTAGTTATATATTGTGTATTATACATCATTGACTCTGTTCTCAGAGTGCGCTACAAAATCGATCTTGCCGCAGCTCTAACTAAAAATGCTGCATATAACGAAAAACAGAGACGCAAAAGTGAGTCTGCACTAAGCATATCAGGTATGACACATCGTGAGATAGAGATACTCGACATTATGGCACTGCACAATGTCTTCTCCACACGAAGCATCCTGCCTTATCTGCCGGAAGATACCAGCGAATCGCAGGTAGACTCTATATTATCCGAACTGATGCACAAAGCTAATGTCTATACACGGCAGGAACTGACTGAGAGATATAAGATAAATAACTGACACAAGAAACAAGAACGCAGTCTTGTTGCTTGTGTTAGTTATTTATCCAAATAATTGTGAATTATGAATTATGAATTGCTCTTCGCACCATACTGCTCATAGTATTTATCCAGCTCAGCCTTAATCTCATCAGTGATAACACTCTTATCACCGTGCGTATACAGAGCGTCAATAACATCTGCCATCGATACGATCGCACGAGCCGGGAAGCCGTATTTATCTGTGATAGTCTCAAGTGCAGACTTGTCTGTATCTGCGGCTTTCTCCATCCTGTTAAGGCTGACTATCTCACCAATGATCTTTATCCCGCCCGGCACAGTCTCCTGAGCTCTGATCTTCGGCATCACCTCTTCGATAGACTTGCCGCTTGTGGTAACATCTTCGATAATGACAACACGATCTCCATCTTTTATCTTATATCCAAGCAGTCCGCCTTTGTCAGCACCGTGATCTTTATCTTCTTTGCGGTCACAGCAGTATCGGACTTCTTTGCCGTAGAGATTGTAGAATGCGACAGCCGTCACAACCGCCAGCGGGATGCCCTTGTATGCCGGTCCGAAGAATACATCTATATCATCTCCGAAGTTATCATGGATCGCCTTAGCATAATACTCTCCGAGACGGGCAAGCTGACTGCCTGTCGTATATGCACCTGCATTCATAAAGAACGGACTCTGGCGGCCGCTTTTCAGCGTGAATGATCCGAACTTCAGCACCTGACACTCAACCATAAAATCAATAAATTCTTTCTTATACTGTTCCATAGCTACTCCTGTTTCATTCCGAATAATTTCTTAATAAAATCAAAAAATCGCTGCAGCACTGTTCTGCTGCCATACTGTCTGCCGTATGACTCAACCGCTTCGGAGAGAGGCACATCCTGACCGTATCGCTTCTTCACATCATCCCAATGAGCCATTATCCACAGATAGAGGTCACTCGATGTTCGGTTCTTGAACATTTTCAGGATATGATGTTCTTCGATCTCACGAATGATAGGCATATACAATGTATCGTACCAATTCAACATCGCTTCGGTAAAATCGACATACCCGTTCCGCTCAATGCCCATATAATACTGATGACCGCATATATGAGTCATAATGTCGTCAAACCGTCCGGGACAGCTGAAATCAAGCATACTGACATCACGATACTGATCGAGTTTGGTATTCTCAAGGAATATCTCCTTCTCATGTGCGATGATGATCCGCATCAGCTCTTCGTGACTCATCCCGGGAGTCAGCTTAATATCCGTCTGAATGTCTGTAACCTCGGCATCTATAAAGTCACATCCCTGACGCTTGGCAACTGACACGCGGTGATTGCCATCACGGACAAAATAAACTCCGCCGAGCTGATAAACCTTGATAGGCGGCAAAATAATATCTTTCAGATGAGCTTCATCGACACTCTGCCATCGCCGGCGCAGCATCTGTTTATCAGGCAGGAACTCGCGGGTAAAGTCATTATACCGCCCTTCACTGCCGACGATCTCATCGATCGGAACATATCTCATTCCGCCGTAAGACTCATTTTTGACTTTAAGATAGTGCATCACTTCGTTAAATGAGATGAGTTTATTGTTCTGTCCTTTGAATTTCGATACGATATTTTGAAATACAGCCTTAGAATACGCCCGGTCAAAATCTTTGCCTGCAATATCCTTAATCATGGCATCATTCATGGCAGCTCCGATATTTATTTTCGTTTACGGTATTATTTTAACATTTTTTATAATTAATTACAACTGATTTTTGAAGGCTGAGATTAAGAAAAAAGCAAGTTATTTCTAATCTGTCGATTTCATCTGCTCTTCCATCCTCTCCACGAAATGCTGCCCCCAATAGTCGCACAACATTTGGCGTGCTTCGTTCTGCAAGTCCGGCACAACTGTCTGTCTGAGCTGCAGCAGATTATTCTGCAGATAGAATGATGTCCTCTGCCGGATATTTATCATCTCATCATCGGCGAGGGGCTGTCTGCCTGCCGCAGTTTCCTGTTCTATCCATTGTATTATCACACTGAATACGCTCGCCGCCGAGCAAACCATCTTCCACTTATGGAGCGTGTCAATCTTGCGGACAGATGACATGCCTGTCGTCACACCGTAGCGATATACCTTATCCCGAATGCCGACATATCGATGTGCATATTGCGAAATGAAGAAAAACAGCAGGAAGTCCTCTGCCATGTTGCACTCTGTATACGGGATATGATCAAAAGCCCTGACAAATAAATCACGGCGGATCAGTTTGCCCCAGCTTGTGCCGCTCATTGCCTTGCCGGCCAGCCATCCTCGGAAAATGTCATGCCCGGTAAGTGTTCCGTAGGTAATCTGCCCGTATCGATTGGGAGTGATCGGAGTAAACAAGCCGTCCTCACCGAATACTCCGGCAACAGTTGTGCCGTGGACTATATCGATCTCACCACCATCGGTATTAAGCCCGCCCGCCAAAGCACTCAACGCACCGTCTTCCAGCACATCATCACTATCCACCATTGCGATATACTCGCCGCTCGACTCGTGCATCAGCGTCCGGCGAACTTCGATCAGACCTCTGTTCTCCCTGTGCTCACGGAAATAAATATTGACCTTTGATAATCCGTGAGCCCTGCGGTATCTGCTGCACTCCCTCTGCATCGCTAATGCGATCTGTTTGGCATCTCTGCCATTACTGTCATGCCCTCGGCTCTTATCACTTACGATAACGATCTCGAAGTTGGGATAATCCTGCGTTATAACAGAGCGTAAACACCGCTCCAGAACAGGCTCGGTATCATAAACGGGGAGGCATACA
>JAFYAI010000090.1 GCA_017540815.1 Spirochaetales bacterium
AGTATGGCTGTGCAGATTGTAAATGTATTGGGTGGCAAAGACTTAGAAGACTTTAGTGAGATGGAAGAAGAAGGAGGGGCAAATGAGTGACGGATCTTTATCTCAAGACGAATTGGATGCTTTATTAAATGAATCTGAGGATGATATGCCCGGTTCTGCAATGGGGGACGCTTTTGGAGCGATGCCTGTAAGCGGAGGCGGCAGTGCATTAAGCAGCGGAGAGATCGCGGCATTTACTGATCTGCTCAGTACTTCATCGAGTAATGAGGGCAGTGCCGTAGGCGGAATGATTGGCAAAGATGTTACTATCGCCAATCCTAAGATTGAAGTTATTTCCGGGGCAGATATTGTTAAACAGCTGGCTCCTCAGGTAGTCGAGATCGTTATGGACTATGAGTCCGGTTGTGTCGGAGCACACAGTTATATACTCGATACCGATTTGGCTAAGACTATCGCCGGTCTGACAATGGGGCAGGATGATGTAGAACTTAACGACATGACTCTCGGTGCAGTCAGTGAGGCTATGAATGTCTTATCCGGCAATGCTAATAATACGATCGGAACTAAGATAAAGAAGGATTTGCGAACATCTCCTCCTGTATTTACTATTAAGGATAACAGTGCACTGACTCTCAGTTCTGCTGACTCCTATGTCAAGGTAATGTATGACTTCAACATTGAAGGTTATCCGACATATAAGCTCATCGAGATATACGGGATGAATGTTGCCAAAGATATGGCTTCTGCTGTTGCACCACCGCCTGCAGCATCCGCTCCTGCCGGAATGATGGGAACGATGCCTAATGCCGGTCAGCCGCAGATGAATATGGGCGGAATGCCTAATATGAATATGGGAATGCCGCAGATGAACATGGGGATGCCTCAGATGAATATGGGCATGCCACAAATGAATATGGGGATGACTCAGATGCCGCCGAGTCAGTTCCAATCGGTTCAGTTCTCGCAGTTCGGCAATGGTCAGCCGGAGGCTCAGGGTGGCAACATCAATCTGCTGATGGATGTCGATATGGAGCTCACAGTAGAGCTCGGTCGAACCAAGCGATCGATCCGAGACATCCTGTCAATGGGTGAAGGAACAGTTATCGAGTTGGATAAACTCGCCGGTGAACCGGTCGATATATTGGTCAACAGCAAACTCGTCGCACGCGGTGAGGTTGTAGTCATCGATGAAAGTTTCGGTGTGCGTGTAACAGAGATTATCAATCCGATGGATAGGTTAAGGGATCTGTAAGAAATAGAATAATTCATAAAAAACAGGATTTTGCCGGCAAAATCCTGTTTTTTTTAAATTTTTTCTTGCAATTTTCCAAATATAGTATTATATTATAATTGGGAGCGGGTAATGAAAAATCGAATTATATTATTATTGTCCGTAATAGTGTGTCTGTCTGTGCTGCCGGCTGTATTTTGTCAGGAGACTGCCGCACAGCAGAATAATGCGGAACAGGAATACATCAATAAAGTCAGATCTTATATGCACTCGCAGAATGCCGATACTTCGGCTGATAACCATTCTGCGGATACAAAGAAACGAAAGACAAATGTCGATGTATGGGCTTATATCAGGATAATAGTTGTGCTGGCCCTGATGGTTGGTGCGATATATGCGATTTTCCTGGTGATGAAAAAGTTCCTTAAGGTTAAAGAAGACACAGGCGATGGCGTGCAGCTGCTGACCAGCCGGACACTCGGTCCGGGCAAGCAGGTGCAGGTAGTATTTGTGCATGGGCGGTATCTGATTCTCGGCGTGACTAATGACAATATCAATCTGCTCGGTGAGATAACAGATCCCAAAGAGATAGAACACATTGAACTTTATGCTAATGAGCAGGTTGCCGAGTCAGGTCAGACATTCGGGCAGATGATCAGTTCTATGTATAATCGCCTGTTCGGTAAGAAGACTGCCGATGATAAGAAGTTCGACTATGAGAAAGACGAGATGGACTTCATCCGCCGCCAAAAGGAGAAGCTGGGGCGGACTGATGATGATGCAGCTGATACTGATATGGAGGTCGGCGATGAGAATGAGTAAACTCCACAAAATAATCTTGGCAGCTGCCGTGCTGCTGACGGTTGTCTCATCAGTATCACTGTTTGCACAGGCTGCCGGCGGTATGCAGATCCCGATCCCATCGGTGAATGTGCAGGTCGGCGAGGCTCAGTCTCCGAAGCAGGTTGCCCTGTCACTGCAGCTGCTGTTCTTACTGTCGATACTGACTCTTGCACCGTCGATAATGGTGCTGATGACTTCGTTCCTGCGAATTGCCATTGTCTTTGACTTCGTGAAGAAGGCTCTGTCACTGCAGCAGATGCCGCCGAATCAGGTAATGTTCGGTTTAGCACTGTTTATGACATTCTTTATAATGCAGCCGACATTTGATCGGATAAATCGTGAGGCTATACAGCCTTACTTCAATCAGGAGTCTGTTGCACCGGAGCAGCGGCTTGATACAACGCAGTTTTTCCGGAAATCAGTAGATCCGCTGCGAGACTTTATGTTTCGGCAGACTAATCCTGAGTATATAGGATTCTTCATGAATATGCGCGGCTTGGCTGCCCCGTCTACATCCGCCGATGTGCCGACTTATGTGCTGATACCGGCATTTGTGATCAATGAGATGACTGTCGGATTCAAGATAGGTGTGCTGCTGTTTATCCCATTCCTGATCATAGATATGGTTGTGGCGAGCATCCTCATGGCTATGGGTATGGTAATGCTGCCGCCTGTTATGATAACACTGCCGTTCAAGATCATGCTGTTTGTGCTTGTTGACGGCTGGGAACTGCTGACTTACGAATTATTTAGGAGTTTTAGCTGATGGATACGGCATTTATTGCGGAATTAATGACTGAAACGATGCGGCTGACTGTTATGATCTCTTTGCCGATACTGCTTGTTGCACTTGTTGTCGGGCTTGTTATCTCTATCCTGCAGGCGACGACTTCCATACAGGAGCAGACGCTGACATTCGTACCTAAGATACTGGCGATAGTTCTGGCGATAGTGATATTCGGATCATGGATCGCCGGATCGATGATCAACTTTACCGAATATATTTTTGACTTGATACCGGGGATGAGATAGTTGAGAATGAACTGTGAATTAATGTCCCCTGCTGGAAATCTGTCATCTTTTATCGCTGCGATAGACGGCGGTGCTGACAGCGTGTATCTTGGACTGGATAAGTTCAATGCACGCCGCCCTGCACAGAATTTCGCACCTTATATGATGCGCAAAGTAATCTCTTATGCTCATTCTCACAACTGCAAAGTCTATATCACTCTGAATATCCAACTGAAACCAAATGAACTGTCCGAAGCATGCAGCATGCTGCAGTTCCTCTCCGACATCGGAGCAGATGCCGTTATCGTGACTGATTTAGCGGTCATCGATATGATGAGGAGATTTTTCCCGAAGTTAGAGCCGCATTTCTCAACGCAGACGGTGATACATAATACGGAAGAAGTCCGACTCGCTGCAGAGTTGGGGGCAAAGCGAGTCGTGCTTGCGAGGGAGCTGACTGCCGAGGAGATAGCAGAATGTGTCAAGACCGCCGATGAACACAATATCGAAGTCGAGATCTTCACTGAGGGGTCAATGTGCTTCTGTATATCCGGGCGATGCCTTATGTCGAGTTTCATCGGCGGACGCAGCGGCAACAGAGGGGCTTGCACAGGGTGCTGCCGTATCAGGTGGACTGATGAGAACGGAGCAAGCGGCAATCTCTTCTCTATGAAAGATTTGTCATTGGCGGAACATTTGCAGGAGATAGCCGCTCTCGGTGTGTCGGCTCTAAAGATCGAAGGTCGGCTCAAGAAATCCGGCTGGGTGCGTGCCGTGACAGGGATATATCGCAGTATAATTGATGGCAAGGAAGATGCCGATGTATCTGTGCTGCACCAATACACCGCTCGTGAGACAGGCACAGGGCATCTGTTCGGACATGATCACATCATAGGTCAGAATGAAAATTGGCAGAATTATATCAAAACTGCCGATGATACCGATATTCCGGATGAGTTCTCCAACACGGCAGATGTCACTGTCACTGTCGGAGACAATATCACAATTGTGCTTGGATTCCGAGGAATGACCGAGACGATGACGGAGAGCGTGCCGCCGCTGCCTAAGAAGGCAAAGACGGTGAGTATCGCCATTCTTACAGACAAGCTGGAAGAAGTCTTAAGCCAATATGAGACTAATATCGTAATGAATGAGACCGATATTCAATGCGGGCTGTCATATATCAACAATCTGTCTGATAAAGTGAAGAAACGGATCGATAAGATGAAGTCCGACAGTGACAAATATCCCGCTCTGACTGCGGAGCAGGCTGAGTTCGTCAGACAGATCCCGTGCGGCAGAGCAAGGACTGCTCAGCTTGGCGGACTGCCTACAAGGGCGATCATTAGAGAGACTCAGATAGGGCGGGCTCTGCCTAAGAATATCAGATCCGTTGTGATATATCTCGAACCGGTCGGAGCGGCTGCCGGTATTGATGACTGCAATCGGCGTATTGCTGAGTTCGCCCGCAATCACAATGTGCGTATCGCTCTGCCGGAGATGATGTTTGAGCATGAGCTGGAGTATTACAGAGGAAGGATCGCAAAACTGACAGAGATGGGACTGACTCAATGGGAAGCCAACTCGTGGGGAGGCATCATGCTGCTTCGTCCTTACAATGTCACTAAATACGCCGGAGTCGGATTGTCCGTTATGAATCACAAAGCCGCAGATGTGCTGCACACTCTCGGAATGAACGGCTGTTATGCGAGCATAGAAGGTGATGTTAGTATGTTTAAGGGACTCTGCGGCTTTGTCAGTCACGATATGGAACTATCGATAGTTGTGCAGGGCAGACCGCCTCTGTTTATATCTCGGACAGAGGCGGATCGGCTTGCCGGCAAGATATTCAGAGATAAGTATATAGAGCTGACTGCTCATCGATACGGTGATGTTAATTACTTCACTGCTGACAGATGCCTGTCACTTGTCGGCAAGCCGTATCAGGCGGATAATATCTGTGCTGATGTACTTGCCGCTGACCTGCGGTTCGGAGCAATGACTGCTAAGACTGATGAGTTTAACTATAGAAGGAAGTTGGTCTAAAAAAAACTTTAAAAAGATACATTAGATGGACTTTTTTTAAGTTTTTTGTAATTTTTTTTATATTTTTACTTGAAAAAAACACAAAAAAAATATAAAATACGGATATGGAAGAATATGTCATCAATGTTATACAGTGGAATTTTATAGGTGCAGCATCACTGCTTACTTTGTTCCTGTTTATGCAGTCGGATCTGACATTCGACAAGCGGGCACGAAAATATTTTACTTTGACAGGTGCAGCGATAATCCTGCTTATAATATTCGACGCTTTGGAGATGTATTATCATTATCCGTCGGATGATCCTTTTATCCAAAATGTCCATACAGTATTATATGCTATTTGTTACGCAGATAAACCGATGATCGTGATGTTCCTGCTGTTTATCATTCTGCGGCAGGAGCACAAGACTAAAGTTCTGTATTGGATCCCGTCTGTTATCAATATAATAGCTGCTTTGTCAACTTTGATATGTCCTTGGGTATTCTCTTATCATGCTCACAATGTGTTCCAGCGCGGTATGTTAGGATATACGGCACATCTTACGGCTTTGTTTTACGCTATGCTGATAGTTAATGAGTCTCTTAAGCGGTTCAAAGACAAGAATTATTACGAAGGGGCTACAGTTATCTGGATATTGATCATCACAATGACTGCTACGATATTGGATACAGAGACTAATATGCGGCTTGTTAATTCCGCTTCTGCTATGTGCCTGCTGCTGTATTATTTCTATTTCTATTTCCAACTGTCGAAGCGTGATGTTATGACCGGAGTCTTTAACCGCAATGCGTATTATGCTGATGTGCTTATGTTTGAAAAACAGATCTCAGCTCTGATGCTGTTTAATATCAGCGGACTTGAACTTGACGAACAGAAAGACGGTGAGACTGCATGGAAAGAGAGTCTTCTGTCGATGGTGAACATTGTTAGTAAGAATGTGTACGGTTCATCAAGGATATATCGTATCAAAGGTGACGAGATCGCTGTGCTTTGTCTCAATCAGCAAAAAGAATCTATCCGCATAGTCTTTGATAATATAAAGAAAGCGATGAAAACATCTGATTATATGTTTGCATCAGGGTTAGCATTTAATGACAGACACAACGGAACAGATGAATTGCTGTCTCGTGCAAGTGATGCAATGAAGATTGATAAATCCAATATAAGGGTAGGGCGTATTTTTAGACAGCGGCAGCTGGCTGCGGAGAAGGCGATGGCAGATGCGGGTAGCAGTCCGCAGGAATAAGAGAAACGGCATAAATATAAAGGTCTGATTATGTTAATATCATTATTAAATGGGGCGACATTAATAGCATCGTATGTTTTGGAGTGTTACTATTGTGCTTTAATGTCGATGGTACTGTTGTTCATCTTTATGAAGACGAATAAAATATTTGTGCCAAGAGTCAGACATTGTTTTTATGGGGCGATAGTAACTGTTATAGCATTGTGTATCGTGGATTCGATAAGTATCTGCTACCTGTCTAATGACAAACCGTGCTTTACACAGATTATGTCTATGGCATCAGGATATGCTCTGCGTCCGTTGGTTGCGTTATTTGTTTATTATATCGTTATGCGGCGTTCAACGAAGTTGCATCTCCTGATATGGCTTCCGGAGATTATTAATGTTTTGGTTGCATTCTCAGCATTGTTTGTGCCGTTGGCTTTCTCTTATAATGATCAGAATCATTATGTGCGCGGTCCGCTCGGATATACAACGCATCTTACAAGTTTACTCTATGTTATAATGATAATCATTGCGACGATGAAGAAGTTCCGCGAGAAAGATTTTTCCGAGTTTATGCTGTTGGGGGCACTTGCACTCGTAATGGTGTCGGCGGTACTGTTGGATATGATGCTGCGAATGTGGCTGACTGTTCCGGCAATCTCTGTAGGATTGTCATTTTATTATCTGTATTTCCATTCTCAGGCACAGATGCGTGATTCGCTTACGAATGCTTATAGCCGCAAGAGATTCTATATGGATGCGGAAAAGTATCGCAATGATATAAACGGTCTGATCGGATTTGATCTGAATGATCTGAAACTGCTCAATGATACACAGGGGCATGCTGTTGGCGATAAGGCATTGGTTACAATGTCAGATATTATTCAGGTGCATCTGCCGGGACGGAGCAAGTTATACAGAACAGGCGGTGACGAGTTCGTTGTCCTGTGCCGCAAGACATCTATGGAGACTGCCGAGAGATTCATAGATGATGTCAAGAATGCAATGTCAGTAACGCCATTCAGATGTGCTGCCGGATTGGCATATAATCATGATAATGTTGATATTGATACATTGTATAAGACCGCTGATGAACAAATGTATAAAGATAAAACAAGGATGAAAGCCGGACGCAACTACCGCGAGGAAGCAAGGCTGTAAGTAGTAAAAAGAAATGCAGAAACGACTGTTTTGTATAATAATACTGATATTCGCAATATTTGGCTGTTCCAATCGCAGCCTTGGTGCTGACAGAGAAGAAGTCTATATCTACGACAGCAGCGGCCGCCGTGTCCGGCTTCGTCTCGATGATGTCCGAACCGGAGAACTGCTTATCAGTCAGTATGATAAAGACGGCAATGTCACTAAAGTGATACTTAAAGACGAAGCCGGACAGGATGTGAGCAGGCAGGAGTTTAGCTCCGACGGTTTGCTGATGAAACAGGAGACATACGAAGACGGCAAACTGAAAGGTTACTCTACATTCAATGAATCAGGACAGAGGTCATCTGATAATTATATTCTCGATAATGACAGATATATATCATTCGTGTATGGATATGAGACTGATCCTACAGATGATAAGAGTACAGCGGTCAATCGCCGCCGCTCAGTGACGAAATATGCCAACGGGCAAGTTGTTTATTCGCAGACTGCTGACTCAAGTGATGATAAATCTGTCGTCAATATCGCGGCGAATGACCGCCTGCAGCGGTTTGAGTACGGTAGCAGTGTTATTCGTGAGACGATGACTGATAAGGCGGGACTGATCATTTATGAGTATATTAAGGATGTTGCGAATAACTGCCGCTATACTCAATATGAGAACGGTAAGCCTGTTTCTGTAACGGAGTATAATCCTGATAAGTCTGTCTGCACGGAAACCAAGATGAAGAATGGCAAGATCATCTCGGAGAAGAGCTTTGACTTTGATGGTAATCTTATTCGTGAGGCAGAGTATAAGAATGGTATACTTATGGGATATACTGTCTATACACACGAGAATGGAAAACTATCCAATCGAAAGCGGTATTCTGCGGATAATAAACTCAAACGCATCTATAAATACGAATACAGAAACGGCGTAACACGCATTGTGACTTATGATGGCAGCGGCAGGCTCGTGGAGTACGAAGACTGATATGGCGAAATTTAAGAATAAACTCGAAATAAAAATAAGAGTTCGGCTGTTTTTGCTTATATTTAGCTTGTCGGTATTGCCGATGGTCGCACTGTTGCTGTATTCTCAACGAAGTGTGTTTAATCTGCTGACAAGTCAGAGTAAGGAATATTACAATGCAGCTCTTGGACGAACAGTCAAGAATTTCGGACGCAATGCAGCAGAGATGACTAAGATTGTGCGCAATTTGTGGGTGACGAAAACATTCTCGGATATTCAGCGTGTTCACATCACTGATGTGCAGTCTGAACTGCGTGTGCTGCGGCAGCTTAGCGGCATTAGAGACTCTCTTAATGAAAAGAATATATTTAATCAGGTGTTTTTTGCGGACTACGGCGACATTGCTGTCGTCCATCTCAATGAGAAGTCTGCCATTACAGGGCAGAACCGTGTAGACTATATTAGTGACGACAACTTCGTTGTGAATGTGCCTATTCTTAGAGAACAGAAGTATTTTATCGATATGGAGTCGATTCGTGAGTCTCTCGTGCTCAATGTCGTAGATACAGGAGTGATCATCGGACAGAATACGGAACATGTCAATGTGTTTTTTATACCGATATATCACGACAATGTCCCCGATAAATTGGTAATGGTGTTGACTAAGCCGCAGCTTTGGGACAGAATGTTCGGCCATGAGGTGCGTGACAGCAGTCATCTGTTGTATGTTACAGACAAGTATGACAATGTTCTTTGGACGAATGATGAACATTACGCTGATGATACAAGCAGCCTCCTTATGAATATCGACATTAACAGGATAATGCGTAAACTATATACAGCTAAGAGTGATACTCAGGGAAAATACTTCGGCAGAATAAAATACCGCGGTAAGAATTACATGGTATTCTCCGACACTGACCTTGAAGGCGAAGCAAGATTCTTAATGCTTGTGCCGATCGCTGTAGTGACATATTCTGTTTGGGCATTTGTTCGGGCATCGCTGTTAATGCTACTGCTGCTGCTGCTGCTGACTGTTGTCAGCAGTGTTATATCCGGTCGAGCATTTGCTAAGCCGATTGAGGAACACAACGATACTCTGCAGAATGAGAATCTGTATTTTATGAATCTTGCTCATGAGACTAAGACTCCGCTGACTCTTATCTATAATTATCTGGATCAGTATATTGCGGAGCACGGTTCAAGCCGAGAGTTGGAGATCGTTCGTTCTAATATGGAGAAGATCAAGGCCAGTATGCTGCACTTCCTTGATGTTGGTAAGATTGACCGCGGACAGTCTTCTCGTGCCAAGAATGTAACGACAAATCTAACATCATATTTGGAAGAGAAAGCTGATATTTATAAGATTACTGCTGACAGGAAGAATATCACCATTGTAATGTCAGTACAGCAGAATGTTTTCGTGCAGGCGGATGAGTATTCTCTTGACAGGATTATAGATAATCTGTTTGAAGATGCTGTGAAATTTACCAATAATGGCGGACGAATTGCGATAACTATGACTGAAGAGTCATATATGGCTGTTATTCATATTAAAGATAATGGTATCGGGATAGACAGTCAATATCTTCGCCATCTGTTTAAGCCGTATCATCAGTTCGGAGGCAAACACAACATCGGCGGAACAGGTCTTGGATTATATATTATTAAGAAAATGACCGATGCACTCGGCGGCAGCATAACTGCAAAGAGTGTGAAAAATGAGGGAACAGAGTTTACGATAAAATTACCGGCTGCTGCAGTGCAGTCCGCTGCTGCTGATAATCAAACTATTGTTCGGAGTTTGTCTGTACCGGTTGCAGAGAAGATTATAGATGATACTAGTATTCCCGCTGTATCGGATATGGTCATATTGATTGTGGAGGACAATACCGATCTGCGCAGATATTTGACTGATACTATCGGGCATCACTATCGTGTGTATAGTGCTGAGAATGGGGGGGCGGCACTTGAACTGCTTGATAATATTCCTAAGCCAAGTCTTATCATCTCAGATGTAATGATGGATAAGATGAATGGATTTGATTTTTTTGAGCAGATGAGACAGAATGCAAGCCGCCGTGATATACCGTTTATTTTCTTGTCTGCATTGTCCGCATTGCCTGAGAAACTGCGTGGATTGGAGATCGGAGCGGTAGACTATATCTCTAAGCCGTTTATAATAGAAGAGCTGCTTGCTAAGATTAAGTCTATTATTAATCTTAATGAGATGAAAGCAGTTCTGAATGAGAAAGACAAGTACGCTTCTCTTGGTATTTTGCTTGGCGGTATATCGCACGAGATATTCAATCCTCTTGCAGGGATATACGGTCCGCTTGAAAATCTTGAGCGTATTGCTCAGAAGAGCAGCAATATGACAGAAGAAGAGAAACACAAATTTGAGGTGTTCACTGATAATATTTGGACTAATATTAGGCGTATAGAGTCGATTATTAAGAGCCTAAAGTCACTGCATTACCATAAAGATATGGAGATTGAAGATGTCGATCTCAAACAGACGGCTGATACTGTTATAAACATTCTGATGGCGAAGGTCAAGAGCAGACAGATCGTACTTGTGAACTCGATTGAAGACGGTTGTATAATCAGTACAAGTCCGGGGGGTATGACACAGATAATGATGAATCTAATCTCTAATGCTATTGATGCTATACCAGAGGATATGGATGACGGGCGTATAGAAGTGTCTGTTGTGAGAGATGATGAACATCTTGAACTGTTGGTTGTTGATAATGGCAGCGGCATTCCTGATGAAAAAGTTGGAACGATATTTAACGCATTCTATTCATCAAAGGAATCAGGCAAAGGAATGGGGTTAGGATTGTATATTGTGAAGAATCTTGTGATGAAATTAAATTTTGACATAAAGGTAGAAAGCAAGATTGGAAAGGGAACGACATTTAAAGTGTTATTGAGGTGATGTGTAAGCTGAGAAATGTCAGCAGATCATTTTTTCAAGGAAAATTTGGGTTGGCGGATAGAGGCAGGCGGCAGTTGCCCGTATACGCCGTATATTAATTGGCACAATTGTGCTAATTAATATACGTGTACTTCTAAACTTCTCCAGCCGCCCCTTAATCTTCCCCACAACTCCCCTCAGCCGCTCTATCGCCTCTTCCTTATTCTCACAGTCCGTAACATCAAGGTTCTTCTTAAAAAACAAAACTATCAGCCGAAACAATTCGC